>NZ_JBUZNL010000021.1:0-35328 GCF_055326485.1 Georgenia sp. G2120 | reverse complement strand
ACGCCTACTTCCTGTCCAACTCCCTCTACGGGGGCAACGCGGACATCGAGCTGACCTTCGGCCGCTCCGGGGACACCGTGCTCGTGGGTGACTGGGACGGCGACGGCGTGGACTCCTTCGCCGTCCGGCGCGGGAACAGCTACTTCCTCACCAACCGCCACACCGGTGGGGATGCGGAGACCGAGCTGGACTACGGCCGTGCGAACGACCAGGTCCTGGTCGGTGACTACGACGGCAACGGGACGGACACGTTCGCGGTGCGTCGTGGGGCCCGGTACTTCGTGTCGAACTCGCTCAGCTCCGGCTGGGCGGATGCGGAGTTCACCTACGGCCGCTCGGCCGACCAGGTGCTCGTGGGTGACTGGGACGGGGACGGCAGCGACACGTTCGCCTCGCGTCGCGGGAACCTGTACCTGATGTCCAACACCCTCACCGGTGGTTGGGCGGACCTCGAGGTCCGCTACGGCCGCTCGGGCGACGAGGTCTTCGTCGGCGACTGGAACGGCGACGGCGCGGACACCCTCGGCATCCGCCGCTGACGACAGGGAGGACACGTCCGCTCACCCGTGAGCCAGACTCGCGGGTGAGCGGATGTCCACCGCACTGGTGACCGGAGCCCACTCCGGCACGCATCGAGCGCTCCTCCACCCATCACGGGTGGGGGAGCGCTCGTCGTCGTCGAGGCCGTGCCACGGGTGTCGGGGCTCGGTCGGTGGCCGAGCCCCGACCACGCTGCGCAACCGTTCCTTGTCGTTCGGGTCGAATGCCTGTCGCTCCCGTCCGCGTGGTGATTGGATGGGCGCGACCACGGAGGGGGCGCTCGACCGGCCCGACGAAGGGCGTGAGACACGAACGCGGCTCCGGCGACTGTGACCCGGCTCGGCCGACGTCGCTCGGTAGCCGTACGTCGAACAGACGCGGCGCGTCGGGAGTCTGTGCCCTGGGGTCTGGGGGAGGGGGAGTCGTGAACGGTCGATCGACGGGCGGCCGTCCCGGGCGTCGGGCCGGCCGCACTGCCCGTGCGGGAGCACTGGTGGTGCTCTTGGCATCCAGCGCCGCATGCGCGGACCCGGATCACGAGTCGAGCTCACCGGCCACCCCGGCGCCCGCGGTGTGCGAGCCGGGCGAGGTCGAGGAGGGTTACACGGCCCTGTTCGACGGCACACAGGCCAGCCTCGACGCCTGGAACCAGGCCGGCCCGGGCAGCGTCGAGCTGCAGGAGGACTGCACCGCCCTCACCACCGGCGGGATGGGTCTCCTGTGGTTCCCCGAGGAGTTCGAGTCCTACAGCCTCCGGCTCGACTGGATGATGGCGGGCGACGACAACTCCGGCGTGTTCGTCGGGTTCCCGGACCCGGCCGACGACCCGTGGATCACGGTGAACGAGGGCTACGAGATTCAGATCGACGCGACCGACGAGCCCGACCGCACCACCGGTGCCATCTACACGTTCCAGGGTGCCGACGAGGAGGCCCGGGACGAGGCGCTCAACCCGCCGGGGGAGTGGAACGCGTTCGAGATCGTCGTGGACGACCCGATCATCGAGGTCTACCTCAACGACGTTCTCGTCAACTCGTTCGAGTCGACCGACCCGGCACGTGACCTCAGCTCCGGCTACATCGGGCTGCAGAACCACGGCGACGGAGACGACGTCTCGTTCCGCAACGTGCGCATCGCGGAGAACGACGACGACGGCCCCGGCACCGTGGGCGAACCCCGTCCGAGCGACGGCGAGCAAGCGCGGTCCGGTCAGGCGGAGATCGCGTACCGCAGCGACGGTCGATGGCCGATGCCTCGCATGTGAGGCGTCGACCGAGATCTGGCTCACCACTTCTTTTTTGGTTGATCGAAACCCCTTCACCTTTGGGTCCGACGGTGATTGGATGGGTGAATCCACGGTGGACCGGCGAACCGAACCCGAGGGGGAACCGGCATCAACGGTGTGCCGCGGACCAGCCGAGGGCAGTGAGGCGGAGTGGCCGCCGCCCTCGGGTACATGCGTCGACACGCGCGACGCACCAGGTGTGCGAGTTCAAGGAGGAATCGTGACCAGACGAGGACCAGGCAGCCGTTTGCTGCCGCGAGCGGCGGGCGCAGCGCTCGCAGGCGCGCTCGTGCTACCGATGGGGATCGGCGTCGCCGCCGCATCACCGGGCGATGCCGAGCCGGCGGAGGAGCCGGCGCAGGCAGAACAGATCCACGTCCCCGTGGAGGACGTGTCGATCCAGATGTTCTCCCTGACACCTTGGGTGAGCGAGGTCGGCCTGGAGCCGGTGCTCGGCCGTCTCGCAGAGATCGGCTTCGAGAACATCGAGCCCTTCGGCGGGAACTTCAACGGCTACACGGCCGAGGAGTTCCGTGCCATGACCGACGGGCTCGGCCTGCGGGTGCCCTCGTCGCACTACAACAACGCCGAGGACACGTTCGGTGAGACCCTGGAGTTCGTCGAGACCCTGGGTCAGGAGTACGTCGGCTCGGGTGGCTTCGCCGCCCCGGGCATCGACAGCTACGAGAACACGCTGGCCACGGCCGAGACGATGAACCGCCTCGGCCAGCAGTCCGTGGACGCCGGGATCGGGAAGTTCTTCGGGCACAACCACGACGGCGAGTTCACGACCCAGTACGAGCACGAGGGCGAGATGATGTCCGCCTGGGAGATCCTCGTCGAGGAGACCAACCCCGACCTCGTCACCTTCGAGCTGGACGTGGCCTGGGCCGCACACGCCGGCGTCGACGTCCCGGCGCTCATCGAGGAGCACGGCGACCGCATCGAGCTCCTGCACATCAAGGACGCCACCGGTCTGGGTGGCGACGAGCGTCCGACCTTCACCAACCTCGGTGAGGGTGAGGTGGACCTGCCGGGCATCATCGCGTCCGCGCAGCAGCACGCCCCGGTCGCGTACTACGTACTCGAGTACGACCGGGCCGCCGACGGCGAGAGCTTCGTGACCACCGGCTTCGAGTACCTCACCGGCCAGGAGGCCGGCGAGCCGGAGCCGGAGCCGGAGCTCATCCCGGTCGAGGACGTCTCGATCCAGATGTTCTCCCTCATCCCGTGGGTGAGCGACGCGGGCCTCGAGCCCGTCCTCGGCCGCCTTGCATCGATCGGGTTCGAGAACATCGAGCCCTTCGGCGGGACGTTCGGTGACTACACCGCCGAGGAGTTCCGCGCCATGACCGACGAGCTGGGCCTGCGGGTGCCGTCGTCGCACTACAACACCGACGAGGAGACCTTCGACGAGACCCTCGACTACGTGACCACCGTGGGCCAGGAGTACGTCGGCTCGGGTGGCTTCGCCGCCCCGGGCATCGACAGCTACGAGGACACCATCGCCACCGCGGAGGCGATGAACCGCCTCGGTCAGCGCTCGGTGGACGCGGGTGTCGGGAAGTTCTTCGGGCACAACCACGACGGCGAGTTCACCACCGTCTACGAGCACGACGGCGTGGAGATGTCGGCCTGGGAGATCCTCGTGGCCGAGACCGACCCCGACCTCGTGACCTTCGAGCTGGACGTGGCCTGGGCCGCTCACGCCGGCGTCGACGTCCCTGCTCTCATCGAGGAGCACGGCGACCGCATCGAGCTCCTGCACATCAAGGACGCCACCGGTCTGGGTGGCGACGAGCGTCCGACCTTCACCAACCTCGGTGAGGGTGAGGTCGACCTGCCGGGCATCATCGCGTCCGCGCAGCAGCACGCCCCGGTCGCGTACTACGTGCTCGAGTACGACCTGGCCGCCGACGGCGAGGACTTCGTGACCACCGGCTTCGAGTACCTCACCGGCCAGGAGGCAGGCGAGCCCGAGCCTCCGGTGGAGCCGGAGCCGGTTCCGCCGACTGCGGGTCGTGGGTTCTATCTCAACGACGGCTGGGACATCTGGGCCGACCACGAGTTCTCCTTCGGTCGTCCGGGCGACGAGGTCCTCGTGGGCGACTGGGACGGCAACGGCAGCGACACGCTCGCCGTTCGTCGCGGGAACGCCTACTTTCTGTCCAACAGCCTCTATGGGGGCAACGCGGACATCGAGCTGAGCTACGGCCGCGCGAGCGACACCGTGCTGGTCGGTGACTGGGACGGGGATGGCGTGGACTCCTTCGCCGTCCGCCGCGGCAACAGCTACTTCCTCACCAACTCGCTGACCGGCGGGTGGGCTGACGCCGAGCTCGACTACGGCCGTGCGAACGACCAGGTCCTCGTGGGCGACTACGACGGCGACGGCACCGACACGTTCGCCGTGCGCCGTGGCGCGAGGTACTTCGTGTCCAACTCGCTCACCACGGGCTGGGCGGACGCGGAGTTCACCTACGGTCGCGGCAACGACCAGGTCCTGGTCGGTGACTGGGACGGCGACGGCAACGACACGTTCGCCTCGCGTCGCGGCAACCTCTACCTGATGTCCAACACCCTCACGGGTGGCTGGGCCGACCAGGAGGTCCGCTACGGCCGCTCCGGCGACGAGGTCTTCGTCGGCGACTGGAACGGCGACGGCAGCGACACCCTCGGTGTGCGCCGCTGACGAACCGGACGCGGCGTCCGCTCACCCGTGAGCCAGTCTCGCGAGTGAGCGGACGCCCGCCCCACCAATGACCGGAGCTCGCTCCGGACCACGCCGAGCGCTCCTCCACCCCTCCCGGGTGGGGGAGCGCTCGTCATGTCCGGGCAGGATCATCCGCTACGGTCGCTCGCATGTCATCTCAGGACATGGACTGGTGCCTACTCGACGACGAGCCGGCCACGTGGTTCGACGCGCCGTCGCTGGTCGAGGGCGCCGCGTTCGCCGACCGTCTCCTCGAGATCTCGTCGACGATCGCCGTCGACATCCGGCCGACCGGACTGCGCGTCCGGCTCCCCGATATCTCCCTGGCGTCGACGGTCTCGGCGGCCGCACGGGACGCCGGGCTTGCCGCGCGCCCGGACGTCGTGGCGCCGATGTCTGTCGTGCTTGCGTCGCACCGACCGTCATACCTGACAGCGTTCTGGCAGCGGGCGCTCGGCTACGCGCAGGGCGGGGGAGAGGTGCTGCTGGACCCGTTGCGACGCGACCCGACCATTCGCATCCGGCGGTCGACCGACGACCGTCCGCTGCGGAACCGCGTCCACGTCGACGTCGTCCGACCGGCCCTCGAGGTCGATCGCGCGGCGCTCGGCGAGCCGACGGGCCCGTTCGGCGTCCGGCACGCGGACCGGGACGGCAACGAGGTCGACCTCGTGCCCGGATCACCGCTGACCGACAGCCCTCAGGCGTCCGACTGGCACCAGGTGTTCGGCGCGATGGCGTGCTACCGCAGCACGTCGTCCGGGCAGCAGCGCGAGCTCGCCGTCGCTGCGGCCCAGATCGCCCACGACGCCGGCTTCCCGCTGCTCATCGACCTGCGCCAGGGCCTGGTCGTCCTCGACAGCGGCAAGGACCGGTGGGAGCCGGACGCGCACGGCCTCGACCTCGACTTCACCCTCGTCGCCGAACGGATCCAGACCGTCGCACGACGCTGTGGAGCACGCGCAGACCCACGGCTTCCGCGCTGTACGCAGCTCTTCCTCGACGCCGCCGACATCGCGACCGTCAAGCAGTTCTGGCTCGTCGCCCTCGGCTACGAACCCGACCCGCGCGACGGGATCGATGACATCGTCGATCCGCGCCGTCTCGGTCCCGTGCTGGCCTTCCAGCAGATCGATGTCTCGGAGACGCGGCGCCGGGACCAGCGCAACCGCATCCACGTCGAGCTCGCCATGTCGGCCGGCGCCGCGCGGTCGCGACTCGACCGGATGCTCGCGGCCGGCGGGACGCTGCTGGAGGCTACCGACAGCGGATGGCACGTCGCCGACCCCGAGGGCAACGAGCTGGTCGTCGTCGTGGACCGACGTCCGTCGACCACAGACGTTCCGTCAGGACCGTCCGCCACGTCAGATCCGACAGACCCGACAAACGCCCCGTGAGGCTACGCTCGCCACACAGCCCCACGATCCGATAATGCACATTATGTCATTCTGTCGAGCGAGACGGTCCCCTCGCGCGACAGCCCGGAGGGACGTCGGACGGTCGTTCGTCCCGTCGGTCGCCCCACGCAACATCCCCCTCCCCACGCCTCGGCACCGCAGCGGCGGAACTGCCTCGTGCGGGAGTGGCACGACATCCCCGCCCGCCAGCCGTCGCCACCCCCGGACACGACCGTGGCCGCGACCTCGGGCCAGACCCGGGATCGCAGCCACGGACCGGCCGGTGATCGGCTCATCGTCCGGCGTCGAGCACCTGGGTCGCCTGCCGGGCGATGTCGGCCGGCACCTCGACCGTGTACACCGAGGCCCGCGTGCCGCTGGTCGACCGGAAGCTGCGGCGACGGCCGACGAGTCCGTAGCCGGCGAGCCCGAAGATCAGCCCCCACACGGCGGCGAAGACGACCGATCCGAGCACGACCTCCGCCCAGACGGGCGACGGCAGGAAGATGCCGAGCAGAGGCCCGACGAGCAGGCCCAGCCAGGCGCCCCCGCCGAGTCCGTACAGGGCCGCCTTGCCGAACCCCATGTTGCCGGTGACGAGCTCGACCGACTTGAGGTCGTGCCCGACGATGCTGACGGTCGCGACGTCGACATCCTTGTCGGCGAGCAGGTCGACCGCCTGCTCGGCGCCGACGTGGCTGTCGTAGTGCCCGATGACGACCCGGTCGAGCACGGGCCCCTCGGTCGCAGGATTGGTTGTCGTCGTCGTGTCGGTCAATTCGCTCTCCCCTTCTCGCCGGACTGCTGCCATGATAGTTTGAGCGTACCAATCAAACTAGTCGATGTCGACCCGGAGCAACCGTGAACCCGACCAACCCCACCCAGGCCCTCGCGCTGGGCCGCACGATGTACCGCGCGTTCAGCTCCATCCAACGCTGGATGGATCGCGACCGGCGACGCCGGGACGCACCCGACCTCTCCCCCGTCGACGGCTGGCTGCTCCGCCGCATCGCCGACACCGGGCCGGTGCGGATGAGCGAGCTCGCCGCCTGGCAGGAGGTCGACCGCTCGACGATGACGGTGCAGATCGGCAGGCTCACGCGGCGCGACCTCGTCGCCCGCACGCCGGACCCGGAGGACCGACGTGCCGTCGCGGTGAGCATCACCGCGGAGGGGCGCGTCCTGCTCGACGACTACGAGGACGAGGTCGGGGACGTCGCCGCGCGACTCCTCGCCGGCTGGTCGACCGCGGACGTCGACCGGCTGACAACCCTGCTCGGGCGCCTCGCGGACACGATCGACGACGACGCGGTGCCGCCGCCCACCGGTGCGACCGCCGGATCCACGACCGGCGACCGACCTTGACGCACGAGGGGGCAGCGCCGACGCCGCTCCCCGGCCGCATCCCTCTCAGATCAGGTTGGCCACGAGCAGGGTCGCTGCGAACACGATCCCGGACATGATGAGCGTGATCGTCGTGTACCCGAGGATGTCGCGCATCTTCAGGCCGGCGATCGCCAGCAGCGGGAGCGCCCAGAACGGCTGGATCATGCTCGTCCACTGGTCGCCGTAGGCCACGGCCATGATGGCGATCGAGGGATCGACGCCGAGGTCGCGCGCCGCCTCGAGGATGATGGGTGCCTGCACGGCGAACTGCCCGCCGCCCGACGGGACGAAGAAGTTGACCATTCCGGCGGAGAGGAGGGCGAACAGCCCGAAGGTGTACTCGTTGGAGATCGAGACGAGCGCGTCCGAGAAGACGGCGATGAGCCCCGTTCCGGTCATCATCTTCATGATTTCTGCGTAGAGGGGGAACTGGAGCAGGATCTCGCCGACGTTCGCGGCGGCTCGCTTCGTCAGCGTGACGAGCTCGAACGGGTTGCGGACGAGCAACATGATGAGCGCGAGGAAGCTCCAGTTGACGATGTCGAGCGTCAGGCTGCCGCCGTCGATGAAGTGCAGGACGAGGTACGCCACGAGCATGAGGCCGACGAGCAGCGTGGGGATACGGGAGGCGTCGGCGCGGTCGGCGGGGGTCTCGACCGCGTCGTCGATCTCCACGTCCTTCTCGCGGGCGTCGATCTCGAGCACCTTGATCGCGCTCCCCCGCCTCGGCGCCACGAGGAACAGGCCGAGCGCAACGAGGGCGATCGTCGCCACCGCTCCGATCACGTTCCACGAGCTGAAGATCGTCTCGGAGATCGGGAGGGGCTCACCGAGCTGGTCGACCACGAACGAGTCGGGCGTGGCCGCGAGGAGCGGACCGGACGCCGAGTACCCCATGTGTCACACCACGAAACCGGAGAAGGCAGCGGCTACGAGCATCGGGAAGTGCACGGGCACGTCCCGGCTCCGGAACTCGTAGGCGACCTGGCGGGCGAGCAGCGCGCCGGCGACCAGACCGAGGCCCCAGGTGATGAGCGAGGCGATCGCCGCCACCAGGAAGACGAACAGATAAGCCTGGATCGGGCTCCTCGGCACGCGTGCCAGGGCGCGGAGAAGGCGCATGACGGGGCGCGTGCTCGCCAGGATGTAGCCCAGCAGCAGGATGAGCGCCATCTGCGTCATGAACGCGAGCAGGCCGGCGAGCCCGTTCCCCCACTCGACGACGATCGTCCTCGGCCCGGCGTCCGTGAGGATCAGAGCCAGGATGACGACGACGAACGTCAGGACGATCGCGAACAGCAGGGCCGAGGGTACGTAGCGCTCGACCAGGGTGTGGAGAGGGCGCATCAGCCGCCCGAGGACCGCCCCGCTGTCGGACGCGTCGCGGGACGGTGCCGGCGTGCTGCCTGTCGGGCGTCGATCGGGGCTGTCGGACATGCGTGCCTGCTCGCACGTATGGCGCCCGAGGCCGCGATCGTGCGGCTTCGGACGTGATCAGGACAGTGACAGACGCAACATAACCCACCGACAAAGATCCCGGACCGTTCTCGGGGAGCGACGCGTCCCGACCGAATGCGTCCGGGTGCGAGACCGGCCGCGCCCCATCGCGACACCGGATCTGCTCCGGCGCTACGCAGCTTGCTGGAGCCCGTCGAGGAAAGCGACCGCGCGCTCGACGACGATCGCCGTCGCCCCCGGATCATGCTGCGGCACCGACGAGTCGGTGAACAGATGGGCACTGCCCGGATAGGTCCAGAGCTCACCGCGCCCGGGCCCGACGGCGGCGACGATCTCCCGTGCCGCGTCGATGTCGCCCTCATGGGCGAAGAACTCGTCGTCGTCCATGCCGTGGATCTGGGCGGGAACGCCGGCCGGCCACGGCCCGTCGGCCCACTCGCCGGAGACCGGCATCGCGCCCTCGAGAAACAGCGCGCCGCGGGCGTCTCCGCGCTGCTGGAGCAGTCGCTGAGCCACCATGACCCCGAGCGAGATCCCCGCGTACACGGGGCGCTCCACCTCGTCCACGGCGCGTGCCGCCCGCTGCAGGACCACGTCCTCGCCGATCTCGGTGAAGGCGGCGAACCCTTCCTCGATGCTGCCGAACGTCCGTCCGTCGAACAGGTCGGGAGTCACCACGGAGTGCCTTCCGCCGGCACTCAGCAGTTCGGCCAGCGCCCGCACCCCCTCGGTCAGCCCCTGCACGTGATGGAACAGCACGACGTCGACCATGACGATCCCCCTTCATCGCGCGCACCCGGTCGGCGCGCGTCCGCTCGGCACGGTACGGACCGGCCCCGACACCGGCGACTCCCCCGCGGATGTCCCGCCCGTCGGCGTCGCGCACGACGTGTCCCCGTCGTTCCGACCCCCGCATCCGTGCCCGGCTCCCCCGGACATCGCACCCGCCGGCATCCGGTCGCGCACGACGCGCCCCCGCCGTCCGAATCTCATCCGTGAGGACGATTGATCAGGTCCATGGGCTGGTCCTATCGTTGTGAATTGCCAGGAAAACGCTTTCCGATGAAGGAGCGTGACGATGACGTCCATACGGCAGTTCTCCGACCGGCGACAGACACCCCGTGCCCGACGACGACGAACGGCGGTGACCGTCGCCGCCGGAGCCGCGATGTGCGCGACCCTCGTCGTCGCACCGGCCGCCGAGGCGGACGACCCCGTCGGGGACCCCCTGCTCAACCCGCTGCCCGACCCGACCCTGTCGAGCCTCGCGATCGAGGTCGAGGAGCTCGTGCAGCTCCCCGAGTCCTCCCCCACCCCGGAGCCCACCGACGAGCGCCTGGTCCGGCACAACCGGATCACCCACCTCGACGAGGTGCCCGACGACTCAGGGCGTCTCATGGTCGTCGACATGAACGAGAGCCTGTTCATGGTCGACCGGGAGTCCGGCGACTACGTCGACTACCTCAACGTCCGCGACCAGTTCGCCGACAACTTCCACAACCACGCCGGCCTCGGCACGGGATTCGGCTTCGCGGAGTTCCACCCGGACTTCGCCGAGAACGGCATCTTCTACACCGTGCACACCGAGGGTGGCACCGCCCTGACGGAGGACGAGCCGGACTTCCCGGAGTTCGAGGGCACGGCGTTCCACAGCGTCATCACCGAGTGGACCGCCGACGACCCCGCGGCCGAGACGTTCTCGGGCACGAGCCGCGAGATCATGCGCGTCCCGTTCGCCGGGCGCGTGCACACCGTCCAGCAGATCGCCTTCAACCCCACGGTGACCGAGGGCGACGCCGACTACGGGATGCTCTACATCCTCGTCGGCGACGGCGGGAACGGGGTCGACAACGGCAACCCGCAGGACCTCGCCACCCCGCACGGCACGATCATGCGGATCGACCCGCTCGGCGACGACAGCGCGAACGGCGAGTACGGCATCCCCGCCGACAACCCGTTCGTCGACGTCGAGGGTGCGCTCGGTGAGACCTACGCCATCGGGATGCGCGATCCCCACCGCATCAGCTGGGACACCGGCGGCGAGCACGCGCTCTACCTCGGTCACATCGGCGAGTGGCAGGTCGAGTCGATATACGAGGTCGAGGCGGGCGACAACTTCGGCTGGTCCGAGCGGGAGGGGCCGTTCCTCGCCCACGAGCGGCAGATCTATCCCCTGCCCGAGGACGACGCCGGCTACACCTACCCGGTGGCCGCGTACGACCACAACCGCGACCCGGGCCAGACCGGCGACGCCGGTGTGGCGGTCAACGGCGGGTTCGTCTACCGGGGTGAGATCCCGGAGCTGCAGGGCCGGTACCTCTTCACCGACCTCGTCCGCGGCTGGATCCTGTCCACGGACGCCGCCGCGATGCAGCGCAACGACGGCGACCCCGAGGACCTCGCGCCGATCGAGGAGCTGCGGGTCGTCCACGAGGGCGTCGAGACCACGTTTGCCGAGCTCGTCGGGGACTCGCGGGTCGACCTCCGCTTCGGGTCGGACGCCTCCGGGGAGCTCTACCTGATCTCGAAGGCCGACGGCCGGGTGTGGCGCGTGACCGGCGCGCACGAGGTGCCGGACACGACCGTCCTGCCCGAGCTCGCCCGCAACGTCGTCAGCCACTACACGTTCGACCACCCGGTGGCCGACGCCCCGGCGTGGGAGGACGACCTCGGCCGCTCTGGCACCGACATCGAGCTCGTCAACGGCGGTGAGCTCATGCGCGTCGCCGACGAGGCCTATCCCGGCGCCGGCCGCGCGCTCCAGACCCAGCAGCTGAGCCCGGAGGAGGCGTCGAACGACGACTGGAAGGCCGGCATCTACGACCCCGAGGGCGTCGAGTCCCTGGGCGCCCTTGCCGACGCCGGACAGATCTCGATCATGGGCTGGTTCAAGCCGACGGGCGACCACCCGGTGCCGAACTCGGAGTCCACCGACCCGGACGACGTGTTCAACGCCATCGGTCTCGCCGGCGTCCTCTCGGGCGACTCCGACGGGCACGGCGTCCGTGCCCTGCTCGAGGTCATCGAGGTCGACGGCGAGCTACGGCTAGTCGCGCTCGGCCGCCGGGTCGACGGCGAAGGGTCGTGGACGTACGCGGCCACGATGCCGTGGGACGAGATCCTCGCCCGCAACGAGTGGGTGCACCTCGCCGCGACCTTCGACTACGAGGCCGGCGAGATGCGGCTCTACATGAACGGCGAGGAGCTCGAGGGCGAGTACACGGCGGACAACACGTGGGGCGAGGGGACGACCTCGGACACGAACCCCGCGGGCATCAAGATCGGCGGGAGCTTCCCGCAGAACGACCGGGAGCGAAACGCCTTCGACGGCCGCATGGACGACGTCGTCATCCTCGACACCGTGCCGACGCCCGAGCAGATGGCGGCGCAGTATGCGGCCTACGGGGTCCAGCCCGTCGACCCGCCGTCAGCGCCGGAGTGCTCGTTCGACACCGAGCGCACCGACCTCATGGCCGAGGAGAACTGGGCGCCGCGGACCCCGGAGATCTGGGACTTCCCCGGCGACATGATCACGATGACCGAGCCGGGAACCAACCCGGACGACGGCATCCGCCGGCCGTTCGAGTACGCACTGCTCGCCTCGGGCGACCCGGTCGGCACGGTCCAGATCGAGGCGGAGGTCCGGCTCGACGCTCCCCCGTCGGTCAACAACCGCGACATCATCCTCGTGTTCGGGCACCAGTCGGACACGGAGTACTACTACGCGCACCTCTCGCAGGACAACGCGATCTACCCGCACAACGGGATCTTCCTCGTCGACGGCGCCGACCGCTTGCGGATCGACGACCAGTGGGACGAGGAGGCCTCCGTCGGTGCGCCGCCCGCGATCACCGACGACGCCTGGCACGACGTCCGGCTGGTCCACTGCGCCGATACCGGCGAGATCGCCGTCTGGGTGGACGGTCTCGAGCATCCGCTCATGACGGCGACCGACACGACGTTCGACTCCGGTCGGGTCGGGTTCGGTTCGTTCGACAACACGGGCAGCATGCGTGACCTCGTCGTCTCGACGCAGTCCGACGACGAGGAGCCGGAGGAGCCGGGTGAGCCTGTTCCCCCGACCCCGGGTCGTGGGTTCTACCTCAACGACGGCTGGGACGCCTGGGCGGACCACGAGTTCTCCTTCGGTCGCCCCGGCGACCAGGTGCTCGTGGGCGACTGGGACGGCAACGGCAGCGACACGCTCGCGGTCCGCCGTGGGAACGCCTACTTCCTGTCCAACAGCCTCTACGGGGGCAACGCGGACATCGAGCTGACCTTCGGCCGCTCCGGGGACACCGTGCTCGTGGGTGACTGGAACGGCGACGGCGTGGACTCCTTCGCCGTTCGTCGCGGTAACTCGTACTTCCTGACCAACTCGCTTGCGGGTGGGGATGCGGAGACCGAGCTGGACTACGGCCGTGCGAACGACCAGGTCCTGGTCGGTGACTACGACGGCGACGGGACGGACACGTTTGCGGTGCGTCGTGGGGCCCGGTACTTCGTGTCCAACTCGCTCAGCTCCGGCTGGGCGGATGCGGAGTTCACCTACGGCCGCTCGGCCGACCAGGTGCTCGTGGGTGACTGGGACGGCGACGGCAGCGACACGTTCGCCTCGCGTCGCGGGAACCTATACCTGATGTCGAACACCCTCACCGGTGGTTGGGCGGACCGCGAGGTCCGCTACGGCCGCTCGGGCGACGAGGTGTTCGTCGGCGACTGGAACGGCGACGGCGAGGACACCCTCGGCATCCGCCGCTGACCCCATTGGCGAGTGAGGGGATCCGTCCACCAGTCGGTGAGCGGATCCCCGCACTCGTGACCGGATCCCCGCACTCATGCTGATCGACGAGTGAGCGGTTGTCGGTTCGACCAGTGAGCGGGCCCCGCACCCATCAGGGTGCGGGGCCCGCTTCGTCGTCGTCGACGGGGGTGATGGTGAGGCGGAAAGCTGCTCACTCGCCAAGGGCTCCCCGCACTCGTCAGGAGAAGTCCCCGCACTCGCCGCGAGGAACTCGCGCTTTGTGCGGGACGACCCCGACGGTGTGACCTACCGTGGAGGGGACGCGTCCTGCGCCGCGGGCGGACCGACACGAGGAGGACCCACATGTGGCCGTTCAGCCGCCGATCGGGCGACGACCGGCGCAGCGCCACGTCCGGGCAGCAGGGCCGGCCCGGCCGACCTGCCAGACCTGCCCGATCTGCCCGACCCGGGCACGAGTCGCGCAGCTCTCCCGCGTCGACCGGCCCCTCGCCCGTGGACCTGCCCGACGACGCCCCGCTGACCAGACAGCTCGCCGCCCTGACCGGGCTGGGCCTGCACCTGCGCGACGGGGTCGACGTCGACGAGCTTCGGCGTCGGGTCCCGTCGACGGGACCTACCCCGCTCCCCCTCCAGCTCCTTCTCCTCGGCGCGGGGCGCTCCCTGGAGCGGCCGGTGCGCGAGCTCGTCGTCGGCGACGCCCACCTCCCAGCGGGTGCCACTGACGACGACGCCGCGGCGTCGGTCCGCCGCACGCTTGCCAGCGCCGAGGAAGCTCTCGGGGCGACGGGACACGTCGGCGAGGTCGAGGCCACCCTCGACGGCGACCAGGGTTCGGTGACGGTCGCGCTCGGTGGCACGCCGCTCACCGTCCCGCTCGAGGGCAGCGAGCTCGCGCCGGTGCTCGACGCGCTCCTCGCCCAGCTCGTGCCGCCGCGCCTGGTCGCCGTCCCGCTCCTCCGGTCGACGCCGGACGACGCCGGAGCGGGCGACCGGGACGACGACAGCTCCGGCCCGACCTCGGGGCCCGGATCCAGCTCGGGCTCCGGAGCCGGCCACGGATCGGACTACCGGCGCCTGCTCGTCCCCAAGGAGCACGCGCGCGAGGCACGAGCCATCGCCGTCCGGCTGTCACGGGCCCCGGCGCTCGACCTGGCGACGAGCGATGCCGCGCGGGGTGCCACGTCGGACGCCTCGGCGGACGACTCGGCGGCAGGGACCACACCCAGCACGCTCGACGGTCTCGGACCGACCACCACGCCCGACGGCGACATCCCCGGCGCCACCGCGAGCTCCGACCCCGAGGCAGGTCGAGACGTGCGCCGACGGGTGAGTGCCCTGGTCGAGGCGGGCCTGCGGCTCGACCCGAGGCTGAGCGTCGATCAGGTGGCGGACGCCGTCGTCCCCGTGGCCGACCCTGCCGACTGGGACCCGTTCCTCGACGCCGTCGTCCACCACCCGGTCCGCGGTGACATCCCGGTCTGGTCGAACGTGTTCCGATTCCCGCCGGAGGACACGATGGCGGACTCCTCGGAGGACTGGATCGCGGTGGTCGGGGAGATCGCCCGCACCGCCGGCACCTGGGACCGGCTGACCGACGCTCAGGTCGTGTACGAGGCGTCCGGGGAGATTCCCGCCGGCATCGACCTCACGCTGAAGGGCCGTCGGACCCGGGTCGAGGCGGACGTGTGGGGCGCCCTGCTCGACCTCGTCGCCGTCGCCCGTCTCTGCGAGGCGCTCACCCCGCCGGACCGCGCCACCGTGCACCTCCCGAACCACGCCGCCTGGGTCCAGCCGCACCGGGCGGAGGCTCTCTCCCGGCTCGTCGGCGACTACTGACGCCGGCTCCGTCGGATCGGGCCGGGGTGTTCGCTCGGTGCACGAGCATCCATCTGTCCAGTACGCGAGCACCGACCCCACACCACGCGGCGGCCCACTCAGCGCGCGAGCTCCCACCCGCACCACGCGGCCGCCACGCCGCCGACGAGCATGCCGAGGCAGACCACCGCGCCCGTGACCGGACGGCGCGCGGAAAGCATGCGCACGATGTCGACGCTCGCCGTGCTGAACGTGGTGAACCCGCCGAGGAAGCCTGTGCCGGCGACTGTCGTCAGCTCCGGCGACCACCCGCTTCCTCCGCCGGAACCGCCCGCTCCGACGCCGACGACGACGCCGAGCAGCAACGACCCGATGAGGTTGACGACAACGGTCCCGACGGGGACGGACGGGCGTAGCGCGGTGGTGAGCGCGCCGTCGAGCATGAACCGCGACCCGGCCCCCAGCCCGCCGGCCACCGAGACGAGCAGCCAGGTCAGCGGGCTCATGCCGCTCCCCCAGAGGTCGCCGGTCTCATGCCGCTCCCCCAGAGGTCGCTGGGCTCATGCGGCTCCCCCGCAGGCACCGCGCCGCCGTGCCCGTACGGCCCGGAACGCCCCGGCGTGGGCGAGGTACGCGGCGAGGACACCGAGGGCGACCGACCCGAGCGCGTAGAACAGGGCCGCCACGCCGCGACCGGCCTGCGCCAGCTGGACCGTCTGGAGGGACAGCGCAGAGTAGGTCGTGAATCCGCCCAGCAGTCCGGTCCCCAGGAGGAGCCGCGCGCGCCTCGCCGGTCCGGCCGGGACCGTGGTGAGCAGGGCGAGCAGCGCCCCGAGGATCGCGGCGCCGACGACGTTGACTGCACCGGTCGCCCACGGCATCTCACCGGGAGCGCCGCCGAGCACCGCGTCGATGCCGGCGCGGGCCGCCGTGCCGAGCGTGCCGCCCAGCACCACGAGCGCGACGAGGCCGGGCTGCAGGTGCTCGGGGCGTGGGCGGACGGGTCCTGTGCCGGTCGGGGACGACGACGCAGGAGGCACCGGACGAGGATAGACCTGGGAACCATCGACCCCGCACCCCGGCATCGTTCGGTCGGGCTCACGGGCGGTCCCGACCCCCGCGCACACACACGGCTCCACTCGCCGGCGCGAGCCACGAGCCACGAGCCACGAGCCACGAGCCACCCGACCACAGGTCCCGCCGGACGCTCGGCGTGCCCCCGCGGCCGTGCCGCTAGCCTCGAGGCATGCGCCTCGGGGTCGACCTCGGAACCACCCGCACGATCGTCGCCGCAGCCGACCGGGGCAACTACCCGGTCGTCTCCTTCGTGGACCAGAACGGCGACTGGCACGACCACGTCCCGTCGGTCAGCGCGTACGTCGACGGGAGTCTCGTCCACGGGTTCGCGGCCGAGGAGGCGCACCGCGCGGGCGCCCCTCTGCTGCGGTCCGTCAAGCGCGTGCTCGCCCGGCCTGACGTCAGCGCCCGCTCCGAGGTTCGCGTCGGCCGGCGCACCGTCCCGATCCTCGACGTCCTCACCTCGTTCCTCGACGCGCTGCGCACCGAGATCCGCACCCGCTCGTCCGTCGCCGACCCTGACCTCGATGACGCGCTCGGCGTCGCCGTCGGCGTCCCCGCCCACGCGCACACCGCCCAGCGCTACCTCACTCTGGAGTCGTTCCGGCTCGCGGGCTTCGACGTCGTGGCCGTGCTCAACGAGCCGTCCGCCGCGGGGTTCGAGTACACGCACCGGCAGACCCGCACCATCTCCAGCCGGCGCACCCGGGTCCTCGTGTACGACCTCGGCGGCGGCACCTTCGACGCCTCGCTGGTCAGCGTGGACGGGACGAGCCACGACGTGCTCGCCTCGGTGGGTCTCAACGATGTCGGCGGGGACGACGTCGACGTCGTGCTCGCCCAGCTCGCCGCCCGCGCCGCGGGGACCGACGCCGCCGAGCTCGAGGGACGCTCCACCGATGCCGCGGACGACCTCCTCGAGCAAGCCCGGGTCGCGAAGGAGGCGGTGCACCCGCAGACGCGCCGCCTCGCTCTCGACGTCGAGGGTCGCCCCGTCTCCGTCACGGTCGACGACCTCTACGCGGCGGCGGCCCCGCTCGTCGAACGCACGGTCGCTGCGATGGCCCCGCTGCTCGGGGGCGACGACGAGTCGGCACCCGGTCTCGCGGACGTCGCCGGCATCTACCTCGTCGGCGGCGCCACGTCGCTCCCCCTCGTTCCACGGCTGTTGCGGCGCCACTACGGACGGCGTGTGCACCGCTCCCCGTACCCGTCGGCGTCGACGGCGATCGGGCTCGCCGTCGCGGCGGACCCCGACTCGGGGTACTCGCTCACCGACCGGCTCTCCCGTGGCTTCGGCGTCTTCCGGGAGGCCGACCACGGGCGCGGCACGCTGCTCGACCCCGTGCTCGCGCCGGACGACGTCCTGCCCTCGGGTGGCGGCGTCGTGGCACGCCGGACCTACCGGGCCGCCCACGACATCGGGTTCTTCCGGTTCGTCGAGTACTCCGCGATCGACGACGACGGGCACCCCCGCGGCGACATCGTGCCGTTCGCCGAGGTGCGCGTGCCGTACTCGGCGGAGCTGTTCGACGTCGGGGACCTTGCCGCCCGACCGGTCCGGCGGATCGACGACGGGCCGACGGTGACGGAGGAGTACCGCGTCGACGCGCACGGGCTCGTCGAGGTGGAGATCACCCGCGAGGACTCGGGGCACCGGACGGCCTACCGGCTCGGTGAGCTCACGGGCTGACCGAGCGGTCGTTGCGCCCCGTGACCGCGCGGTGGGGGTGGTCGGACGTCTGGGGCTGCTACTGGTCGGTGTAGGTCACCGACGCGCTGCCGGCCCGCTCCTGCCACATCGTCAGCACGACGAGGGTCGGCTCGCTCGCGGAGATGTCGATGTAGGAGTCCAGGCTCGACATCTGGTCGGCGATGTCCGCGGGCGCGAGGGACCGCCCGTCGTCGTTGTAGAGCGCCTCACCGGTACCGGCCGGGAAGGCGACGAGCTGCGGGTCGGAACCCTCCTGCAGCAGGGTGTGGACCGACCCGGAGGAGGACGCGGGCTCGGTGGCCATGAGGACGACGTCGTTCGCCGCCACGGTCGCATCGACCGGCGCGCCGTTCGAGAGCGTGCCCTGGAGCCCGGAGCGGAACTGGAACGGGACCTCGGCGTCCCTCCCGAGCCAGTCGGTGACCTCGATCGTGTAGGTCCCCGGCTCGAGCACGAGACCGACGGCGGCGTCGAGACCGGAGTCGCCGCCGAGGGGTGCGAGGTCGCGCGAGGCGGACCCGACGTCGTCGACCTCCACCGAGACACCTTCGCCCGAGACCGCGATCTGCGGGTCGGCCTCGCCGTACGCGGCGAGCGCGAGGAAGCCGGTTCGCTCGGTGACCGTGATGGTTCCCGTCCACGCGCCGTCGGCCGGCACGGTGACGGTGCCGGACTCGGGCACCTCGGCGCCGGACGAGTCGGTGAGCGTGAGGGCGTCCGCGGGCGCGGGCCCAGGTGCGGGCTGCGACGAGCCGCCGCCCCCGCCACCGCCGGCGGACGGATCGTCGTCGCCGGAGAAGAAGATGAAGTAGGCGCCGACGCCGAGCACCGCGACGATCGCGAGGACGAGGCCACCCGCCAGGAGCGGCGAGAGGCCCGATCGCTTGGCGCCCGCCCCGTACCCCCCACCTCCCTGCGGTGGGCCGCCGTAACCACCGGCCTGGGGCGACCCGCCGAAGCCCGGGGCCTGGGGCGGGAAGCCGCCCGCACTCTCGGGAGATCCGGCCCACGGCTGGCCGGGACCCTGGGGGTACGCAGCGGTCCCGCCGGAGGCGTAGGAGCCCGCGCCGGTCGCGGCGTAGCCGCCGTACCCGTCACCGAACGGTGCGGTGTTCCCGGAGGCGGCGACCGGTCCGGTCGACGACGGGGAGCCCGCGCCCGGCAGTCCGTAGAAGCCCGGGCCGGTCTGACCTGCCCAGCCGGCCTCGGCCGAGGAGCCCGCAGACCAGCCGCTGACGGAGCCGGGGGTGCCGCCCGTCGGCTGGCCTGGCGCGCCATAACCGGGCGCCGAGGGCGCGGACGGGGGCATCTGCCCGTAGCCGGGCGCCGAGGCGGCCGACGGCGGCATTTGCCCGTAGCCGGGCGCCGAGGCGGCCGACGGCGGCATTTGCCCGTAGCCGGGCGCCGAGGCGGCCGACGGCGGCATCTGCCCGTAGCCAGGTGCCGAGGCGGCCGACGGCGGCATCTGCCCGTAGCCGGGCGCCGAGGGGGCGGACGGCGGCATCTGCCCGTACCCCGGCGCGGAGGGCGCCGACGGTGGGACGCCCTGGTCGGCGGCCGGTGTGTCCTGAGCGGGCGGGACGGACCCGAAGGCCTGACCGGACCGCAGGACCGAGGACGGGGCGACCGTGTGGTCGACCGGCGGTGTCGGATCCTCGTCGCCGTGCACGTCGTACTCGGAGTCCTCGGCGTCGTACTGCTCGTCGGTCCAGGTCACGCCGTCCCAGAAGCGGATCTTGCCGTCCTCCCAGGGGTCCGAGTACCAACCTGCCTCGACGGTGCTCAACGATTCCTCCGGGTACGAGCAAGAGACGACGCGGCCTCCCGCGACGTCCGGACTCGTCGAGGGTAGCCACGACCGGCGCGTTCCCCCGGCATTCCGGGCGGGTAGACCGCCCCACGGCGGTGAGACTCACACACGGGCGGCGCGGTGGGCTACTCGATCGTGACCTGGGCGACCATGTCGCCGCCCTGGCCGGCGTAGGTGGTGACGATGAGGACGTACTCCCCCGCCCCGCCGGACACGGTGAGGGCCGAGTCGAGCCAGTTCGGGAGATCCTCACCGCTGTAGCCCGACGAGCTGTCCCAGTCGTCGTTGCGCCGGACGTCGCCGTCGGGCTCGACCACGAGCAGCATCGGGTCCGTGCTGTCTCCCACGAGGGTGGCGGTCAGCTCCTGCCCCTCCTCGAGCGTGACGGCGTAGAGCACCGCGTCGCCGGCCTCCACCGAGACGTCGACCTCGTCGCCGCTGCCGAGCGAGGTCCCGTCGCCCGAGGCGACACCGAGCTCGAACGCCGCCGGGTCGCCGTCCTCGGTCGTCACCACCATCTCGTAGTCGCCGGGCTCGAGGACGAACGCCCCGCTGGGATCGGACGTCGACGGATACCCGCTGAAGTCGAGGAACGTGATGGGCTCGGTCGAGTCGGTCAGCTCGTGGCTCACGCCGTTGCCCTCGATCGTGACGACGAGGTCGGCCATGTCCGGCGAGTAGGCGGCCACGACCACCGGGGTCCGCTCGGTGATCCGGAGCGTGGACGTGTAGAGCCCGTCCTGGGGGAACGCCCCGTCCAGGGATGCACCGAGGTCGTTGCCCGCGGTGTCGACGACGTAGGCGAGCCCGGAGACGTCCCCGTCACCCCCGGCCGAGCCCTCGGTGCCCGGGGGCGGCGGGGTGGTCGGGGCGGGCGTGGTCGGTCCAGGGGTGCTCGGACCGGGCGTCGACGGTCCCGTGGCCACGGACGGACTGTCGGACTCGGGTGACGCCGTATCGTCGCCGTCCATGATCCGCGAGATCCCGAAGACGGCGAGCGCGAGGACGACGACCGCGACGACCGCCACGACGGCGATGAGCGGTCCTCTGCTGCCGCCCGAGCCGCCCGGCGGGTAGCCGGCGTACGCGCGACCGGAGTGGCCGGGTCCACCGGGGCCGACCGGACCGCCTGTGCCGCCCGGGCCGACCGGACCGCCTGCGCCGGCCGGACCACCGGGCCCTGTGTAACCGCTCGGACCACCAGGTCCGATCGGTGCGCCGTAACCTCCTGGGCCCGCCGGACCGCCGGGGGGTCCGTGTCCCGCCTGCCCGGGCCGGCCGTACCCGGACTGTCCGGCGTGGGCCGAGTGACCGAAGCTTCCGGAGGGCGTGAGCCCGGCGTACGGGTCGGTGGTCGGCTCACCGGGCGCGTTCGGCGGGCCCCCTGCGGGCGGCTGCTGCCACATCGGTGCCCGGGGGTCCGCCGCCTGCCCGCCGTACGGGTCGACGCCGCCGGAGCGATAGGCGCCCGCACCGACTGCGGCGTACCCGTCGTAGCCGCCGTCCGGCTCCTGGACCGCGTAGGTGCCCGTCGTCGTCTCGACCGGCTCGTCGTCGACCTGGCTCGCGCCCCAGCTGCCGGAGACGACGTGCTCGCCGGTGGGGACGGGGCTGGAGGATCCGGGATAGCTCGTCCCGTCGTCGCCGTCGTAGCCCAGCTCGCCGGACGCGGTGTACCGCGGCGTCGTCGAGCTGCTCGGTGGCCGCAGGGAGCGACCAGGAGCCGGCCGACGCACCGTGTCGCCGAGCTCCTCGTGCGCAGGGTCTTCCGACCCGCGTGCCCCACGTGGGCCGCCGTCCGCGGAGAGCCCTCCCGAACGCGTCTCCATCCTGCCGTCCCGGCCGCGCTCAGCGCGGCTCGATGTGCACGACGGCGTCGGTCGCGTCGCCCCAGAACGTGCTGGCGACGATGACGCTGTCGCCCACCGGGACCGACTCGATGTCCACGGACGCGTCCAGCGGGTTCCGCGGCTCGTGCTCCGGGGGCGCGTCGTCGTTCTCATGGACGAACAGCTCGGGGTCGACGACGTGGATCATCGTGTCCTCGTCGCCGTGGACACCCGCCCGCAGCGGGGTCTCCGCGCCCACGTGGAGGATGAAGACCGACGGACGACCGTCCTCGATCGTCACGGGCGTGTCGGACGGGACACCGACGACGAGCGTGCCGGAGTGCGCCTCCATGATGATCTGCGACGGGTCGCCGCCGTACTCGTCGATCGTGATCTGGTAGTCACCAGGGTCGAGGACGCGGGCGTCTGCCGGGTCGAGATGCTCCTGGCGGAAACCGAAGACGGGCATGAGGGACTGCGAGTCGTCGAGCGTCTCGTCGACGCCCTCGCCCGTGATCTGGAAGCGGAGGTCCTCTCCGTCCGGGGAGTGCCCGCCGATGATGACGGCGGCGCGCTCGTCGACGCGGAGCGTGACGGTGGCGGCCCCGTCGGCGTCGATCGCCGACTCGAAGCGGGTACCGAGCCCCTCGCCGTCAGGGTCGACGAAGACGGCTGCCCCGCTCTCATCGTTGCCGACGAACTCACCGGGCGCGACCGAGGGCTCCTCGGTCGTCGGCTCCTCGGTGGTGGGCTCCTCGGTCGTGGGCTCCTCGGTCGTGGGCTCCTCGGTGGTGGGCTCCTCCGTGGTCGGGGCCTCGCTGCTCGCCGGCTCCGTCGTCGGCCCCGGGGTGCTCGGCTGGGCGTCGGAGGGAGGCGCGGTGGTCTCGGACGCGGTGTCGTCCTCGCCCGCGACGGCGTCCCACACGAAGTACCCGCCGACGCCGACGATCGCGACGCCGAGGATCGCGAGCAGGGCGATGAGCGCCGGGCTGCGCCGGTTGCCGTCGGACCCACCGTTCGCCGGGCCACCCGGTCCACCAGGTCCGCCGGGGCCACCCGGGCCGTAGCCGCCGGGCCCACCCAGGCCACCAGGCGCTCCGGCCCCGTACCCTGCGGCCGCCTGCTGACCGCCGTACGCACCCGCCGCTCCGTATCCGGGAGCGGCACCGGGCGAGCCCGCCGTCGGACTACCCGCGCCGTACCCGGCGCCCGCCTGCTGACCGCCGTACGCACCCGCCGGTCCGTATCCGGCAGCGGCACCGGGCGAGCCCGCCGTCGGACTACCCGCGCCGTACCCGGCGCCCGCCTGCTGACCGCCGTACGCACCCGCCGGTCCGTATCCGGCAGCGGCACCGGGCGAACCGGCCGTCGGACTGCCGGCCCCGTACCCGGCGCCCGCCTGCTGGCCACCGAAGGCGCCCGCCTGTGCGTGTCCGTCCGGTACGCCGGCCTCGCCTGCGCCCTGAGCGGGAAGTACGCCGGTCGCGGCCTCGGAGCCGGAGGGCACGGACCCGTCGTCGGGTCGCGCACCTCGCTCGGCCGACTGCTCGGTCCAGATGGAACCGTCCCAGTACCTGATCCTGGCTTCGTCGTGGGGGTCGGTGTACCACCCGGGGGCAACGCTCATGAAGGGCACTGTAGTGGTGCAATGATCACGTTTCGGTCACTCCCGGGGATGCCGTCCGGGGAGGTCTCCCCCGCCGTCGGTCCTGGTCCACGAACCGTGCCCCGCGCGTCCGGTCGTCCGGGGAACGGGTTCCGCCCTGCGGGTCACCTGCTCAGCAGACGAGTCGGAGAGGAGTCAGCCGACCTGCCGGGCACGGGCCGCGCGACGCCGCGCGAGCTCGTCCGGCGCGTCCTCGGCCTCCGCGCGCTCGGTCGGCAGCTCGGCGAGGCTTCCCTCGACCTCGCGCCACACGCGACTCACGGCAATCCCGAAGACTCCCTGCCCACCCTGGACGAGGTCGATCACCTCGTCGTCGGAGGTGCACTCGTAGACCGACGCACCGTCGGACATGAGCGTGATGCCCGCGAGGTCCTCGACGCCGCGCTCCTTGAGGTGCCCGATCGCCACGCGGATCTGCGGGAGGGAGACGCCCGAGTCGAGGAGGCGCTTGACCACCTTGAGCACGAGGATGTCCCGGAAACTGTACAGCCGCTGGCTGCCCGAGCCCTGCGCCCCACGCACCGACGGCTCGACGAGCCCCGTCCGCGCCCAGTAGTCGAGCTGCCGGTAGGTGATGCCGGCCGCGCGGGAGGCGGTCGGGCCGCGGTAGCCCGTGTCCTGGTCGATGTCCGGGAGGGTCTCACCGAACAACATGCCCTGGGCAAGCTGCGGTCCGCGCGCGTGCGCGCCGGTGGCTTCCGTGGGGCTCACGGTGGGCTCCGTTTCTCGTGGCGGGACCGGGGCGGGGTCCCGGTGACACCGTCACGCTAGGACGCGGGCCGACCCGGGTCAACGACGCCTGTCGGCGGGTCGCACACCAGTTTAGCGTCGGCGTCGGATGTGACTGCTGTGACTGGTGGTGTGTCGACGTCGTGCATGTCGTCGACATCGCGGTCGCCGCCCAGGTGCTCCCTCACCGGCCAGGGGCACGTCCATCCGTCCGGGGAGCGCCCACCCGGTCAACGGCACGTCCGTCCGGTCGGGGGCGCGCCCGCACGGTCGGAGGTGCGCCCACCCGGCCGGAGGTGCGCCCACCCGGTCAACGGCACGTCCGTCCGGTCGGGGGCGCGCCCACACGTCGGACGGGTCGGCGCTCAGGCGGACGGATCGGGCGCGCCGAAGTCGTCCGGCCCCAGCCCCTCGAGCTCGCGGCGCAGCTCGGCGACCGCGTCCTCGATCGCGGCGCCGTCGGTCCCCCGACCCACCTTGTCGCGACCACCGATGCCCGACGCCGTACCCGCACCGGCACCGGGGCCGACCTGGACGGCACCCAGGTCGGGCAGGAGCTCCGGCACGCACCTGATGGGAGCACCCGCGCGCAGCGCGAGCGCGACGCCGTCGGAGGGACGGCAGTCGATCGTCTCGCCCGTCGACAGCACGAGCTCGGCGTAGAACACGCCATCGAGCTGGGCCGTGATGACGACCGCGACGACCTCCGAACCGAGCGTGCGGATCGCCGAGAGCATGAGGTCGTGCGTGAGGGGGCGCGGCGGCACGAGCCCCGCCTGGACCGATGCGATGGCTGCACCCTCACGGGCCCCGACGACGATGGGGAGCACCCGGCCGCTCGACGGATCCTTGAGCAGGAGCACCACGCGGGCACCGTCGAGCGTCACCTCGACGCCCTGGACCTCCATCTCGTGCACGTGCCGAGCCTATTGGACCGGGACCCGCAGTATCGGGTTCCCGTCGGACTGCACGTCCGCGGGGCGTCAGAGCTCGGAGATCGCTCTCCTGAGCAGCTCGGTGTGCAGCTGCGCGTAGAGCTCACCCATCTCGCGGGCACGCGCGTTCGCCCGTTCGAGGTCGGCCCCGGACCGTCCCGCCCGCAGCGGCGCCAGTGCCGCGGCGATCGTCCCGGCCTCACGCTCGGCCGCCTGCCGGACCGTGCGCAGGTGACGGGGGTCGACCCCGAGCCTGCCGAGCGCGGCCGCCGCCACGACGACCGGCACCGCGGCGCCGGGGTGCCGGCCCCGCGCGTCCACCGGGACGAGGCCCGCCTCCGCGAGGCCCTCGACGTCGGCCACGCTCGCCCCCGTCGCGTCCGCCAGCTCCGTCGAGGTCATCCGCGAGGTGGCGGCGGGCGCGACGACCTGCCCGTCGCGGGCGACGATCCGTGCGAGGACGGGGTCCTGGACACCGCGGCCGGCGTCCAGGTCGTCGAGCTGGTCGCGGATCACGCGCAGCGGAAGGAACGCGTCCCGCTGCGCGGCAAGCGCGAACCGCAGCCGCTCGACGTCGGCGCGGGAGTACTTGCGGTAGCCCGACGGAGCGCGGTGCGGCCGGACGAGGTCCTGCTCCTCGAGGTAGCGCAGCTTCGACAGCGTCATCGCGGGGAACTCGTCCTGGAGGATCGCCACGACCTGCCCGATCGCCATGACCGGGGTCCGGCTCACGCCCGGGGGCCACGACTCCCCCGCCGAGCCGGTCGTCCCGGAGCCCGCGCCGTCGGCACCGGTCGCCCCGTCCGGGCGGGCGGGTTCGTCGGAGAGGTCCTCCGGCTCGAACCGGGAGGAGCGGGATCGCGCGGCGCTCACGCCTCGCGGGCCTCCTCGCCGCGGACCTGGCTCGGGTGGTACGTCAGCCGGTACTTGCCGACCTGCACCTCGTCGCCCGCGCGCAGCCGCACCGCGTCGATCCGGGTCCGGTTGACGTAGGTGCCGTTGAGCGAGCCGATGTCGCGGACGTCGAACCCGCCGTCACGACTGAGGAACTCGCAGTGGTGCCGGGACACGGTGACGTCGTCGAGGAAGATGTCCGACCGCGGGTGACGCCCGACCGTCGTGCTGGCGGCGTCGAGCAGGAACCGCGCGCCGGAGTTCGGGCCGTGCTGGACGATCATCAGGGCGCTGCCGGCGGGGAGTGCGGCGACCGCCTTGGACTCCTCGGGCGACAGGCCGGGGAGCGAGTGGCTGCTCGCCTGCTCGTCGATGACGCCGAACCGCGCGGTGGAGTCGGCGCTCGCGCCGTCCTCCTCCGTGCGCAGCCTGGGGTCGTCCCACGGCTCGGGTGCGGGAGGCGGAGGGGTAGACATCGCGGTGCCTCCTTCGGCGGGGTGCGTGCGGCCCGCAGGTCGCGGGGCCGTCCCACCATCGTAGTCCGATCGTGACCTTCCGTGTCACAGTGGTCACAAGGCCTGATCAGGGGCTACGGCGACGGCGGCCGCGCCGGAGCGGCAACGGTCAGTCCTCGACGACCCGAGAGTGCTCGAGGTCACGCGGCTCGGCAACGGACCGGATCTCGACGTGGGCCTGCTCGACCAGCGAGACCGTGACACCGCGCCCGCGGACGGTCGAGAGCGCGCCGCCCGGGATCTCGAGCGCGACCTGCATCGTCTGGGGATCGCCGATCGCACGTAGCACGTACGGCGAGGAGATCGTCGTCCCGTCGACGACAAGACCGCCGGTCGACCGGATCACGTACGAGGTGGCCGTCAGCCGCACCCCGCCGACCTCGATCGCCTCCGCGCCCGCGTTCCGCAGCTCCTGGATCATCGTCACCATCGTCTGCCCGCGCATCGCGTCGCCCGGGTCCGTCACCGTGATCTCGACACCCGGTCCCGCCGCAGGCACAGTTCCGGCGAGCACCCCCTGCGTCCCGGCGAGCTCCGCCGCGGCGTCGGCGGCCGCCTGGGACGAGTCCGCCGCCGACCGCAGCCCGTCCAGCTCCTCCTGCAGCCGGTCCTGCTCCTCCACGAGGTCGATGTTCCGTCGGTCGAGATCGTCGAGCAGACGGACGAGGTCGTCCTGACGCAGGGCGGCGAGCGGGTCCTCCTGCGTGTGCCGGACCTGTGCCACGAGCGCGACGCCGAGCAGCGCGCACAGGACCACCACGAGCAGGTCCGACGCCCGGCCCTGCCACCACGGTCGGGCACGGGAGTCGGGACGTTCGTCGTCGTCGGACCCGTCCTCGGGGACCCGGTCGTCCTCGGGGACGGCGGCGTCGTCGGGCGCCACGTCCTCCGCGCGGCCCGCCGGGTCGTCGTCCCGCACGCCGGTCACGCCTTGAAGATGTGGCGTCTGATCGCCGCCACGTTGGAGAAGATCCGGATCCCGAGGACGACGACGATCGCGGTCGTCATCTGTCCCCCGACGCCGAGCTGGTCGCCGACGTACACGAGGAACGCGGCCACGACGGTGTTGAACAGGAACGAGGTGATGAAGACCTGGTCGTCGAAGACGCCCTGGAGGCGGGCCCGCAGACCGCCGAGGAGCGCGTCCATCGCTGCGACGACTGCGATCGGCAGGTAGGGCACGAGCCAGGTGGGGACCGTGGGGTCGAGGACGAGGCCGATCACGATGCCGATCGCGAGGCCGACGATGGCGAGCACTACCGGTCCCCCTCGTCCGACGTGATGTCCGCCGCCCCGATCGGGACCGCGAAGCTCGTGGACCGCGGGGCGACCGCCGGCAGGGTCGCCGACTCGAGCTCCGCGTAGCCGACGCCGATGTCGTAGCGGTCGGCCAGCTCGTTCAGGTGGCTACCGGCGGTTCCCGCGTCCAGGGCCTCGCGCAGCTCGCTCGGGTCCCCGAGCGCGACGATCTCGTACGGCGAGCTCGTCGCCTCGAGGTTGACGAGGATCGCGCGGCCGGCGGCGCGCACGGCGGTCGTCGAGGCGAGCCTGCGTCCGTCGACGCCGACCCCCTCCGCACCGGCTGCCCACAACCCGTTGACCACGGCCTGGATGTCGGTGTCGCGCACCCGCCCGTCGTCGGCCCCAGGGACACCGGAGGCCGAGTCCTCGGAGTCGGACAGCACGATCTGCAGCGCAGGTCCCTCGAGGGCGTACTGGGCCGAGCCACCGAGCGCCGCCCGCGCGGCCTCCCCCAGCTCGGACGGGGCGTCGGCCACCACGTCCTCGCGCAGCAGCTCGACCTCGGACGCGAGCTCCTCGTTGCCCCGCGCCAGGGCGTCCGCCGCCTCCTCGGCACCCTGGATCTGCGCGGCGAGCTCGGCGCGCACGGGGTCCCGCCCCTCCTCCGGCACGGCGAGCTCGCGTCCGGCGACGACGAGCCCGACCCCGAGCGCCAGCACCGTTCCCCAGGTGGCTGCACGGAGCGCGGGCGGGCGGCCGGTGCCCTCCCGCTCGCGGCGTTCCGACGCGGCGGCGTACCCGGCGTCGAGCGGGTGATCGATGAGCGCCCGGAGAGGGGACTCCCACGACCTGGGGCGCGGCTCCTGCCGACGACCCTCGTTCCCCTTCGCCATGCGGTCACTGTAGGTGTGCAGGTCTCCAGGGCCGCCGCACCGCGCCGCCGTGTCGCCGCGCCACCGGGCCGTGCCGCTGGCACCCTTGCCGGATGGAGCTCCTCGCGGCGTCGGGGCTCGCGCTCGCCGCGGGCCTCAACGCCTACATCCCGCTCGTCGCCCTCGGCGTCCTCGGCCGGTTCACCGACCTGCTCACGCTGCCCGACGGATGGGCGTGGCTCGAGAGCTGGCCGGCGCTCCTCGTCCTCGGCGCGCTCCTCGTCATCGAGGAGGTCGCCGACAAGATTCCTGCCGTCGACTCGGTCAACGACGTGCTGCAGACCGTCGTCCGACCGACCTCCGGCGGGATCGCGTTCAGCGCGGGCGTCGAGAGCGTGACGCCCGCGGTCGAGGACCCGGCCCGGCTCGCGGAGGGCGGCGCGTGGGTGCCGATCGCCGCCGGAGTCCTTCTCGCGCTGATCGTGCACGGCGGCAAGTCGCTGTCCCGGCCACTGCTCAACGTCGGCACCGCCGGGGCGGCGGCACCGGTGGCGTCGACGGCCGAGGACGCCACCTCGCTCGCTCTCGTGGCCTCGGCGATCCTCCTGCCTGTCGCGGTGGGGGTGCTCGTCGTCGTCGTGCTGGTGCTCGGGGTGCTGGCCGTGCGGCGCTACGGCCGACGCCGTCGTGCCCGCCGATCTGCCGACCCCGCGGGCGGACCCGAGGTGATCGACGTGCCGAGCGTCGAGGTCGATCCGCGCTAGCCCGACCTGCGTTCGGTCGAGCGGCGCTAGCCCGATCTGCGATGGGTCGACCGCTGGCTACCGGATCCGTCGTCGCTCGACCGACGACCGCTCGAACCAAGGCCGCCAGGTCTCTCGCCTGTCACCCGCCGGCTCGGCCCGCGCCCGCCCGCGCCCCGGTAGGTCCACCACCGCACGACCGCCTCGAACGGTCCGCGCCGGCCGGTCGGTCCGAGCGTCACCGCGACGACGAGGCCGAGCACCCACGCGCCCACGGCCACCAGCGCGGCAGACATCGTGGAGATGTCACGTCCGAGTGCGATCGGACCCCACGGGACGAGCACGACGACGAACACCGCCGTCTGCAGCAGGTACCCGCTCATCGACATCCGGCCCAGCGACCTGATCATGCCGGACGCGTGCCCGTCGCGTCGGCGGTCGTGTCGCGCGTGGCTCGCTCGCGCGTGGCTCGCTCGTGTGTCGTTGTCTCGTGCGCGGGCGTCGCGCGTGTGGTCGTCGCGCGTGTGACTGGCTCGTGCGTGACCGTCTCGCGCGCGTTCGGACCGACCCGCCGCGAGGAGACCGAACAGCGCCGCGTACCCGATGCCGCCCGCGTAGCCACCGACGCCGTGGAGCAGGGCCATCACCGGCGCCACGGCCGGCGACGGAGCCGGGAGTGCACCGGCCGCGACGAGGGCGTACCAGGCGCCCAGCACGATCGCGGCACCGAGGCCGACGACGGCGCACCGGGCCAGGAGGCCGCGGTGCTCGTCCGGGTGGTCGAGCAGTCCGTGCCGGGCGGCGAGGACACCGAGCGGCACGGTCACGCTCACGCCGAGAGCGTTGGACAGGACGCCCCCCGGCGGCCAGGCGGTGAGGTGCTCGGTGACAGCGGTCCCCCAGCTCGTCGTCATCGGCGCCACCTGGCCGACGAACGTCCCGGCACCCGCAAGGAGCAGAAGGATGACGATGCCGCCGATCGCCGACCACGCCACGAGCGCCTGGTCGCGGCCACGCACCATCGCTCCTGGCAACAGGAGCAGGAAGACGCCGTACGCCGCGATGATCTCCCCGGGGAAGAAGAGGATCCCGTGCACGGCGCCGACGGCCAGGAGCAGGACGGACCGACGCCGAAGGATCGAGACGACGGCGTCGGCGCTCCAGCCCCGGTCGAGACGGCGAGAGGCCAGCTGCCAGACGCCGTACCCGAAGAGCAGGCCGAACAGGGGGTAGGCGCGTCCGTCGACGAGGAGAAGCTGGACCAGTGCCACGGCGTCGTCGAGAGCGGAGGTCCCGTCGGGGTCCGGGTAGCCCCTCAGGCCCTGGGTCGGGACGTCGACGAACGCCCGGACGTTGGCGAGGGCGATGAGCAGGAGCATCGCGCCACGGGCGAGGTCCGGGGCGAGGGACCGCTCGGCGAGCGGCGTCGGGCCGAGGGGCTGGGCCATGACGGAATCGTCGCAGAAGGTCCTCTCACGTCCACACCTGGGTCGACCGGTGCGGTCATCTGTGGTCTTGGTACTTATATGGCGGGGTTCTGTCGGTGCTGGGTGACGGTGCGATCAAGCAAGGGGCCATCACGCCACTGTCCCGGAGGACGCGTTTAGAGACCGAAGGCTCCTCCACTGACGAGGATGACGACGCCAAGGCCGATCAGGACGATCGGGAACAGGACGTGTTCCCAGCGTTCGAGGACTTCGGCGATCGGTCGGCGGGTGGCGATGAACTTGGCCAGCATCACGAGGACCGCGACGAGCAGGAGGAAGACGACGCAGTAGGCGACCACGGCCGCGGGTCCCACGTTGAGGAAGACCGGGACGTAGACGCCGATGTTGTCTCCTCCGTTGGCGAAGGTGACCGCGGCGACGGTCCAGACACCGACGTTCTTGCCCTCGACCTTGGCATCGTCGTCGTCGTCATCGCCCCCGCGCCATGCCCGCCACGCGGCCCACAGTCCCAGGGCCAGGGGTATGAGCCCGAAGTACGGGATGGCTTCCCGGGGAAGAAACGCTCCCGCGCCCAGCGACACGAGTACGGCGGCGCCCAGGATGCCCGCGAAGCCCAGGTACTGGCCTGCGGTGATCCGGGCCGTTGTCCCGCGTTGCCCCGCACCACGGGCGAAGAACAGCGAGAGCACGATGATGTCGTCGATGTTGGTGGCAATGAACAGGCCGATCGCCTGCAGGACCGAGGACAGGATCACGCGTCAGTCCCGGCGTTGGCGCACCCGGGAACCGGGCAGGCAGGATCGATGCAGGGAGCGTTCTCGTTCACCGCGAGGGTGACCTCGACCAGCGCGCGGAGTGCCCGCGTCAGGTGCGGGTCGACGATCTCGTAACGTGTCTGGCGGCCCTCGGGCTCGGCGACCACGATGCCGCAGTCGCGCAGGCACGCCAGATGGTTCGACACGTTCGAGCGCGTCAGCCCGAGGTCGCGTGCCAGCTCTGCCGGATAGGCCGGCCGTTCCAGCAACGTCATGAGGAGCCGTGACCGTGTTGGGTCGGCCAGTGCCCGGCCCAACCGGTTCATCGCGTCCAGACGAGTAGCAATGGTCAGCATGCGCTGAACTATACAGCATCGACTGAACCAGCAGCCCTGTGCCGTAAACGAGCTTTTCTAGGCAGACCGTGAGCGCCCGTCAGGAGCGCACTGTGGTTCGTAGCCACAATCTCCTCGCAGGGCGCGCCGAGCACATTCCCCGGCTCGGGCCCGTTCATCTTCGATTCGTGCCGGGCTTGGCCTTGCTGGCGATGTGCGCGTTGTAATCAGTCACGGCCTGGTCCACGTCCAGCCCGTCGGCCAACGCCTTCTTTGCACGCTCTAGCGCGATGTTGCTCAGTCCTTGGAACTGAACATGACCGTTGGCAGTCCGCTTCTCTCTGTAGCACTTGGCGTCCGCCCGGAGGCCAAGAGCATGAATCACCGCTAGCCCCTGGTGCCGAGTCAGTCCCAGTTTCTCTCCAAGCTTGCTCAACTTGAGTGAGTAGCGGTCGAACGTGTCCACCTCCCGGTAAGCGATGGCCTCCTCTCCGTCCTGCGCGGGGCGGGCGGCTAGATCGCCCCGTTTGGGGTCGATCTTCAAGCTAATTTCCTGGACCTGGTCTGACGGACGCGGTCCTCCCACGAGCCGCAGCCCGACGACACCGGGAAAGACGGCCTCCCAGTTTTCTTGGTCCTTGACCGCACGGAGAGTTAGACTGACGTCGGCCTCGGTCGGTGGCTCCGTCTCCCCGCGAACAGCTCGATCCAGTGCCATCAGCGGGAGCAGCCGAGCCCGCGCATCTGCAGTCCGCCGCCGGCCCGGACGAAGGAGCTCTGCGATGTGCTCGAATTCTTTCCCTACAACGAGGCCCACCTCCGTAGGAGGGCTCGCCGAGACTGGGAGGACTCGCCCGGGCATCACATCGGTGAGGTCCTGACCCGTTAGACCGAGGAGCACCTTCCGGAAGATCGTTACCGCTGATCGAAGATGGAGCCACAGCACGTCATCGCTCATGGAGATGACGTCATGGGTGGCGGCGTCCCGATCTTCCTTCAGGGCGAGCAGCACCACGCGATCTCCCGCGTCGATGATGCCGAGGGAGGTCTCGGCCACGGTCACGCACTTGCCGAGGTCGAATGAGCGGTCGCTCCCGGAGAACCTGACCTTTCGACGCTCATCATAGATTGCAGCTTTCAAGAGCATCTCGAAAGCGTGCGCTGTCATCATCACGGTCGCGTGCTCCCTGCCCGCAGGGCTCGGTCGATTGAAGAGTTCGATGGCGAGCGTCAGTGACTCGACAGCGGCGGCGACGTACTGGCGTGTCTTGCGGGCGGGCACGAATCAGGGCCGAACTGATAGGCGATGCTGGCGAGCACTGTCCAGCAGGGAGTTGTCCATCACATCCTGAGGCTACTTTCATGGTGAAGCCGACAGTGGGAGGCACACGACCACGCCTCACACTTGGGTCGGGTCAAGCAGCTCGTCCAGGCACAGCGCTTGAGTGCACGACGTGAGGACCGCCGGAGTGCGGGGTGACGAGGGGTATGACACGGGCTGGACCCTGCCCGCGCGCCTGCCGCGTGGCCCATAGCATGCGAGGCAGGAGAACAACACCTCATGGAGAAGGGGCGGGAGCATGCCGTCAGGACGCCGCAGGTCCGAAGGCTCGACGACCCGTGGCGCATTGGCGTTGGTCGCGGACACAACCAAGGACGCAACCGGCGGTGCGTTAACGCCGGTCCCGGACGCGTTCTCCCTCTTCGAGGGCGACGTCAGGCACGCATACTCACAGTGGCCAACGCCGACCACGATCATCAGCGATGGAGCGTACGGCGTACGTGGATTCCACGGTGACACCGTGGATGCCACGGATCTGGTGGACTGGTATCGAGAGCACATCAAGGAGTGGTCGAACGCAGCCACGCCAGGCACGACGCTTTGGTTCTGGGGCACCGAGGTCGGTTGGGCGACCGTACACGCCGAGCTTGACAGGCAAGGCTGGGACTATGTGCAAACGATCATTTGGGACAAGGGACTTTCGCACATCGCGGGGAACGTCAATGGCAAGACGATCCGTCAGTTCCCGGTTGTGACCGAGGTGTGTGTCCTCTATCTGAACCGCCCTGGATCTCCTGGAGGGTGCTGATCTAGCAAGGGAGACTGATCCCCATGTCAGCACCGAGGAGATACGACGGTGAGTTCCGGGAGCGGGCGGTGCGGATGTACCGCGAGAAGCTCGGCGAGGGCACCGAGTCGAAGCTGGGAGCCCGCAAGCACGTCGGCTCGCTCCTGGACGTGAACCCCGCAACGCTGCGGAACTGGATCGAGGAGGCCGAGCACGCCAGCGGCGCCCGGCCCGCGACCACTCGCTCGAGTGAGTCCGAGGAGGTCCGCGCGTTGAAGAAGCGCGTGGCCGAACTCGAGCGGGCGAACGAGATCCTCAAGACCGCGTCAGCGTTTTTCGCTCAGGCGGAGCTCGACCGCCGACTCAAGTGATCGTGGCCTACATCGACACCTACAGGGACCGGTTCGGCGTCGAGCCGATCTGCGCCGTGCTGTCCGTGCACGGGATAAAGATCGCGCCGTCCACCTACTACGCCCACAAAGCCCGTCCTGTGAGCCAGGCGCTGTTGGAGGAGGCCTACCTCGTCAACGCGCTGGTGACGCTGCACCGGGAGAACTGGGGCGTGTACGGGGTGCGCAAGCTCTGGCATGCCGCCCGCCGCGCCGGCTTCGATGTTGGGCGCGACCAGGTCGCCCGGCTCATGGCCATCGCCGGGATCACCGGCGCAGTGCGGGGACGACACCGCACCACCACGACTCGGCGGTCGGCCCAGGCGCCACGTCACCCCGACCTGGTCAAGCGCGGCTGGCACGTGCCTACTGCGACCGACCAGCTGTGGGTGGCCGACTTCTCCTACGTGTGGACGCTGACCGGGTTCGTCTACGTCGCCTTCGTCGTGGACGTCTACTCCCGCCGGATCCTGGGCTGGCGAGTCGCAACGAGCATGCGGACCTTCCTGGTCACCGACGCCCTACGTCAGGCGATCGACGTGCGTCACCGCGCCGGAGCCCACTGGGAACACGGCCGGCTCGTCCACCACTCCGATGCCGGGTCGCAATACGTATCGCTGGCGCTGACCGCCGAGTTGGCCCAGGCCGGCATCGCCGGATCCATCGGCACCGTCGGCGACGCACTGGACAACGCGCTGTGCGAGTCGACGATCGGACTGTTCAAGACCGAGGCGATCAACGACGGCGGCCCGACCTGGAAGAACCACGCCGAGGTCGAGTGGCAAGTCGCCCGCTGGGTCCACTGGTACAACCACGACCGCCTCCACTCCTCAATCGGGCAGCTGCCACCCGTTGAGTTCGAACACGCTCACCGGCAGGCTACGACCGTGACCCCCGAACCGGAGGTCGCGTAACCAACCACCCTCCGGAAGATCCAGGGCGGTTCA
>NZ_JBUZNL010000020.1:0-47629 GCF_055326485.1 Georgenia sp. G2120 | reverse complement strand
TCGAGATTGATCCTTCTATGTTTCGTCAAGCGGCCATGGTGGGTTCGGGGGTGCTGTTGAGGGTGCGGAAGATGCGGCGGGCGAGGTAGCGCTTGAGGCAGCGGCGGATCTCGGCCTTGGTGCGGTGCTCGCCGGCGCGGCGTTCGACGTAGGCGCGGGTCTCGGGGTCGTGACTCATCCGGGTCACGACCGCGGTATGCAGGACCCTGTTCAGTTGCCGGTCGCCCCCGCGGTTGAGGCGGTGTCGCACGGTGTTGCCCGAGGAGGCCGGGATCGGACTGACCCCGGCCAGGGCCGCGAACGCGGCCTCGGAACGCAACCGGCCCGGGTGGGAGAACACGGTCAGTGACACGGCCGCGGTGATCGGCCCGACACCATGCATCTCGAGCAGCGGCGCGGCCAGGCTGGACTTGACCAGAACGGTGATGCGCTTCTTGTTCGTGGCGAGCTCGACGTCCAGGGCCAGGATCTGGGCGGCCAGGCGGACGGCCTCGCTGCGGGCGGTCGCGGTCGCGATGTCCTCATCGCGCTCGCGCCACCGGCTGATCATGGCGATCACCTTCTTGCCCGGGGCCCGGCGCGCATCGATACCCAGGTCGCTGACGCGCAGCAGCGCGGTCAGCGCGTTCGTGGCCGCGGTACGTTCGCTGTTCATCTGCTCGCGGGCGGTGAGCAGGACCCGCAGCGCGGCCCGTACCCCACTAGCGGCGCGGAGGTGACGCAGCCGGCTGACCTGAAGCGGGAGGACGGCGGCCGCGATGCGGTAGGCATCCAGGGCATCGGACTTACCCACGCCCCGGTTCCCGCGCGGGTTCATCCGCGCGGCCTCCACGACCTGATAGCCGGCGTCCTGGACAACGCCGGCCAGGGTCGCGCCGTAGGACGCGGCGCCCTCGATGACCCACAACGCGGCCATATCGGCCCCGGTGCGGCGAGCGGCCCAGGCGATCGCGCGGGCCATGCCCGCAGGCGTGGTCGGGAACTGGGCAGAATCGATCAGCTCGCCGCGGGCGGCCAGCACCGCCAACGAATGGGTCTGGGCGTGGGTGTCGACCCCGATGACGAACGGATGGGAGTGCGCGACGATAGCCATAGCGGCCTGGTGTCCTTCCTACCAATGAGTGGATGGTCTGGTCGCTGGTGGCCGGTGCCGTTCTGGGTAGGAGTCACCTCGGGACAACACTGTGACGAGTCACGCCACACCAGTGGCGGACAACCTTCTGATCAGGTCTCCGAGATGGGCCAGGACGGTGCCGGCCACCCCACCCATGGGCGGACAGATCAATCTCCAGACACCCCCAACAAGGGGTCTGCGGTTCGCCGAGTCACACCCACGAGCGGAACGACCAGCCACCACCCTGCCAGCCAGTCCCAGACCAGCCACCCCCACACTCACAGCGGTTGGTGCACGTCGAGATTGCGGTGGGGAATCGCCCCCGACCGGTCGAGAGTGCGGCTCAGCGCCATCACGGCTGCCGTTCGTCGTCGTGCCCCCGCTCTCCGATCCATCCCGACACCCCGTGCCACCCACCTGCGGGCCTACCCACCTCGCTACCGTTGCCGACCATGGACGCGGGACACCCGGACGACGCAGCGACGCCCGACGACGAACCGGCAGGTCAGCCCTCCGGAACGACCACCATCGGGGGCTTCAGCGGATCCGACCGCGCGTGGGTGCTCGTCATCTTCGGCGGCGCCGGGGCGATCGTCGGCGCGCTGGTCCCCGTGCTCGCGGGCTGGGCGTCGAGCCTGCCGTGGATGCCGTTCCAGGGCCCGCTCGAGCTCCTCGGTTCGTTCGACCAGTCGTGGCTCGTGTGGGGGCGGCCGCTGCTGGGCCTCGTCGTCGGGCTGCTGATCGGCCTGGTCGTCGTCTCGCGCACCCCGGTGCTACGCGTCGGACCGGGCGAGATCGAGGTCGTCCGCGGGGGCGACGTCGAGCGTGTCATCGACCGCGACGACGTGGCCGCGACCTACCGCCGGGGCTCGCACCTCGTCATCGAGACCGCGCAGGGTCGGTCGCTGTTCGACGCCGAGGTCGAGGGCGACAAGGACCGGCACCGCGCGGTGCTCGTCGAGGCGGGCTACCCGTGGGAGGGCGCACGCGGGTAGTCGCCGCGGACGGAACGGCGCCCGTCACGTCCCGGCAGGACCGGACGCCGAGGTCTCCCGGACGACGAAGTCCATCAGGCGCTCCATGCTCCCGGTCCGTTCCAGCTCCGCTCGTTGACGCTCGGACCCGGTCCCGGCCTCGCGCAGGCGCGCGAGTCCGTCGGTGACACGTTCCTCGTCGCCGGTCTCGCGCAGGGCAGGCCGGAGCTCGTCGACGACGCCGTCCAGCACCTCCCACGCAGGTGCGGGCCGGGCGGTGCGCGGGTCGAGCAGATCGCCGGTCAGTCCGTGCCGGGCCGCCTGCCACTGCGCGAGCCGGATCACGGCCGCCGGAACCGCCGGCGCGGGCTCGCCGTCCGCCCAGCGTCGTGCCGCCGTCTCCACCATGGCGCGGGCGAACGCGGCCACGAGGACCGCCTCGGAGGCGCTCAGGCAGATGTCCGCGACACGGAGCTCCACCGTCGGGTGGTCCGCCGACGTCCGGGCGTCGAAGTAGACCATCCCGCGGTCCATGAGGACCCCCGTGCCGAGCATGGACGCCACGGTCTCCTCGTACGCGCGCGCCGAGCCGAACAGCTCGCTCGGTCCCGACGACGGCCACCGGTGCTGGACCTGCGACCGGTAGCTGCCGTACCCGGTGTCGAGCCCCTCCACGTAGGGGGAGTTCGCGCTCAGGGCGAGCAGCACGGGCAACCACACGCGGATCCGGTCGATCACGCCGACCGCCTCCTCGGCGTCGGCCACCCGCACGTGCACGTGGAGCCCGCACGTGAGGCTCTCGGTCGCGATCGGGCCGAAGCGCTCGGCGATCTCCCGGTAGCGCGGGGACGGCGTGGTCACGGGGACGACGGGTGTCGGGCAGACCGCGATCGCCGCGAGCCGGGCACCGACCTCCTGGGCTGCGTCGTCGGCGGCGCGCCGGAGGGAGTGGAGCTCGGACTCGACGGCGGAGAGCTCGATCGTCGGGTGCGTCTTGCTCTCGACCTGCTGCTGCTGGAGCTCGCTCTCGAGCAGTCCGACGACGCCTTCGCCAGCGTTCGCGCCCGAGCCTCGCTCCTCGGCGCGGGCGATCACCTCCGACGCCACCGGCAACGCACGACCGGTGCCGGCCTCGACGAGCAGAAGCTCTTCCTCAACTCCGACGGTTCGCATCCAACCAGCGTTGCAGCCCCGAGCCCGTCCCGCTGGTTCGGCCCCCGAGCGAGGCGTCGACGACGGGTGGTGCAGGCCGCACCTCCGCTCAGAGCAGGCCGGCGAGCACCTTCGCGTGGCTGTGCTCGGTGTCCTTCGCGGCGTAGACGAGGGTGACCGTGCGGTGCTCGTCGACCAGGTCCTCGAGATGACTCAGGGCGTCGGACCCGTCGAGCTCGGACTCGTAACGGCCGGCGAACTCCTCGTACCTGTCCGGGTCGTGGCCGAACCACTTCCGCAGGTCGGTCGACGGGGCGACGTCCTTGAGCCACTCGTCGATGCGAGCGTCCTCCTTCTTCACGCCGCGCGGCCAGATGCGGTCGACGAGCACGCGGTACCCGTCCGCCTCGGCCGCGTCGTCGTAGACACGCTTGATCCGGAGTCCCATCCGTTCCTCCTCGCCCACTCGCGCGGCGCCCGATCGGGTCGACGCCGACACCTCGAACATACGCCGAGGGGTTCGCCGGGGCGTGCCGAGCTCGCGGCCCGAGCCGCCCCGCCCGGAGCGTCGAGGCAGTGCCTAGCCGGCGCCGAGCAGGTGCCGAACCTGTGCCGGACATGAGGGAACGACGCCCTCGAGGCTGTCGCGCGCGCCGACCCGAGCCCTACGCTCGCGCCACCTGCGGTCCCCCCGGACAGCCCACGGGCTCTCGCGCACCCCTCGAAGGGCACCACCATGTCCGCACCCGACGCCATGCCCGCACGGCCCCCCCGACCACGCCGCCCGATCGTCCTCGTCCTCGTCGCGCTCGTCGCAGTGGCCGCGGTCGTCGCGGCGACCCTGGTCGCGGTGCGTCTCCTCGACGAGACGGACGGCGCGTCCACCGACCCAGTCGCCCCGGCCGCGAGCGGCGGAGACGCCACCGAGGCGGTGCACGTCGTCAAGCTCGAGCCAGCCGACGAGCCGGGCGAGAGCCCGTTCACCGAGACGGTCACCGCCCCGGAGATCGACACGAGCTCGCCCTTCGTCGACACGATCGTCGCGCGGACGGCCGAGCTGACCACGGGCGCGAGCACCACCCCGGGAACGAGCACCTCGACCGTCTCCGGAACGGCACCGGGCCTGTACGGCGGGTCGAGCGTGAGCGACGTCTGCGACCCGGAGTCGCTGGTCGCCTTCCTCGCCGACGACGACGAGAAGGCGGCTGCCTGGGCCGGCGTCCTCGACATCGACGCCGAGGCGATCCCCGAGTACGTCGACGGCCTGACCTCCGTGGTGCTGACCACCGACACGCTCGTCACCAACCACGGGTTCTCCGGCGGCGCCGCCACCCCGCACCAGGCGGTGCTGCAGGCGGGATCCGCCGTCATGGTCGACGACCGCGGCGCCCCCGCCGTGCGGTGCGAGTGCGGCAACCCGCTCGTGGCCCCCGACCTGCCGGGCCCGGTCGCGCAGGCCGAGACGGTCGGCGCCGCCTGGGACGGGCTCGCCCTCGACCGCGTCGTCAGCGTGACCCCGGCCGCCGACGCCGTCTCGGCCTTCACGGTCGCCAACCTCGACACCGGCGAGCTCGTCGAGCGCACGGTCGGCCCGCACTCCGGCGCAACGGTCTACCTCGCGACGTCCTCGACGCACGTCCAGGCGCAGTACGACCCGTCGGGCGCCCCCGCGTCCGGCACCATCCAGACCAGCCCCGACGGCGTGGAATGGAGCGTCGCCCTCGAGACCACACCCATGCTCGACGTCGCCGCCGGTGAGGGACTGGCCGTCGCCGTCGGGGTGAACGACCGGTACGGGGGCGCGATCCACACGTCCACGGACGGGCTGACCTGGGGACCGGCGATCGACGTCATCGACCCGCTGACCGCGGTCGCCTACGGGGACGGCACGTGGGTCGCCGTCGGGGACCGGTCGTTCGCCGAGGAGAGCGGCGAGGGCGACGGGTCGAGCGGCGCGATCTACCGCAGCGACGACGGCGAGACCTGGGAACGCGTCGCCACGACCGACCCGTACGAGAACCCCTTCATGGGCAGCTCGGGCGAGATGCGGTACCAGGGCATGAACTCGGTGGCCTACGGCGACGGACGCTGGATCGCCACGGCGACCGAGTGCCAGTTCCGGACCTGCATGCAGGTGCTCTTCACCAGCACGGACACGATCACGTGGACCCGGTCGGCGCTCGAGGACGACATCGTCCGCCTCGACCTCGCCCACGACGGGCAGCAGTGGGGCTTCGTCGGGGGCGAGCGCATCGCCGACCCGGCGAACAACGCCGAGTGGGACCTTCCCATCGGCTCGGCCGGTACGAGCCCCGACGGGACGACCTGGGCGATCGGCCCCACCCAGCCCGACCGCCTCGTGCTCACCGGTCTCAACCCGGGCGACGGCGAATGGCTGGCCGTCGACGACTACGTCGGCGCCAGCACGACCGACCCGCCGGCCGCGGGAGGCGTCTACCGCAGCTCCGACCTGCAGACCTGGGAGCAGATCGGCACGGCCGCCGAGTCGACGACGAGCGTCGCCCTGTTCCGCGCGGGCGCGTCCGGGCCCGTCGAGCCGGTCGAGGCGGTGGAACCGGTCGATCCGGCCGAGCCGGCCGAGCCGGGAGCGACCGAGGCGGAGGACCCCGAGGCTGCGGAGCCCGACCCCGCGGCCGGGCCCGCCGGGGCGGCGACCGTCCAGATCATGACCGGCGGCCTCGACCTCCTCGCCGACGACGGCACCACGCTCGTCTCCCTGCCCTACGCCGGGCCGGCCACCGCCGCGACCGACGCCCTGTCCGAGCTGTTCGGCCCCGGCGCCGAGGAGTTCGTCCCCGGCGACGGCTACTGCTCGGTCGACAGCACGATCACGACCTGGGCCGGTCTGCACCTCATCCGTCCCGGCACGGCGCCCGACGCGACCGAGTGGCGCGTCTACCTCACCGACCCCGCGGCACCGGCCGGCGCCGCGACGGTGACCGGCCCGACCGGCGTGGCCCTCGGGCACCCGATCAGCCCCGTGATCGCCGCCCACCCGCAGGCACCCACGTCCTCGGCCGTCCACGAGGGGACCGCGTACGACTACATCAACCTCGACGTGCTGACGGAGCAGACGGAGTGGGGCCCGGCCGAGATGAGTGTCTCGGTCGGCGCCGAGGACGGCGTGGTCACGTCGATCACCGCCCCGGTCCAGGTCGGCGCCGACTGCTGACCCGCGGTCGCCCCGGCACGTTCCGACCACCCGGTCCGCGCATCGGACCCGCTCCCCACGTCACGTCACCGCGTCATATCCTGGGGTCACCTCGGCGCGGGCCCCTGACCGCACCGCCACTCCCCCCCACAGACGAGAACGGCACCACACGGCCCGCACATCGATTCCAAATCATGGAAACGGGAATGGATCGGGCAGCACCGGGGTTCGACCGAGCAAGAACCGAGAGAGAACAGCACGCACCGGGCACGCCCTGGCCTGCCCGGACAGGAGCACGACCGGCACCGGACATGCCGGTCGCGACATCGAGAGAGGGTTTCCTTGACTGCAGACAACGCACCTGTCCCGCACGACCCGAGCATCGACACGCTCGGTCCGCTCCCGCAGGGCACCACGCCCACCGGAGCCAGCACGCGCGAGAACGGCGCGCCCGCCGTCAGCGACCGGAACTCGCTGAGCGTCGGCCCGAACGGTCCGCTCCTCCTGCACGACGTCAAGCTCGTCGAGTCGCTCGCCCGCTTCAACCGCGAGTCCGTCCCGGAGCGCCGCCCGCACGCCAAGGGCTCCGGCGCCTTCGGCCGGTTCGAGGTGACGAACGACGTCTCCGCGTACACCAAGGCCGCCGTCTTCCAGCCGGCCGCCAGCACCGAGATGCTCGCCCGCTTCTCCACCGTCGCCGGTGAGCTCGGCTCGCCCGACACGTGGCGCGACGTCCGCGGCTTCTCGCTGCGCTTCTACACGACCGAGGGCAACTACGACCTGGTCGGCAACAACACCCCGGTGTTCTTCGTCCGCGACCCGATGAAGTTCCCGCACTTCATCCACTCGCAGAAGCGCCTCCCCGACTCGGGCCTGCGCTCGAACGACATGCAGTGGGACTTCTGGACGCTCAACCCCGAGTCGGCCCACCAGGTCACCTACCTCATGGGCCAGCGCGGCCTGCCCCGCACGTGGCGCCACATGAACGGCTACGGCTCGCACACCTACCAGTGGGTCAACGAGGCCGGCGAGCGCTTCTGGGTGAAGTACCACTTCCACACCAACCAGGGCATGGAGTACCTGACCAACGCAGAGGCGGACGAGCTCGCCGGAACAGACGCCGAGCACCACCGCCGCGACCTGTTCGACGCGATCGCCCGCGGCGACCACCCGTCGTGGAAGCTCTCCGTCCAGGTCATGCCCTACGAGGACGCGAGGACCTACCGGTTCAACCCGTTCGACCTCACCAAGGTGTGGCCGCACGCCGACTACCCGCTCATCGAGGTCGGCACGATGACGCTGGACACGAACCCGGTCAACCACCACGCCCAGATCGAGCAGGCCGCGTTCGCCCCGTCGAACACCGTCCCGGGCATCGGCTTCAGCCCGGACAAGATGCTGCTCGGCCGGGTCTTCGCCTACGCCGACGCGCAGCGCTACCGGATCGGCCCGAACTACAACCAGCTGCCCGTCAACAAGCCGATCGTCGAGGTCAACAACTACGGGCAGGCGGGACCGATGGAGTACGAGCACAGCGGCGCGCAGCCGAACTACGTGCCCAACTCCTACGGCCGCGACTACTCCGACTACGAGGGGGTCGAGGACGAGGGCTGGGAGTCCGACGGCGAGATGGTCCGCCAGGCCTACACGCTCCGGGCGGACGACGACGACTTCGGCCAGCCGGGGACCCTGGTCCGCGAGGTCTGGGACGACGCCCAGCGCGCCGAGTACGTCGACCAGATCGCCGGCTCGCTGCTCGGCGGCGTGAGCGAGCCGGTGCGCGAGCGCGTCTTCCTCTACGTCAAGGCGGTCGACCAGGCCACCGGTCAGGCGATCGAGGACAAGGTCCGCGCGGGCAGCTGATCCGGCACCTCCCGAACCGCCCCTGAACGGCGGCACGCGCACGACGGCGCACCCCATCGCGGGGTGCGCCGTCGTCGTTCGCCCTCGGGCCCTGCGCCCCTGCGCCGTCAGTGCTCGGCGGGACGCGGGTCGGCGGTCCGTTCCGGGGCGAGGGTGGCGCGCAGGACCTCGTCCCACGGGGTCGGGCCGAACCCGAGAGCGGCCTCCGCCTCGGACGAGTCGACGACGTACGGCGCGGTGAACTGGTGGTCGATCTTTCGGATCTCACGCATCTGGGGGACGAACCACCCGACGACGACGAGCAGCCAGGTGGGCATCGCACTCACCTTCGGCACCCCCACCCCGGCAGCGGCGGCGAGATCGCCCGTGAGCTCGCGCTGGGTGCGCGGCGGGTTGGTCGGCACGAGCCAGGTGCGGCCGTGCAGCGCGGGATCGGCGGCGGCCGCGACGACAGCTGCCGCGACGTCGTCGACGAAGGTCCACGAGTGCGGCTCGTCCGTGGCCCCGACGACCTGCACGCTCTTGCCCGCGCGGATGCGGTCGATGTTCCGGGTGGCGTGCCCGTTCTGACCGACCGAGGCGCCGATGTAGTCCGAGGCGCGGACCTCGACGGCGCGGAGGCGGCCCTCGCGGTGCGCCGCCATGGCCTCGGCGGTCATCCGGGCCCGCAGCTCGCCCTTGTGCTCGGCGGGCGCCTCCGGGGTCGACCCGGTCATCGGGTCGGTCACGCGCCCGTACGGGTAGAGGTTGCCGACGGTCGCGAGCACGGCACCGCTCGAGGCGGCTGCGGCGAGGAGCGCCTCGTGCAGCGGCGGCCACTCCTTCTCCCACAGGTGGTAGCCGGCGGGGTTGAGGCAGTTGTAGAGGACGGCGGCGCCGTCGGCGAGCTCGCCGAGCTGCGCGGCGCTGGTGGCGTCGACGGCGACGCGGCGCGCCCCCTCGACCAGCGGACCGGTCCCGGAACGGCTGGCGAGCGTGACGTCCTCGCCGCGGGCGACGAGGTGGCGGGCGACGGCGCGGCCCACGGGGCCGGCTCCGACGACGAGGTGGTGGGACATGAGGGACTCCTGCGGTCGAGAGGGACGAGCCGGACGAAGCGGTGTTCATATCAGTGAGCGGTGCTCACGAAAGCCACGCTAGACCTCACTGCCCCATCACACAAGAGCAGTGCTCACAAAAAGTTCGCATGATCGCCCAACGGGGCGAGCGCTCACCGGATGAGTCATACTGGCCCGATGGACACCGAGCACGCGCCCACGAGCGCCCGCGCCCTGGCCACCGCGGAGGTCCGGCGCCGGATCGTCGCGGAGTCGCGGCGCCAGCTCGGGATCGTCGGGCCGGGACAGCTCTCGCTGCGCGCCGTCGCCCGCGAGCTGGGCATGGCGTCGTCGGCGATCTACCGCCACTTCGCCAGCCGCGACGAGCTCGTCACCACGCTCATCACCGCCGCCTACGACGAGCTGGCGGAACTCACCGACGCCGCCGTGGCCGCCCTGGCCGACCACGCCGACCCCGCCGACCGGTGGCGAGCCTGGTGCAGGGCGCTGCGCGGCTGGGCGGTCTCCCACCCGCACGACTACGCCCTCATCTACGGCTCCCCCATCCCGGGGTACGCGGCGCCGGACACGACGACGACCTCCGCGCTGCGCGTCCTCGCCCCGATCATCGCGCTCTTCCCGGACATCACCGTGCCGGGCGAGATCACCATGTCCGACGAGGCCACGGAGCCCGACGACGATGCACTTACCCGGTCCCTCGCCCCGATGACCTCGTTCATCGGTGACCTCGTCCCGGAGGCGATCACCGAAGATCCGACACCGCCCTCGCCGGCCGCGATCGCCCGCGGCATCGGCGCCTGGTCGACGATCATGGGCTTCGTGTCCCTCGACCTGTTCGGTCACCTCACCGGTGGCGTGGCGGACGCCGACGCGGTGTGGGCGCGGGTGGTCGAGCAGACGGCGGCCGACCTCGGTCTCGTCCCCGAGCCCGGGCCCGTTCCCGACGTCGGTCTCATGACCGAGCCCGGACCCGTCCCCGAGGGCGCAGCACCCATCGACGACGCACCCGCCGACGACGCACCCCGCCCGGAAGGATCGCTCTGGTGACCGACTCGCTGCTCGCCGCCCACCCGCTCACGCTCGGCACGATGTACTTCGGCACGCACGTGCCGGCGCGGATCGCCCACGACGTGCTCGACCGGGCGCGCGACCTCGGCGCCACCTCGTGGGACACCGCCAACATCTACGCGCACTGGGCCGGCCGCGACGGCGGCGAGTCCGAGCGCACGCTGGGCGCGTGGTTCGCCGAGCGCGGGTCGGTCGCCCGCGACGACGTCACCCTCGCCACGAAGATCGGCAACCTCCCGGTGCCCGGCGGCCCCGGCCCGGGCGGGACCACGGGGCTCGGGGCCGGTGCCGTGCGGCGGCAGGTCACCGACTCCCTGCGGCGGCTGCGCACCGACCGGGTCGAGGTGCTCTACGCCCACATCGACGACCACCACACCCCGCTCGACGAGACCCTCGGGGCGCTGTCCGCGCTCGTCGACGAGGGACTCGTCCGGCAGGTCGCCGCGAGCAACTTCTCGGCCGTCCGGCTGCGCGACGCGCTCGCCGTCCCCACCGCGCACCGGTACACCGCGCTCCAGCAGCGCTTCACCTACCTCCGGCCGGCCGAGGGCGCCGACCTCTCGCCGCACGTCCTGCTCGACGACACCGTCGCGCACCTGTCGGTCCGGTCCGGCCTCACGCTGCTCGGCTACTCGCCGCTGCTGTCCGGCGCGTACACCCGCTCTGAGCGCCCGATCCCCGAGCAGTACCACACGGCGGCGCTCGGACCCGCGCTGCTCAAGCTGAGCGAGGTGGCCTCCGGCGCCGGGCTCGACGCCGGACAGACCGTGCTCGCCTGGATGAGCCAGCGCGTGCGGCCGGTGCTCCCGGTGGTCGGCGTCTCGAGCGTCGAGCAGCTCGAGGCCGCGTGGCAGGGCGTCACCACCGAGCTCGGCGCCGATGCGCTCACCGCCCTCGACGACGCCCGGCTCGGCCGGCTCTGACCCGCACGCTCGACCACGACGGGCCGCCCGTGCCGACCTGAGCCGCACTCTCGACCACGACGACACGTTCGGCCACGGGTTCGGCCACCGCCACAACCACGGGCACGACGACGAGGAGCGGACCGCGCCGCTGTCGCCTCGCACCGTCGGGTGCAAGAGTTGTGCCATGACCACCGGAACCACGCTCGAGGCGGACCTGCTCGTCATCGGCTGGGGCAAGGGCGGCAAGACGCTCGCGCGCTCCCACGCCTCGTCCGGGGAGCGGGTCGTCATCGTCGAGACCGACCCCAACATGGTCGGCGGCACGTGCATCAACATCGGCTGCGTGCCCACCAAGGCGCTCGTCCACCGCGCCGCCGAGCGCCGGGGCGAGGACGCGGAGGGCTGGTTCCGCTCCGCCCTCGACTTCCGGGACGCCCTCACCGCCAAGCTCCGCACCGCCAACCTCGCGATGGTCGACGACCACGAGTCCTCGACCGTCCTGTACGGCCCGGCCCGGTTCGTCGGCGAGCGCACGGTCGAGGTCGCCACGGCAGACGGGACCGTCACGGTCCGCGGCACGCACGTCGTGGTCAACACCGGAGCCGAGCCCGCGTTCCCGCCGGTCGAGGGTCTGCGGGAGAGCGAGTACGTCGTCGACTCGACCGGCGTCCAGGAGCTCGCCGCCCTGCCGGAGCGCCTCGTCGTGCTCGGCGCCGGGCCGATCGGGCTCGAGCTCGCGGACGCGTTCACCCGGTTCGGCTCGCAGGTCACGGTCGTCGACGTCGCCGAGCGTCTCCTGCCCCGCGAGGACGAGGACGTAGCCGCGAGCGTGCGCGGGGCCATGGAGGACGCGGGGACCACCTTCGTCCTCGGCGCGACCGCACGCCGGGTCGTCGACGGCGAGTCGAGCGCCGACCTCGTCGTCGAGGTCGACGGAGCCGAGCGGGCGCTGACCGCCGAGGCGATCCTCGTGGTCACGGGCCGCAACCCCCGCACCGCCGACCTCGACCTCGCCGCCGCCGGCATCGAGACCGGCGAGCGCGGCGCGATCACCGTCGACGAGCACCTGCGGACCAGCGCCGCGGGCGTCTACGCGGTCGGCGACGTCAACGGCGGGCCGCAGTTCACCTACATCTCCTACGACGACCAGCGGATCGTCGAGGACGACCTGCGTGGCAGGGGCACGCGGTCCACCGCCGACCGCGTCGCCGTGCCGACGACCATCTTCCTCACGCCGCCGCTCGGACGGGTCGGGCTCAGCGAGACCGAGGCGCGCGAGCAGGGGCTCGACGTCGAGGTCAAGGCGAAGCCGGTGGCCGCGATCGCCGCGATGCCGAGGCCCAAGGCGGTCGAGGAGACGCACGGGCTGGTCAAGGTGCTCGTCGAGCGCGGGACCGACCGCGTCGTCGGGGCCGCCCTGCACACGATCGACGCGCAGGAGGTCGTCAACCTCGTCGCCCTCGCCATGCGCCACGGGATCACGGCGAGCGAGCTGCGCGACGGGATCTGGACCCACCCGTCGTCCACCGAGGCGCTCAACGAGGTCCTCGCCTGACCACCCCCGACGAGTGCGGGGACATTCCCGCACGCGACGCGATCCGCGTCCCGAGGACTCCGCGATCCGCGTCCCGCCGATTCCTCGTTCCGCCACGAGCGTGACCGGGCCGCACGCCCGTGCACCGCGCATGCCCCGGGCCTAGCGTGGACGCCATGACTGCGAACGTGATCGTCCTCGGTGGCCACGGCAAGGTCGCCCTCCTCCTCCACCCGCTCCTCGTCGAGCGCGGCGACTCGGTCGACGCGGTGATCCGCAACCCCGAGCACGCCGACGAGATCCGCGCGGCCGGCGCCAACCCCGTCGTCGCCGACATCGAGCACCTCTCGACCGAGGAGCTCACCGACCTGATCTCGGGCCACGACGCCGTCGTGTTCTCGGCCGGCGCCGGCGGGGGCAACCCGCAGCGCACCTACGCCGTCGACCGCGACGCCGCGATCCGCTCGATGGACGCCGCGAAGGCCGCGGGCGTCAGCCGGTACGTCATGGTGTCCTACGTGGGCGCCGGGCCCGACCACGGCGTCCCCGAGGACAGCTCCTTCTTCCCGTACGCCGAGTCCAAGTCCGCCGCCGACGAGCACCTGCGAGCGAGCGGCCTCGACTGGACCATCCTCGGCCCGGGCGGCCTCACCCTCGAGGAGCCGAGCGGCCGGATCACCGTCACCGACACCTCGGGCGAAACGTCCCGGGCCAACGTGGCGGCCGTCGCCGCAGCGGCGCTCGAGACGCCGTCGGCCATCGGCCGGACGATCAACTTCCACGACGGCGACACCCCCATCGCGGACGCGCTCGCCTGATCGTCCTCACCCGACGCTTCCACTGTCGGCCCGCTCGCGGCCGGACCGATCCCGTCCCCGGGGTCAGCCGGGCGCGGGCGGGCCGTCGGTGCGCTCGCTGTCGAGGCGCGCGACCCGGCGCGGGCCCGCCGTCACCCGGTACGACTCCTCGACCAGCTCCGCGATCTCGGGCCAGTCGGTCTCCTCGTCGAGATCGATGCCGTACCAGCCCGATGGCCCCACGTAGGCGGGGTAGAAGCAGCGCGGGTCGGCCAGGAGACCGCGCAGCTCGTCGTCGTCGGAGGGCTTGAGCAGGAGGCTCTGCTCGTGCCGCTCGTGCCGGCCCCCGCCGAGCTTCACGCTGCCGCCGTACGTCGCGAACGTCTTCGTGGTGAAGAACGTGGGCCGCCCGTGCGACACCTTCTCCGCGGCGTCGGGCAGGGCGAGGCAGACCGCGCGGACGCGGGCGAGCACCGGATCGTCGTCGTCGAACATCCGTGGGTGCGTCATGCGACGCACGGTAGAGCAGCGCGGCGTGGGCCGGCGCCGGGAATCTCCCGACCGGGCCGTAGCCGGCAACACGGTCGCTCCCAACTGGGCCCGAGCGACGGCACTCGGTGCCACAATGTCGATCGGGGGCATACCGACACCCTGAGCGCGGCCGTCACGGGTGACACCGCGCCGATCTCGACGAGGAGAGAACAGATGAAGATTCGTGGTGCGCTGCTGCGCGAGCAGCCCGGCAAGTGGCTGGTCGAGGACCTCGAGCTGTCCCGGCCGCGGCGCGGGGAGATGCTCGTCGAGATCGTCGCCAACGGCCTGTGCCACTCGGACGAGCACATGGCCAAGGGAGACACCCCGCTCCCCAACCTGCCGGTCGTGTCGGGGCACGAGGGCGCGGGCATCGTCCGCGAGCTCGGTGAGGACGTCACGGGCTTCGAGGTCGGCGACCACATCGTCACGTCCTTCGTCCCCGCGTGCGGACGCTGCAAGTGGTGCTCGATGGGCATGCAGAACCTCTGCGACTACGGCGCGCTCATCCTCGACGGCACGCAGCTCGACGGCTCGACCCGGATGACCGACGCGAACGGCGAGCAGGTCTTCGCCGCCGCGATGCTCGGGACGTTCGCCAACTGGCAGGTGCTCGACCAGACGTCGTGAGTGAAGATCGACAAGGACCTCCCGCTCGAGGTCGCCTGCCTCATCGGGTGCGGTGTCCCGACCGGGTTCGGGTCCGCCGTCAACGCGGCCGAGGTCAAGCCGGGCGACGTGACGATGATCCTCGGCGCCGGCGGGATCGGCATGAACGCCGTCCAGGGCGCGAACTACGCGGGCGCGCGCCGCGTCATCGTCGTCGACCCGGAGCCGTTCAAGCGGGACACCGCCCTCAAGCTCGGCGCCACGGACGTCTTCGACTCCATCGAGGAGGCCGACGCGCTCGCGAAGTCGCTGACCAACGGCCAGGGCACGGACTCGACGATCGTCACCGTCGGCGTCACCACCGGCGAGCACGTCCGCCAAGGCTACGAGACCGTGCGCAAGGCGGGCACACTCGTCGTCACGGGTCAGGGCAGCACGAGCTCGACGATTAGCTCCGCGGGCGATCTCGGGAGTCGTTCGCGGTTGAATTCGGGAGTCGTCGGGCGGCCTTCAAGGCTGAGTGTCCGAGCCAATCCGGGAGTCATTTGATGGCCTGCTGGTGGTGCAGGTCTGGGGTGTAGGCGGTGAGGATCTGCTCGATCCGACTGAGGTTGCTGCCGTAGTAGGCGCGGTCGAGTCGGGCGAGCTCAAGGTCAGGGAAGTTCGGGTAGACACCTCCGGATCCCCATGGCTGCACGGATCGCCAGGACCGGGTGATCCACTTGTCGGTCGAGCAGGCCGTGATCTTCGTTCCGCGGTAGACGGTGGCGGTGTGTTTGAGCAGGAACTGCTCGCGGCGATGAGGGAAGGCGGTGTGGCCGTCGGCGACTCTGTTGTAGGCGCCGGCCCAGGGAGAGAAGTCGAGTTCACGTGCCTCACCGGGTCGCCGGTGATCGGCCAGCTCGGTGATCAGTTTGTCGACGGCCGAGGCTGGCAGCGACTCGCGGAAGAACTCGGACTTGCTGAACGCATCTGGTGGCGCCAAATCGGCGTCGGGGCCGTTGAGCCAGGTGCGGACGTCCAGCCAAGACGAGCGACGCTGCCAGCTGCTGCGTGGCTGGGGCCCGACCGCTGCCACCAGTACGGACAACAGCGACCGGAGGCGGGAACCGTCGCCGGCAAGGGTGCCCAGGACTCTGGACTGCAGCGGTCGCGCAGGGTCGGCCGGGGCTGTGATGAGGAGGCTGGCGGCGAGGGCGTCGGGCGCGGACGGCGCCCAGTTCTGCCAGGCGGTGACCACTTGTGCGGTGTGTTCATGGTTCCAGGTCAGTTCGAAGGCGGTGCAGCCCGGTTCGGCGATGGTGTCGAAGACAAGCTCGGTGACGACGCCGCAGCCGGTGGCGCCCGCGCCCCGGATCAGCCAGAACAGGTCGGGCTCCTGCTCGTGATCGCAACGCACGATCCGGCCGTCGAGGAGCACGACCTGGGCGGAGACGAGGTTATCGCAGGTGAGTCCGTGGAGTCGGCCCAAGAGGCCGAACCCTCCGCCGAGGGTGAGTCCGGCGATGCCGACGGTCGGTCCTGAACCTGCGGGAATGGTGCGCCCGTGTTGCTGCAGGATGCGGTAGATGTCTCCGAGCCGGGCGCCGGGTCCCACGACAATCCGGTTGTCGTCGACGTGGATGCTGTTCATCGCACCGACGTCGATCAGCAGGCCGGTGGTGGAGGAGCGCCCGGCGAAGTCGTGGCCGCCGCTTCGGACCGCGACAGGGAGCTGGGTGTGGTGGACGAGGCCGAGCGCCTGTGCGACCTCGTCGGCGGTTCGACATCGCAGGATGGCCGCCGGTCGGACGGCGGCGAACCGCGCGACGGCGGGGACGCGTGCATCCTCGTAATTGGCAGCCTCGGGCAGCAGCAACTCGCCGGTGAAGGTGCGCAGCATGCCGGGATCGCCGGTGGTGTGGGCCTGGTCGCTGCTCAAGGTGCGGTGTGGCTGGCCGGTTGTGCGGTGAACTGGTCAGCGAAGGGCAGCGCCGCGAGGCCGGCTCGGGCCACGTCGTCGTCTTCGTCCTCGGTTCCGCCGCTGGCGCCGATCGCGCCCACCACGGTCTGCTCGACCACGATCGGGTAGCCGCCGGCGAACAGCACCGCACCGGTGAGCAGCTGGTCGAGCACCGTGGGCACGGTGAGACCGAGGTAAGGGTCATTCCCAACGACACTGCGCCAGTCGCGGGTCGGCATGCCGTTGGAAGCCGACAGGCGCGCCTTGCCGCTGGCCAGCCCGACGGTCAGTGGGTCGGCGCCGTCGCCTCGGAACAGGGAGCGCAGGTTGGCTGCGTCGTCGACCACGACGACAGTGAAGCGGCCGCCGAGCTGGACAGCCCGGTGTCGGGCTGCGCTGATCAACGCGTCGACGGCGGGGAGGTCGAGGGCGGGTTTCGTGGGAAGCGGGTGCATGGTCGGCGATCCTTCGCTCGGGATAGAGGTAAGGCGATTCGGGTTCTGCGCGTTCAGGTCGGGAGTGCGCTGGGGGCGGCCTTCGAAGACTGATCGGGTGCCGTTCGCTGTTGGCTGAGGGTGTGAGCGAGGCGGTAGGAGTCGGTGCCGGTTTCGATGATGTTGCCGCCGAAGGTGAGCCGGTCGACGATCGCGGCGCACAGCCGCGGGTCGGTAAAGGTCTTGGTCCAGCCGCTGAAGGCCTCGTTGGACGCGATCGCCACCGACGCCTTCTCCTCCCGTTCGGTGAGAACCTGGAACAGCAGTTCGGCGCCCCGTTTGTCGAGGGCCATGTAGCCGAGCTCGTCAATGCAGAGCAGGTCGACGCGGCCGTAGCGGGCAATGGTCTTGGTCAGGGCCATATCGTCGGCGGCTTCGACGAGCTCGTTGACGAGTTTGGTGGCCAGGACGTACTTGACCCGGTAGCCGGCCATGGCGGCTTCGGTGCCGAGAGCGATCAGGAGGTGGCTCTTGCCGGTGCCGGAGTCGCCGATGAGGCAGAGCGGCTGGCCGCGGCGGACCCAGTCGCAGGCGGCGAGGGTGTTGATCACTGCCGGGTCGATGTGGGGGTTCGCGTCGTAGTCGAAGGCGCGCAACGACTTCTCCCGGGGGAATGCGGCGGCGCGGATGCGGCGCTCGGATCGTCGGCGGGCTCGGTCGTCGCATTCGGCGAGCAGCAGCTCGGCGAGGAAGGCGCGGTAGGACTGCTGCTGGCGGGCGGCGGTGTCGGCGGTTTCGCTGAAGTGGGTGCGGATGGTCGGCAGCCTCAGCATGCGGCAGGCCTGGTCGATGGCGGTGTCGGCGGCCTGCTCGGTCAAGCCTCGCCGTGCGGGGGTGGCAACAGGTGCAGTCATGGGGTTCCCTTCGGGCGGGTGAGCAGCTGGTCGTAGGAGGTCACGTCCGGCAGCGGCCTGGTGTCCGGCGGGAGGTGGCTCAGCCGCTTCTCGGTGAGGGAGCGGATTGATTGCTGCCCGACCGCGGGGGCGGCATGGGCGTCCGGCGCCCTGACCGGAGACTGCAGGTCAGTGTCGGCTCGTTTGCGGGCTTCCAGGGCGACGGCGTCGGCGGTGAACGCACCGGCCTGCAGGGCGGCTCGGATGCCGGCGCTGATTTGGTCGGCGTGCAGGTGGCGGTGCAGCAGCAGCACCTCGATCAGCGCGCGGGTGCCGGCGGTGTCGCCGTGGGCCTTGCGGGCCGCCGCCCACCAGGCGTCGTGGGCGGGAGTGAAGGTGCCGGCGGCGCGGGCCTGCTCCAACGCGGTCGCCCCGGGCAGCGCGCCCGGCTTGCGGATCAGGGCCTCGAGGTAGTGGTCCAGCTCAAGTCGGCTGCCGCCTTTACCGAGCAGTCGTTGATGATCGGCGGTGGGAGTGCGGCCGTCGTAGATGGTGAGGTCGGAGGCGTTTAGCAGCACCCGCACCGGTCGGCCGATCAGCCGGGACGGCACCGAGTACCGGTTCGAGCGGACGGTGACCTGGGCGTAGCGGTCGACCCGCGGGGTGAGCCACAGCCCGGTCTCGAACGGTTCGACAGGCAGCGGTTTCAGCAGGGTCTGTTCGGCGGCGAAGGCCTCGCCGACGGTGTGCAGCCGGTGCCCGATCCGCCGGGCGTCGTCGGCGGTGTCGTAGCCGTCGATCAGGTCGTTGAGCTCGGCGATGGAGTCGACCTCGGGCACGGGAACCAGGTGGTTGCGGCGGAACCTGCCGATGTCGCCCTCCACGCCGCCCTTCTCGTGGGCTCCCTCGATGCCGGGCTGGCAGTAGAAGGCGTCGAGGTCGAAGTGGGACCGGAACGCGATCCACCGGTCGGTCTCGACCCGCTGGCGGGTGAAGCCGATCACCTGCGCGACGGCGGCCTTGAGGTTGTCGTAGCGGATCTTGCCGGCCGGTACTCCGCCGAGGGTCCGGAAAGCGTGTTGATGGCCTTCGAAGAACGCTTCCTGGCCGCCGGTGGCCGAGGCGCGGTGAACCGCCTTGCCCGAGTAGGACATCCGCAGCGCAAACAAGTGGCAGCTGACCAGGTCCCCGCGGAGCCGGACGCTGATCTCACCGAAGTCGACTTCGGCTTCCCGGCCGGGCAGATGGGTCTGCGGCACGAACACCTCGGAGGCGCCGCGATCCTGCTCGGCGCGGACTTCGGGTCGCCTCTTCGCGACGTAGGCACGCAGCGTGTCGTAGGAGACCCCGCTCATCTGGTGCTCGTCGACGAGCCGGTCGAAGATCCGGGTGGCGGTGTGGCGCTGTTTCCGTGGCGCGTCTAGATCGGCCACCAGCATCTCCTCGATGAGCGGCTTGAACGGATCCAACTTCGAGGCCCGCTGCGGATACTCCGCCCGGGGTGGCGGCCACGCCGACTGCGAGGCCGCCTTCACCGTCCGCCAGGTCACGTGGCGGGTGCGCTGGATCTCGCGGGAGGACAGTCCGGCCCGGAGGTCTCGCCGGATGGCGGCGAACACCTCCGTCGGAGACGGTGCCCGGTTAGGCGGCATCGGCGGCCGTCCGCGCTTTTCGCAGCGCGTCGGCCCAGGCGGTGAGCTGATCGAGCATGCGATGCAAGGTGTCGAGGTGGTGCTGCGGAGGGTCGAGGCGGGAGCCGTCGAAGTCGTCAAAGGCCGACAGCGCGACCTGGTCACGGACATCGGCAAGGTGCAGCTCGCCGACGATCTGGCGGAGGTGCTCCACGGCCCGGACGCCGCCGTTGATGCCGTAGCTGACGAAGCCGCAGGCCTTGTCATGCCACTCCCGATACAGGTAGTCCAAGGCGTTCTTCAACGCCGCGGTGGTCGAGTGGTTGTACTCGGGGGTGACGAAGACGAACCCGTCGTAGGAGGCGATGGTGGCGGCCCACCGACGGGTATGGGCGTGGACGTACTCCTCGGACATGGCGGCGGCGACCGGCTCGTCCAAGACCGGCAGCCGATGGTCGGCGAGGTCGACGAGCTCGTAGGAGGCGTCCCCGCGCCCCGAGGCGTGAGCGTGGACCCAACGGGCCACGATGTCTCCCCGTCGGCCCGGCCGGGTCGTTCCAACAATGATGGCAATGCGCAACACGAAAGAGCTCCTCTGGTGTGCTGGGTGGTGTGGGCGAGTGGAAGGTCCCGTGAGCGCCTAGAGCGCTTCGGCAATGTGGCGGCCCCAGTGGGGGCGTCGACCATCGACGTCGTCGATGCCGTACTCCTCGGCCAGGTCCCAAGAGGTCAGCACCTGCCCGGTCCGGTTCGCCACCTGCGGATCGGCGGCCAGCGCGGCGACGACCCGGCCAAGGAACCGAGGGGTCTCTGAGGCCAGGAAGTGGGGGTCTTGGGCGGCGGCATCAGTCCAGTTGCTCTCGGCCACCCCGAAGCCGTCCAGCATCGCCTCCGACCGCAGGAATCCGGGAGTGACGGCGAGGCAGGTGATCCCGTGAGGCCGCAACTCCTCGCTTTGGGCGAGAGCGAGCCGGTTCACCGCGGTCTTGGCCAGGTCGTAGGCCAGGTTGCCGCGGTACTGCGGACCGGCGCCATCGGTGATCTCCACGATCAGCCCTGCCCGGCGGGGCAGCATCAGCGGCACCGTCTGCTGGCTGGTGATCAGATGGGTCAGAACGGCCCGCTCCCACAGGGTTCTGACCTTGGTCAGGTCCAGCTCCCAGAACGGTGTGTCCCACTGCGTCAGCGGGTCACCACCCCACACGTCGTTGATCAGAACGTCCACGCGGCCGTGCGCGGCCCGGATCTGCGACACAACGGCGGCCACCTGGTTTGGGTCAGTGTGGTCGCAGACGACCGCGACTCCGTGGCCACCGGCGGCGGCCACCAGTTCCGCGGTCTCCTCGATGGTCTCGGGCCGGTTCATGTCCGAACCCGCCCCCCGGGTGCTGCGTCCGGTCACGTAGACCGTGGCCCCCAACGCCCCCAACTCGACCGCGATGCCGCGGCCCGCGCCCCGAGTGCCGCCGGCTACCAGCGCCACACAGTCGGACAAGACGCCAGCAGAGGTGGACTGTGGCGCTGGGTCGACGGAGCAGACGTTGGGAAGCGGTGTGTTCATATTGTTAGTAAACCATCATTCATTTACTAATGCTAGAGTGCCGCTCATGACCAGACCCCGCACTATGGCCGACGAAGACGTGCTGGCGGCCGCCGCGGACGCCGTGGCCGCAGTCGGGCCCGGTGCCATCACCCTCGCCGAGATCGGACGCCAGGTCGGACTGTCACCGGCCACCCTGCTGCAACGGTTCGGCTCCAAACGGGGACTGCTCCTCGCCCTGGCGCAACAGGCCGCTCAGACACTGCCCCGGGATCTGCGGCAGTCCGCCTCAGCCTCAGCTCCCGTGGCCGCCATGGTGAACACGTTCGCCGAACTCGCTGCCGGTGTCCGCACGTCCTCCGAGTTCGCCAACCACCTGGCCTTCTTGCTCCTCGACCTCGGCGACCCCGACTTCCGAGACCTCACCAGGACCTACGCCCTTGCCGTCGAAGCCGCGATCAGCGACGTCCTCGCCGCAGGCCAGGCATCCGGTGAGCTCCTCTCCGGACCGCTCGACGACGACCTCCCACGCCTGGTCCACGCCGCGTACAACGGCGCCCTCCTCACCTGGGGCATGACCGGCGAGAGCGAGCCTGCCGGACAGGTCAGGCGCCACCTCCACCAGATCCTCGACCCGTACCTAGCAGCCTGAGCACGCCAAGTGACACCAAGACCTGCCCTACCGCCGATCTCACCTCGTGACTCCTGAGTTCGTCCGCACACTGCGGTGGCCGGCGCGACCGACTCCCGACCACACCCGTAAGTGACTCCCAGATCAACCCGCATTCTCAGACGATCGACGGCATCAACCTGTTCCAGTTCTCGATGCTGCAGAAGCGGATCCAGGGCTCGCTGTACGGCAGCTGGTCGCCGCGCGTGGCGATCCCCAAGCTCATCGAGCTCTACAAGGACGGCAAGCTCCACCTCGACGAGCTCGCCACGCGTCAGTACAAGCTCGAGGACATCAACACGGCCTACGACGACATGTACGCGGGTCAGAACATCCGCGGCGTCGTCGTCCACGAGCACTGAGGACGGCAGGACCGGGCCGTCCGACGACGGACCACCGGAGGCCGGGCGCGAGCCGCGCCCGGCCTCCGCGCGCTCCGGCGGTCGGGATGCCGATGTCGGTGACCGGTGCCACGCTGGAGGCATGGAGAATCTGACAGCGGATCAGGTCCAGGACGCCGCCCTCACGGACTGGCGTCACCTCGTGAACAAGCTGCACTCCCGGTTCGAGACGGGTGACTTCGCCCGCGGGCTCTCGTTCGTCGCCGCGATCGGCGAGGTCGCGGAGGCGGCCGGCCACCACCCCGACGTCACCCTCACCTACCCGTCCGTGACCGTCAGCCTGACGAGCCACGACTCCGGCGGGATCACGCCGAAGGACATCGACCTCGCCCGCCGGATCAGCACGATCGCCTCGGCCGACGGCATCCCGGCGGCGCCGTCGGGCGTCGCGGTGGTCGAGCTTGCCCTCGACACCGCGGACCAGGGCGCGATCGACGCGTTCTGGTCCTCGGTCCTCACGGGCTCGCCGGACAACGTCGACGGCGACGAGATCGTCGACCCGTCGGGGCGCGCACCGACCCTGTGGTTCCAGCGCACCGAGCCGCACGACACCCCGCGCCAGCGCTTCCACCTCGACGTCCAGGTGCCCGCGGACGAGCTCGACGCCCGCGTCGAGGCCGCCGTCGCCGCCGGCGGCCGTCGCGTGGAGGACATGGGGCGCGGCCGCGCGTTCGTCGTGGTCGAGGACGCGGAAGGAAACCGCGCCTGCTTCTGCACCGTGCTCGATCGCTGACGATGCGCGGCCGGCCCTGGTGCGGACCCCTCGACGTCGAGGGGTTCGCCGAGGTGGCAGCGACCGACTGCGCGGACGCCGCCACCGCGCTCGCCCGCGCGCGGGGCTCCGCCGCGGTCGTCACGACCCGGCCCGGATGGGCGTGGGACGCCATCGCCACCGCCAACCACCTGCGCGTCGACGGTCGCCGGCGGATCGGGTTCGGCCCGCTCTCGGCGTTCTTCTCGGCCGCCGACGGCTGGGTCCGCACCCACGCCAACTACCCGCACCACTCCGCGGCCCTGCGCACGGCACTCGCGCTGCCCGAGGTCGCGGGACCGGACGACGCCGCCCGCGCGCTCGCCGACCTGCCGGCGCTCGAGGCCGAGGAGCGCGTGACCGCCGCGGGGGACTCACCGTCGCCGTGCGCACCGCCGCGAACTTCTCCGGCACGGATGCCGCGGCCACACGTGGGACGCCCGGGCACCGCCCCGACCGCGGCCCCGGCGTCGGCTCCGCCACACGCCTGCCCCCGCTCGACGACGGCGACCTGCCCCTGGCCGGCCTGCGCGTCCTGACCCTCACCCGGGTGCTCGCGGGCCCGAGCGCGGCGCGCCTCCTCGCGAGCCTCGGGGCCGACGTGCTGCGGGTCGACCCGCCGGACCTGCCCGAGCTGCCGGACCAGCACCTCGACACCGGTTTCGGCCTCCGAACCGCCGAGTCCGACCTCACCGATCCGGCCGAGCTCGACCGGGTGCACGACCTGCTCGAGAGTGCCGACGTCCTGCTCACCGGGTACCGGCCCGGTGCGCTCACGCGGTTCGCCCTCGAGGGGCCGGGCGTCCGGGCGCGCCACCCGCACCTCACCGTCGTCTCGCTCAGCGCGTGGGGGACGGTCGGCCCGTGGGCGGGGCGCCGCGGGTTCGACAGCCTCGTGCAGGCGGCCTCGGGCATCGCGGACGTCTACCGGGCGGGCGACGCGGAGGATGCCGACGGGCGGGCGGGCGACGGGAGGTCGACGGCCGGCCGGCCGGGGGCGCTGCCCGTGCAGGCCCTCGACTACGTTACGGGCATCCGCCTCGCGACCTCGGCGATGCGGCTGCTCGCCGCCCGGGAGGAGGTGGGCGCCGGGTCCGCGCACCACGCCCTCGTCGACGCCGCCACCGAGCTCCTCGCCATGCCCGGTCCCGGCGGCACCCCCGACGACGACGCGCCCGAACTGGTCGAGGTCGACTCGCCGCACGGCCGGCTGCTCCACGTGCCGCCGCCGTTCGCGGTCGGCGGCGAGCGCCTCCCCCACCGGTGGCCGCCGCGTCCCTACGGCGGCGACCCGCTCGCGTGGGCGGCGGGCTGACCTCGGTCAGGCGCGGTTCCGCACGATCTGGGACGTCCCGGTCACCAGCACGGCGGTCCCGATGAGGGCGACGACGACCACCGCGATCACCATCCGCCGCTCGTGCGCCTCGCCCTCGCGGTCCCACTCCCAGGCGCCGTCGTCGGCGACGGCGACCTCGAGCTCCGACCCGCCCGCGGTGCAGCCGAGTGCGTGGTCGCCGGTCTCGTCCGCGTAGAACCGGGCGATCGCTGGTCGCTCGGAGTGCTCCCAGTTCGCGGCGACCTCGTACTCGACCTCCTCGCCGTCTGGCCCGGTGATCGAGCACGCGGGCTCCGCGTCGATCGGAGCCGACGACACGAGCACGTAGGGGCTGTCGCCGGAGAGTCGGTGACTCCCGCCCTCGACGGGTTGAGGCTCGCTCGCCACGAGATCGGGCGGAGCCCCCCGCGTGCCGCCGATGATCGCCACGGCGAACACGGCCAGCGTCCCGAGCACGAGCCACACGATCCCGAGCGCGATCAGCCCGAACCCGCGCCGACGACCCGTCCGACGACGACGCGCTCGCGCAGCGTCACTCTCCTCGGCGCCCGGTCCCCCAACTGTGTCCACACCCCGATCCTCGCAGGCCCGCGCCCTAGGAGCTGCAGCGCGCGGAGGCACCCTGCGCGCTGCCGGACACTGTGTGCACGTCACGCCGACCGGCGGCGGGCAGCGTCGCCGTCATGGGGACGCCGCCGCCCGCGCCGGCCGTGCCAGGCGGTTGCCGACCGCGTCAGGCGGTCTGGTCGCTGTGCTTCCCCTCGGCGATCTCCTCGACCGTCTTCGCGCAGAACGCGGCGAGGTCGGCCGGGGTGCGCGAGGTCATCAGACCGGCGTCGACGACGACCTCCTCGTCGACCCACTGCGCGCCCGCGTTCTTCAGATCCGTCGAGACGGTCGGCACGGACGTGAGGCGACGCCCCTCGACGACGCCCGCGTCGATGAGGATCCACGGCGCGTGGCAGATCGCGGACACCGGCTTGTGCTGGTCGAAGAACGCCCGGACGAACGTCCGCACGTCCGAGTTCCCACGCAGGGCGTCGGCGTTGAGCGTGCCGCCCGGCAGCACGAGGGCCTGGAAGTCGTCCGGGTTCGCGGCGAGGATCTCGAGGTCGACCGTGAAGTCGTCGCCCCGGTCCCAGTCGTGCCGCAGCGCCGTGATCGTGCCGGACTCGAGCGAGATGAGCGTGGGCTCGCCACCCGCCTTCTCGATCGCCGCCCAGGGCTCGGCCAGCTCGGACTGCTCGACGCCGTTCGTCGCGATGAACGCGACCTTCTTGCCGGAGATGCTCGGAGCCATGATCGGCCTCCCGTCTGATCGGTCCGGCCCGCTCGGGGCCGCGGTCACCTCCATGCAACCGAGTACCGGGCCCCTCCGCATCCCGGGGCGGGCGTGTCGCCGCCCGGATCAGCCCGGGGCGAACGACGACGACGCACCGCGCGAGGTCGTCGCCCGTCGTAGGCTCCCCGCATGCCCGAGCCCACCGCCGCACTCGCCCTGCGCGGCGTCACGCTCACCGCGGACCGGCCGCTCGTCGTCGTCCCGGTCGTCACCGCGGGCGACGCGGCGGAACGGGCGTCCGAGGCCGTCGAGGCCGGGGCGGACGTCGTCGAGTGGCGCATCGATCTCGCGTACGCGGTGACGGACGGGGGCACCGACCCCGCGCGCGCCGAGCTCGACGGGCGCACCCTCGACTCGGTCCTCGCCGCGTTGCCGGCCGTGGTCGCCGCGTGCGCGGGCGCGCCGCTCATGGTCACGTGGCGCACGACGTCGGAGGGCGGCGCCGGGGAGGCGTCGCCGGACGCGTATGTCCGGCTCGTGGGCGCCGTCGCCGCGGTGGACGGCGTCGATCTCGTCGACGTCGAGGCGGACCACCCCGCCGCGGCCGACGCGCTGGCTGTCGCGCGGGAGGCGCCCGCACGCCCGGCCGTCGTCCTCTCGCACCACGACTTCGACCGCACCCCGGCGCACCGCGAGATCGTCGACCGGCTCGCCGCCATGGAGGACGCGGGCGCCGACGTCGCGAAGATCGCCGTCACGCCGCGCACCACCGCGGACGTCCTCGCGCTGCTCACCGCCACCGCGGAGCGCGCCGCCGTCGCGCGCGTCCCCCTCATCACGATGGCGATGGGCACGCTCGGTGCCCCCACGCGCCTGGTCGGCGGCCGGTTCGGCTCGGCGGCCACCTTCGCGAGCCTCGCCGCGTCGTCGGCCCCCGGCCAGCTCCCGCTGCACTCCGTGCGCGCGACGATCGACGCCCTCGCCGCCACGGGCTGACACCAACGGACGAATGCCCGGCAGGCCGGGCACTCGCCGGCCGGGCACCCCGTCAGCCGCCTCCTCGGGGCGCGCGAAGCACGCGCAGCGCCGCCATCGCCTCGCCATGACCGGTTCATCGAACGGTCAACCGCCGGTCTTCCCTTGTGTGGCCCAGGTCGTTAGGTTGTCATGCGTCCGTTATGCATCGATCGAGAGAGAGCGCAGAGACATGGACGAACTCCGGAACTACGACTGGGTGGGACTGCTCGAGAAGGTGCTCGTCGCCCTCGTCATCCTCCTGGTCACGTGGATCATCGCCCGGCTGGTCAAGGCCGGTTTCGAGAAGCTCGTCGGACGGATCCCCGCGCTCCAGCGCGCCGGTCGTGACGGACAGAGCGTCGGCAGCTCGCTCGGGCAGATCGCCTCGTTGCTCGTGTGGATGTTCGGCCTCATCGCGATCCTGCAGGTCTTCCGCCTCGAGCAGGTCCTCGCGCCGATCCAGTCGATGCTCGACACGATCCTGTCCTACCTGCCCAACCTCATCGGTGCGGGAGCGGTGTTCTTCATCGGGCTGGTGCTCGCCCGCATCGTCCGCCAGCTCGTCGGCACCGCCCTCTACTCGGCCGGCCTCGACCAGCGCGTCGCGAAGCTGAGCGGCAACTCCACCGGCAACCCGGCGCCCGCGGGTGCTCCTGCCGGCGCGCAGGGCGCCCACGGCGCCGCGCCGCAGCAGCCCGGTCAGCAGCACGCGCCGCAGCAGGCCCCGCAGCAGGGCGGCCAGCAGACCAGCCTGACCAACGTCCTGGCCAACCTGGCGTTCGCCGTCGTGCTCGTCGTCGTGTCGATCTCGGCCCTGCAGATCCTCGGCATCTCGGCGATCTCGGACCCCGCCACCTCGATGCTGCAGACGGTCCTCGACGCGATCCCGAACATCCTCGCCGCCGCCGTGCTGCTCATCCTCGGCTGGGTCATCGCCAAGTTCGTCGCCCAGCTCCTCGAGTCCACGCTCGCCGGGCTGAGCATCGACCGCATCGCCGTCGAGCAGGGCATCGTCCCCGAGGGCCGCCGGGCCTCGAGCATCCTCGCCACGGTGGTCAAGGTGGTCATCGTCGTGTTCTTCGCGATCATGGCGACCCGCATGCTCGGCTTCCCGGAGATCACCGGGTTCCTCGAGGAGATCATCGCCGTCGGCGGCCGGATCCTCTTCGGTGCCGCGTTCGTCGCGGTCGGCGTCCTCGTCGCCACGCTCCTGCGCCGCGCGATCGGCACCGGCACCCCGGCCCAGATCGTCTACTGGGCGACCGTCGCGCTGTTCGCCGCGATGGGCCTGAGCTACATGGGCATCGCCGAGTCGATCGTCAACCTCGCATTCGGCGCCGTCGTCGTCGGCGGGGCTCTCGCCGCCGCGCTGGCCTTCGGCCTCGGGGGCCGCGACGCCGCCGCCCGCACGCTGAGCAAGGCGGAGCGGAAGATCGACGCCGGGACGCCCGCGGCCGGTGCCGGATCCGCCGCGCCGGGCACCGCGTCGGCGGGCCCGGCCGCCCCGGAGGGGCACCCCGGCGCCTGATAGGACACCCCCTGACGTGGGGCGCGCGGCCGTGGTCCGGTCGCGCGCCCCACGTGCGCGAACGCTCGCCCGAACCCGCGGCGAACCGCGCGTCCGGCGCCTAGGCTCGCCTCATGCCGACGGTCACCGCCCCCGACGACGGCGACCGGCGACCGGGCGTGACGGCCGGCCTCGCGGCGCCCACCGGGAGCGACGTCGGCCCGGAGCCCGAGCCAGGCGCGGCACCGACCCCGTGGACCGCGGACGCAGACGCGGGCACGGACACCTCGCCGCGGCTGCGCTCCTCACCGCTCGTCCGCCAGCTGCCGTTCGTGGCCGTCGCCGTCGTCGTCGGGTTCGTCCATGTGGCGACGGACCCCGAGATCCTCACGCAGGACCGGACGTTCGGGGCGTTCCTCCTCGTCCTCGCGGCCACGACGACGGCCGCGGCGATGCCGTGGCACCGACTGCCCACCTGGGCGCCGGCCGTCGTCCCGGTCCTCGACATCCTCGCGGTCGCGCTCCTCCTGTCCGAGTCGCTCGTCGTGTCCTCGATGCTCGTGCTGCCGGTCATGGTTCTCGCGCGCACGTTCCCCCGCACGGGCGTGGCGCCGGCGATCGCGCTGGGAGTCGCGGCCGCGTGGTCCCCGGAGATCGTCGACCTCGTCTCCTCGTCGAAGGCACTGAGGGTCGACCCGATCACGCTCCAGCGGCTCGTCATCATCCCGGCGGTCCTCGCGTCGACCGCGATCGTCGTCGCGGGCTCCGAGCGGCGCTCCACCGCCCGCCTCGAGCTCGTCTCCAGCCAGAGCCAGGTGGTCGAGGAGGCCCTCGCCGACTCGCGCAGCCAGCGCCGGCTCCTCGAGGCGGTCCTCAACACCGTCGACGTCGGCGTGGTCGTCCTCGACGCCGAGGGTCGGGTGACCCTGCGCAACCGCACGCTGGTCGAGCAGGACGCCCCCGTGCCCGGGGTCGGCGAGCTCGTCGACGACCCCGAGGTCCTGGCGCGGCACGACGGCCTCGTCCGCGGCGCGGACGGCGTCACCGAGCTCGGCGCGGACGAGCTCCCGAGCGTGCGGGTCGACCGCGGTGAGCGCGTCGTCCGCGAGATCATCTGGTGGGGCGCCCAGGAGCCCCGCTCGGCGCAGCGCGTCTCGGCCACCCGGCTGACGGACGAGAGCGGCGCCGCCGCCGGGTCGGTCCTCGTCTACCAGGACCTCACCAAGGAGATGGAGGCCCTCGCGCAGCGCGACGACTTCGTCTCCTCGGTCACCCACGAGCTGCGCACGCCGCTCACCTCGATCCTCGGCTACCTCGACCTCGCGCTCGAGGACCCCGACCTGCCCGACGACGTCCGCACCCAGCTCGACGTGGCCGTGCGTAACTCCGAGCGGCTCGAGCTGCTCATCTCCAACCTGCTCGTCGCCGCCCGCGAGAGCGCCGGGGCCACCCCGGCGCCCACCGGCCTGGTCGACCTCTCCGCGATCGTCGCGGACGTCGCCGAGAGCCAGGCACCGCGGGCGGCCGACGGGCGGATCTCGGTCGAGGTCGACGCCGACGAGCGGTGCGAGGTCGAGGCGAACGAGACCCGCCTCACCCAGATCGTCGACAACCTCGTCTCGAACGCCATCAAGTACTCCCGCCCCGGCGACCGCGTGCGGATCTCGACCTGGCGGACCCCGGACCAGGTCCATCTCGAGGTGGTGGACACCGGCATCGGCATCTCGGCGGGCGACCGGATCCGGCTGTTCAGCCGGTTCTACCGGGCGCCGTCCGTGCGCAGCGGCCCCGTGCAGGGCACGGGGCTCGGCCTGCACATCACCAAGGGGCTCGTCGAGGCCCTCGGCGGCACGATCACGCTCGAGAGCCGGCTCGGCGAGGGCACCACCGTCGAGGTCTCGCTGCCCGCGGCGGGTGCGTCATGACCCTCGACACCTTCACCCTCCAGGCAGTCACCGGCCTCGTCATCGCCACGGTGACGGTCCTGTTCGTCGTCGACGCCCGCGGCCGGGGGGAGGACACCGTCGACCAGCTCTGGGGCGGCGCACTCGCGGCGGCCATCACGGGCGCGATCACCTACGTCGTGGCCGCCGCCTCGCCCGCCATGTGGTGGGCCAACGCTCTCGGCAACGCCGCCACCGCGATGACGACCCCGCTCATGTGGAACGGCCTGCGCGCGTGGCGCGGGCGACCCCACCTGCTGTGGGTCTCGGGCGTGGCCGGCGCGTCCGTCCTCGTCATCACGCTGGTGGCGGGTCCGGACGCCGGGCCGTGGGGCGGGGCCTGGGCGATGCTCGCGGTGACCGCCGCCGGCGCCCTCGCCGGCGGCGCCACACTGGCCGCGGCGTGGCGCGGCCGTTCCCCCGTCGTGCGCCTGCTCGCGGTGCTGCTCCTCGCGGTCGCGGCGTTCTACGCCTTCCGCCTCGTCCTGCTCCTCGGCGCCGGTCCGGGGTCGGCGGTGTTCGAGCGCTGGGCCGGCACGTCGGTCGCATCACTCGTCATCATGGTCCTCGTCATCTGCGCCGCCTTCGCCATGGTGAGCATGCGCGGGGAGGACCGCCGACGCGTCGAGGTCGAGCGGTCCTCCTACGACCCGGCGACCGGCGCGCGCACGGTGGTCAGCTTCCGCCCCCGCGCGATCACGGCGATCGACGAGGATCGCGAGGCCCACCGGCCGGTGTCGATGGTCACCCTCGACCTCGACGACCACGCGCGCCTGCGGACCGCCTTCGACGCGGGGATCGCCGAGCACGCGGTCATCGCACTGGGCGAGGTCGTCCGGCGCCTGGCCCCGCCGATGTCGCTCATCGGCCGCGAGCGACACCGCTCCGGGTTCGACGTCCTCCTGCCCCGCCGCGGCCCTGCCGAGGCGCGCACGTGGGCGGAGCAGGTCCGCCGGGAGCTGGCGAAGGACTCCCTCGACGTCGACGGCGGGCACCTCCGGCTGCGCATCAGCGCGGGCGTGGCCTGCGACGACACGGCGGGCTACGACCTCGACGACCTCGCTCAGGTCAGCCGCGACGCCGCCGCCAGCTCCCGGTCCGGGGGCGGCAACCAGGTGCACGTCGCCTCCGTCGACGACGGCGAGTTGAGCCTGGCCTCCGTGGGCCGCAGCATCGGCGCACCGCGCGACTGACCGCGCGGGCCCGACGACGCGGGGCCGGCGACGCGGGGCCGGCGACGACGGCAACCCTGGGGTCACGAGCCGTCGTTCGCCGTCGTCGGTGGTGATACCCGGACCCCGGAACGGTCTGCGCTGACGAATCTTGAGGCGCACCACGACCGGGGGTGAACCCTGAGCAAGTCCTGAGGCGAACCTGAGGTGAACGAACGGCGACCACGGGCGGGCGCTGAGGCGGGCGGGGGAATCTCCTCCCAGCAGCCCGGACAGGCCGGGCCGGCCCCCTCCCGAAAGGCCCATCATGTCGCGCTCGACCGCCCCCGCCTCCCGCAGCTCGAAGACCTGGAAGGGTGTCGCCGCCGGCGTCGCCGCCGTCGCCATCCTCGCCGGTGGCGGGGCCACGTTCGCCGAGTGGTCCGACTCGGTGGCTGCCACCAACAACGCATCGATCTCCTCGGGCATGCTCACGATCGACTCGGCCAGCGCCGCCACCTGGACCAACGCCAGCGACGAAAACGTCACCCCCGCCGTCGAGGACGGCAGCTACCGCATCGTCCCGGGCGACTCGCTCACCTTCGCCCACGAGATGACCATCAACGCCCACGGTGACGAGCTCGCCGCGAACGTTTCCACCAACCTCCCGACGCTCGATGGGGGCACCGACCTGATCGAGGCGCTCACCCGCAATGCGGAGATGACTCTCACGCTCGACGGCGAGGAGCTCCCGGTCACCTACGGCGCCGAGGGCCCCACCGCCGCCCTCCCGATCATCGAAGGGCCTCAGACCCTCGTGGTCGAGGTCGTGCTCCCGTTCGACGCCGCGACCACCGGCACCGTCGCCCAGGGGCAGACCGTGCGCGCCGACGACCTCGTCGTCACCGTCTCGCAGGCCCCGGTCGTGGCCGCCTCGAACTGAGCCGCCTGGGCCACCACCCCTGATCCCCCGAGAGGAGGACGACGACGATGAGCACCCCCCGGCTCGGCCGCGCGGCACTCGCAGCGGCACTCGCCGTCGTCCTCCTCTCGGGATCCGGCGGCACCACCGCCTCCTGGTCCGACTCGGTGACCAGCGCGGACACGGCCATCACCTCCGGCCGACTCGAGGTCGAGGCCGTCTCCTCGTCCGTCCTCGTCACGCGGCCGGGCAACCCCACGACCACGCCGCTCGCCACGACCGCGGTGCAGCCCGGGGACACGATCACCCTCACGTCGACCGTCCGCGTCCGCACGGCCGGCGACGCCCTCGACGCGCGCCTCGCGCTCGACGCCTCGGCCGCCACGCTCGTCGTCGGCGGGGTCGACCTCTCCGCCGGCGCCCGCGTGAGCACGAGCAGCTCGCTCCCGTCCGCGGGCACCCACTCCTTCGCCGTGACCGGGTCCGACGACGGCGCCACGGCGACCGCGACCGTCGCCTGGACGATCCCCGCCACCACCGACGGCCGCCCCCGCGCCGCCGACCGGTCGAACTGGTGGGGCACGCGCCTCCAGGGACAGGCGGTCACCCCCGGGGGCCTGCGCTGGACCCTCGTCCAGCAGCCGTGACCACACCACCAGCCGGCACCACCCAGAACCCGCCCGAAGGAGAACCGATGAGCGCCGCGACCGCCACGCGCCCACGCCCCCGCACCCACCTGGTGCGTGCGCTGGTCGCGGCGCTCCTCGCCGTGGCGGCCGTGCTCGTTCTCCAGCCGTCGGGCTCCACCACCGCGGCCTGGAGCGACTCCGTCGACGTCGCCGGCGCCTCCGGCACCACCGGCTCCCTCTCCCTCGCCATCTCCGGCGCCGTCACCGGCTCCACCGTCGTCACCCCGGGCGGGACGGTCGCGAGCACCTGGTCACCGACCGCAGTGACGGTCGCGGCCGCGGGCGTCCCGCTCACCGGCGCCCAGCTGGCCGGCTCACGCCTCGAATACCGCGTCCCGGCGGCGGGGGCCGCCTGCTCCACCACCGGCACGCCGCTCTTCACGGCGACGCCCACAGGCACCGGAACGAGCTTCACGGTCTCCGGCGGCTCCGCCCTCAGCGGTGCGCGCACGCTCTGCGTGACGCTCGTCCCCGGCGACGCCCTGCGTGCGAGCCACGCGGGCGCGTCCCTCTCCGTCACGACGACGATCACCGCCGCCCAGACCGGCGCGGGGACGTGGACGGCCGGTCAGACCTGGACCACCGCGCAGCAGGTCGCCGCCCCACTGCCCGCCCTGCCCGCGATCGACTCGCTCGCGTGCGCCACCCACAGCAACAGGAAGTGGATCGACCTGTCCTGGACCTGGACCGACCCGGCGACGGGCGCGCCGAGCACGGCGCCGGTCAGCGAGTGGCGTGTCCAGTACCGAGTGGGCAACTCCGACTGGCAGTCGCTCACGCGCACCACCGTCCAGGGCTCCGCGCGGACGACACAGGTCCGTTGGGGTGACATCACGTCCGAGCTGCAGAAGGGGTCCAGCGTCGGCCACGTGCGGGTCGTCGCGGTACGCCCGGACGGTTCTCACGTTCCAAGTCCCCAGGCCGCGGTGAGGCTGGACGCCTCCGCGAACCGAGAGGCCATCGTCTGCCGCTAGACCATCGGGGACCGCAGCTCGCGACCCCCACGATTCGACACCACGCACGCCCGACGATCCGCACCAGGAGCCCACCATGACCGTCCGCCGACTCGGCCGCATCGCCGCCGGCCTCGCGCTCGTCGCGATCCTCGCCGTGCTCGGCGCCCTCGTTGTCGTCCCCCGACTCATGGGCTGGGTGCCGCTCACCATCCTCAGCGGCTCGATGGAGCCGACGATCCCCACCGGCAGCCAGGTGATCGTCGAGCAGGTCCAGGGCGAGGAGGAGGCGAGCGAGCTCCAGGTCGGCGACGTCATCACCGTCATGCCCCGCCCGGACGACCCCACGCTCGTCACGCACCGGATCGTCGAGCGCCGGGTGTCCTCGGACGGCGTCAGCTTCGTCACGCAGGGCGACGCGAACAACGCGGTCGACGACTGGGAGGTCACCGCCACCCAGATCCGCGGCGAGGTCCGCTACCACGTGCCCTACGCCGGCTACGTCGCCACCGCGCTCGACGGCAACCAGAAGGCCACCGGCGCGATCGTCGCGGCGGCTGCGCTGCTCGTCTACGCCGCCGTCCAGATCGTCGGTGCCGTCCGCCGTCGTCCCGAGGAGGACGCGACCGCGAAGGCGAGCCGGGACGCGGAGGCGAGCGCCGGCGTCGTGCCGACAGACGATGCGGACGAGGCGACCACGGTCCCTTCCGACGACGAGTACCCCGCCGTCCTGCCGCTCCTCTCGCCGGACGCCCCCGCGATCTCCGCGCTGTCCCCCGACAGCGAGGACGCGGTCCACCACCGGTCCTACGCCCACGCCGGCCGATGACGACGGACGAGCAGGTCGTCGACGTCGCCGCGCTGCACCGCCTCGCCACCGACGTCGGCACGGACGCGGCGTGCGACATGGTCGACCGCTTCCTCGACCTGCTCGAGGCCCGCCTCATGCGGATCCGCCGCGCGCCGGACGCGAAGGAACTGGACGTCGCCGTGCTCAGTCTCGCCTGCTCCGCCTCGATGCTCGGTGCGGAGGCCCTCGCCGCGTCCGCTCGCTCGGTCCGGCTCGCGGACCTCGCCCCCGACGAGATCACCCTGCCCGACGGCGAGAAGCGCGACGCCGCCGAGGCCCTCCAGCGGCTCGAGCACGTGGCGCGCCGCTCGGCCGGCGAGCTCTCCCGCCTGCCCGCCTGCTCCAGCTGAGACCGGGCGCCGCACCGGGCCCTACCGCGCGGACACCATCCGGTAGCCGACACCGCGCACGGTCTCGATGAACCTCGGGGCGGCCGCGCCGTCGCCGAGCTTGCGGCGCAGGTTGGCGATGTGCACCTCGACGGCGCGGCGGTCGGGGTCGGTGACGTCCCGGGCGTGGTCGTCGGCGTCGCCCCAGGCGGCGCGCACGAGGGTGTCCTTCTCGACGACCCGGCGGCCCGCGCCCACCATCGCCACGAGGATGTCGAACTCGCTGCGCGTGAGGTGGACGGGAGCGTCATCGAGCGAGGTGAGCCGGGCGTCGACGTCGACGAGCAGGCCCCCGTGCCGCAGGACGCCGTCGTCGTCGGGGTCCGGGAGTGCTGCGGCCGGCGCATCGGGAGACCACGCGACCTGCACCACCCCGGCGACCGGCGCCGAGCTCGCCACCGTCGCGAGAGCGGGAGGCATCGCCGGGGGTGTCGGGGGCACGGACGCCGCGGGTGCGGCCGGCGCCGAGGGGGCCACCGGCGCGGAGGCCGCGACGGGCGGCGAGTCCGCCGAGCCGGCCACGGTGCGCGGGCGCCGCAGCATCGCCTCGATGCGGGCACGCACCTCGCGCGGCCGGAACGGCTTGGTCACGTAGTCGTCGGCGCCGGCCTCGAGGCCGAGCAGGGTGTCGATCTCGTCGGACCGACCCGTGAGCATGAGGACGTAGGTCGAAGAGAAGGTGCGGATCCGGCGGGCGACCTCGAAGCCGTCGATGTCCGGCAGGGAGATGTCGAGGGTCGTCACCAGCGGGTCGTGCGCCCGGACGGCGTCGACCCCCTCGAGCCCGGTGGGCGCGGTGTGCACCTCGAACCCGGCCTGACGCAGGGTCGTCTCGAGCAGGAACCTGATGTCGGCGTCGTCCTCGACGACGACGGCGGTCCTGACCTCAGAGATCACGTCACAAAGTTATCAAACCGACGACCTGCAGCGACACCCCCGACCGGTGCTCGGAACGTGTGCCGACGTGCCTTTCGTCGCGTGCGAATCCCACGGAAACACCAGCCTCGCGTAGTACTCTCGCAACTCCCCCCACAATTCACGCTCGGCACCCCCTCGCGCCCACTGGATGTAGGACGAGAATGTCGGCGCGCGGAACGAGACGAAGGTGGACCTGTGGAGCTGACCGACTACGTCGCCGTCATCCGACGACGGTGGCCGATCGTCCTGGTCGTCACCCTGCTCTGCCTCGCCGCCTCGTTGGCCGCGAGCCTGCTCGCCACCCCGCGGTACACGTCGAGCTCCGAGGTGTTCTTCGCGGTCCAGGGCGGCGACTCGGTCAGCGACCTCGCCCAGGGCTCGACGTTCGCCCAGCGGCAGATGACCTCGTTCGCCGAGGTCGCCACCTCCCCGCTCGTCCTCGAGCCGGTCGTCGAGGAGCTCGGCCTCGACATGACCCCGGGCGAGCTCGCGGGGATGGTCACCGTCAGCGTCCCGCAGGACACGGTCATCCTCGAGGTCTCGACGACGTCGACGAGCCCCGACGACGCCGCCGCGATCTCCAACGCGGTCGCCAACCAGCTGGCCAGCACGTCCGCCGCGCTGTCCTCCCCCGACGGTGGGGAGACCGCACCCGTCCAGGCCACCGTGATGACGCCGGCCCAGGTCCCGGGCTCGCCGTCGTCGCCGGACGTCGTCCGCAACGCCGCGCTCGGCCTCGTCCTCGGCCTCCTGCTCGGCCTCGGTGCCGCGTTCGTCCGGCACCTCGCGGACACCCGCGTGCACACCGAGGAGGACATCGAGACCCTTACCGACACGCCCGTCATCGCCGCAGTGGCGATCAAGGAGAACGCCGAGCGCGACCGGGTCTTCGTCCACGACGACCCGCACGGGCCCTCCGCCGAGGCCGTCCGCCGGCTGCGCACCAACCTCCAGTTCGTCGACCTCGGCGACGGCCCCAGCTCGATCGTCGTCACGTCCTCGCTGCCGGGTGAGGGCAAGTCGACGACGGCGATCAACCTCGCCGCCTCGCTCGCGGACACCGGGGCGCGCGTGCTCCTCATCGACGCGGACCTGCGGCGCCCCTCGGTCGCCGACTACCTCGGGCTCGAGGGCGGCGTCGGGCTGACCACGGTGCTCATCGGGCGCGCGTCGCTCGATGACGTCGTCCAGCCGTGGCAGGACACGTCGCTCGACATCCTGCCCACCGGGCAGATCCCGCCGAACCCGAGCGAGCTGCTCGGCTCGCAGTCGATGCGCACGCTGCTCGCCGAGGCCACGAGCTCCTACGACGCCGTCCTGCTCGACAGCCCGCCGATCCTGCCCGTCACCGACGCCACCGTGCTCAGCGGCATGACCGGCGGGACGCTCGTGGTGGCCGGCGCGAACCAGATCCACAAGGGCCAGCTCGCCGACTCCCTCGAGTCGCTCGAGGCCGTCGAGACACACGTGCTCGGCATCGTCCTCAACCGGGTCGCCCGCATCGGCAACCGCTACTCCTACACCTACGCGGGGTACCGCCCCCTCGACGCCGACGAGGCGCCGAGGGCGGGCACGACCACCGCCGCCTCGGGCCCGCGGGCGGTGGCCCCGCGCCGCGCCACCGCTCCCGCACCCCGACGCAACCGCCGCACCCGCGCAGCGTCCTGAGGACCGGAGACGTGAGCACCGCCGACGTGGGCACCGCCGCCCCGCCCGACCTGCGCGTCCTCACCGTCTGCACCGGCAACATCTGCCGGTCGCCCGCGGCCGAGCGGCTCCTGCGCCACCGGTTCGGTGCCGGCTCCGGCATCGAGGTGACGAGCGCCGGTGTCGGAGCCCTGGTCGGCGCACCGATCGACGAGCCCGTCGTCCGGCTCCTCGCCGACCGCGGCGTCGACACGACGGACTTCGCCGCACGGGCGCTGACCGAGCGCATCGCCGGTTCGAGCGACATCGTCCTCACCGCCACCCGCGAGCACCGCGCCGCGGTCGTCGAGGCGGCACCCGCCCTCGTGCGCCGGTCCTTCACGCTGCTCGAGCTCGCCCGCCTCGTCGGTCAGGTCGACGAGGCCGACCTCGTGGCCAAGGCCGGTGACGACGCGACGCCGGCCGCACGACTCAAGGCTCTCGCCGCGCTCGCCGCCCGGCACCGCGTCCAGGTCCCCCGCGAGCTCGACGACGTCGCGGACCCCTACCGCGGCAGCCCGGAGGAGTACCGGGTCGCGATCGACGCGGTCGCGGAGGCCGTCGACACGATCGCCGACCGGGTGCTCGGCCGCGCCTGACGGCGCGGTCCGCACCTCGTCCGGCCCGCCGGTCCGAATCCGGCCGACAGACCGGTCCGGCCTAGAGGACCTCCTCGTCGAGGCGCTCGGCGACCTCCGGGTTCTCCTCGAGGTACTCGGCCGCGCGATCCTCGGCGATCGCCTGGTTGAGCTCGTCGAACGTCTCGTAGTGGAGGTTGACGATCGACTGCCGACCGTCCGGGCTCCAGCCAGTGCCGGCCACGGGCGCGGTGAGGAACGTGACGTCGTCAGGCCGCACGTCGCGCATCGACAGCCCGAGGGTCGTCATCTGGCTCACGGAGAGGTTCTCGTCGACGGCGACGGTCCCCGCCACCACCTGCGCGAAGTCGTAGAGGGCCGCGGGGCGACGCAGGAGGTTCTCCCGGAAGACGGCGGACATCATCGCGCGCATCCAGTTCTGCTGGCGCTGGACACGGCCGAAGTCGCCACCGGGGATCGAGCGGTTCCGCGCGTACAACAGCGCCTCCTCGCCGTCGAGGAGGTGCGTGCCGGGCTCGAGGTCGACCGCGCGTCCGTCCCGGGTCGTCCCCTCCATGCCGTTGGGGAGGTCGATCTCGACACCGCCGAGCTCGTCGGTCAGCTGCGCGAACGACTCGAAGTCCGTGACGGCGAAGTGGTCGATCGGGATGTTCGTCAGGTCCTCGATCGTCTGCACCATGAGGCCCGGCCCGCCGAACGAGAACGCGGCGTTGACCTTGTTGTCCCCGTGCCCGGGGATCGGCACCCACGAGTCGCGCGGGATCGACATGACGACGGCGGACTGCCGGTCGCCGGACAGGTGGACGATCATGATCGCGTCCGTGCGCTGCCCGCCGACCTCCCACTGGGTGGGGTCGCCGGCCGAGATCCGCGAGTCGGATCCGAGCACGAGGAAGTTGACCGGCGTGCCGCCGCCCTCCTCGGGCTCGACGTGGGTGGGCCGGTCGGTGACGGACTCGAAGACGTCCGGGATGCGCTCGACCTGGGACTCGATCCGGTGCTGGACGTACCTCAGCGCGCCGTACGCGCCGCCGACGAGGACGAGCACGATGACGAGCGAGGCGATGAGGGCCTTCCGGCCGCCCCCGCCCTTGCGCCGGCGACGATGCCGGCCGCCCGCCGCCTCGTCGTCGCTGTCGCTGAACGGGATGACGTCGTCGTCCGGGTCGTCGTCGTCCAGGTCGTCGGAGGAGTCGCCGTACCGGTCGTCGTCGGAGCGCCCGTCCTCGTCGCGTCGTTCGTCGTCGGAGACCTCGTCGTTAGTGATCTCGTCGTCCGACGGCTCGTCGGGCGTGCGGCTGGCGTCCTTGTCCGGCGTCGAGCTGGTCACACCGATCCCTCATGGTCCCGGGGGCGCGAGTCCGCCCGTCCTGCCGCGCCGTTCCGCGCGGGAGGCAAGTCTAGGGCGCCCGCGCGTCGCGGACGGGGACGCCGGACGGGGAGGTGTGCACGGGCAGAGGTGCACCCCCGCCCCATCCGGAACTCGTTGCCGTGCCGAGCACCCCGACGTACCGTTTTTTAGAGGACGGGAGTCCGGCCGCCGGCCGGCCCCGGGATCGAGCCACGAGGGAGCACCAGCATGAGGCGCAGGATCATCACGGTCGCGGCGGTCGCCGGGCTCGGCATCGTCGGGGTCGGCGGTGTCGCGGTCGCGGCCTCGCTCGGCAGCGAGGACGCACCGGAGCAGCCGGTCGCGGCGGGCGACGACTCGGGCACGGGGGACGAGACCGACGCACCGGACGACGCGCCCGACGGCGACACCCCGCCCAGCGGCCTGCCCGCCCTCCCGGAGGGCCTGCTCGACCGGCTGCCCGACGACCTCGCCGACCAGCTGCCCGAGGGGCTCGACGACCTCGAGGGACTCGAGGGTGAGCTGCCCAGCGAGCTCGAGGACGGCGGCATGGCCGCGCTCACGGAGTCGATGCAGCCGATGATCGACGCCGCGCTCGAGGGCCTCGAGCTCCTCGACCTGGGCCCGGGCGAGCTCCTCGCCGAGCTCAGCTCCGGCGCCACGATCGGGGAGCTCGCCACCGAGCAGGGCGTCGACCCCGAGGAGCTCGTCCAGCTCGGGCTCGGGCCGGTCGACGAGGAGATCGACGCCGCGGTCGAGCGCGGGGACGTCACCCGCGCCGAGGCCGACGAGGCGCGTGCCGAGCTCGAGACCATGCTCCGCACGGTCATCGAGGAAGGCCCCGAGGCTGCCGGCCTGCCCGGTCCCGGCGCCTTCCCGCACGGCGACCAGCCGGACGCCCCGACCACCTGACTTCTTCCTGGCGAGTGAGCGGCCTTCCTCCCGGCGAGTGAGCACGCCGGTACCACTCACGACGACGCACACCCCTCGACAGCGAAGCGGGCCCCGCACCCTGATGGGTGCGGGGCCCGCTCACTGGTCGAACCGACAACCGCTCACTCGTCACTCACGGACGAGCAGCCGGCAGTCAGCGGCGGATGCCGAGGGTGTCCTCGCCGTCGCCGTTCCAGTCGCCGACGAAGACCTCGTCGCCCGAGCGGCCGTAGCGGACCTCGCGGTCGGCCCAACCACCGGTGAGGGTGTTGGACATCAGGTAGAGGTTGCCGCGACGTGAGGCGAACGTGTCGCTCCCGTTCCCGTCCCAGTCACCGACCAGGACCTCGTCGTTGGCGCGGCCGTAGTCGAACTCCTCGTCCGCCCACCCGGAGGTCAGCGAGTTGGACACGTAGTAGGTGTTCCCACGACGGACCGCGAAGGTGTCCGTCCCGTCGGCGTCGTAGTCACCGACGAGGACCTGGTCGTTCGCGCGGCCGTAGTCCAGCTCGGTCTCCGCGTCCCCACCGGTGTGGCGGTTGCTGAGGAAGTAGCTGTTCCCGCGTCGGACGGCGAAGGAGTCCACGCCGTCACCGTCCCAGTCACCCACGAGCACGGTGTCCCCGGAGCGGCCGAAGGTCAGCTCGATGTCCGCGTTGCCCCCGTAGAGGGAGTTGGACAGGTAGTAGGCGTTCCCACGACGAACGGCGAGCGTGTCGCTGCCGTTGCCGTCCCAGTCGCCAACGAGGACGTCGTCGCCGGGGCGACCGAAGGAGAACTCGTGGTCCGCCCAGATGTCCCAGCCGTCGTTGAGGTAGAACCCACGCCCCGGCGTCGGCGGAACCGGCTCACCCGGATCCACCGGCGGCTCCTCGTCGTCGTCGAAGGAGGCCACCAGGTCGGCGCCCAGCTCGTCGTCGTGCGCCTCGAGGCTCGCGCCGATCCGCCAGGTGCCGGCCGCGTACTCGCCCGCGGGGAGGTCCCGCCCGCCCGGCTCCCAGTGCGGCTGCCAGACGACGGCGCCGGACGGGGCGTAGTACGTGTTGTCCTCGCTCCACGCCGAGCCCGGCAGGTAGGCGGCGGCGACGCTCGCGTCGTCGGAGCTCGCCTGGGTCCACAGCCCGAACCCCGTGACGTCACCCTGCGGCCGGTCGGGTTCGGTGTCGTCGCCGACGCGGTCCATCGCCGAGTCGACGGTGAGGCCGACCTCCCAGACGGGCGCCGTCGTCGGGGCCGTGACCGCGAGGTCGAGGTTCGAGTCGAGCCACTCCTGGGAGAAGTCGAGCGACCAGTCGGCGGTGACGGGCTCGTCACCGAACGGGATCCCGGTGAGGTCGAGCGTCGTCCCGTCGACCACGGCCTCGGCAGGCTCACCGGCGACGTCGGTGTTCCCGAAGTTGCCGACCCCCAGGTAGGGGCCGGTGGCGCGGTAGTCGTCGTCGAGCACCGGGGTCCAGCCGTCCTCGCCGTCGGGCACCTCCATCGAGGTGAGCGCGGCGCGTGGCGACGTCTCGACCCGTGCGCGGTAGCCCGGCGTCGTGACGTCGTACCCCGTGGTGACCCGCTCGCCGTCGAAGTCGAGGGGGCGCAGCCAGACGCCGCCCTGGCCCCAGCCGGCGCCGCTCACCCACCAGTCGTCGCCGTCCCGGACGATTTCGGACGCGTGCTCGCGGATCTGGCCGACCTCCTGGTCCACGGTGAAGTGGAGCGGGTCGTCGCTGCGGTAGACGCGGGTGTCGCTGTAGTCGGTCGTGCAGCACACGGTCATGTAGTACGAGCCGTCCCGCTCGACGACGAAGGGCGACTCCGTCGGTCCGCCGAACGTTCCCTCGACCGGGTGCTCGAAAGCGACCTCCCGCGGCCCCCAGCTCACGAGGTCCGTGCTCGTGCGGTAGGCGACGATGTGGTTGCCGCCGTCGGGCTCGCTGTTCGCGGTGTAGTACATGACCCACTGGTCCTCGAGGCGCAGGATCATCGGGTCGCGCGCGTCGAAGCCGTCGACGAACAGCGGGTTCGCGTCGTGCCGGGTCCAGGTGAACAGGTCCTCCGACGTCGCGAGCTGCATCTGGTAGGCCGTGTGGTCGTCGTTCCCGCCGGCGTAGTACATGTAGTACGTGCCGTCGTGCTCCATGACGTACGGCGCCCAGACGTGGGTCTCCCCCGCCTCGGGGTCGGCGTGCATGACGGGCTCCTGCCGCGTCCACGGCCCCTCGAGGGAGTCGGCGGTCGCGTGCGCGAAGTAGGTCTCGTCGAGCGGGGCCGCCGGCTCCTCGTGGGTGATGCCGAACAGGTGCCAGGTGCCCTCGTCGTCCTGGATGAACGTGTGGTCGTTGATGTACCACTGCTCGTCCATGCCGGTCGAGGGGTCGTAGATCCTGAAGCGCTCGCCGCTGGTGACGGCGGGGACGCGCTCCTCGAAGGGCTCGATGGCGATGTCGTCCGCGTCCGGTGCCCCGGACGACGGCGGTGCCGCGATGCCGACGGTGCCCACGAGCACCGCGCTGCCGAAGGCGGCCGCGACGACGCGCGACCACCACTGTCTTCTCCCACCGACCATGTCGGCGCCTCCTTGCTGCCAGATCGAGTCGTTCGGTCGGGGCCGGTCGCGGGCGACCGCGTGCACCGGCCTCATGTGTCGGCGGCACCGATGTCGCGCCACCGGGGAACGACGAGTGAGCGCCGCCCGGACCGTGGTCCGGGCGGCGCTCACTCGTCAGGCGGACATCCGCTCACCCGTCGGACAGGTCAGCGGCGGACGCCGAGGGTGTCGGAGCCGTCGGCGTCCCAGTCGCCGACGAACACCTCGTCGCCCGCACGCCCGTAGTCCTGCTCGACGTCGGCGTTCGTCGACGTCAGCGAGTTGGAGACGAAGAACGTGATGCCGCGGCGCACGGTGAACGTGTCCGCGCCGTCGCCGTCCCAGTCACCGACGTACACCTCGTCCGAGGCCCGGCCGTAGTCGAGCTCGGAGTCCGCGTCGCCGGACGTCAGCGAGTTGGAGATGTAGTAGGTGTTCCCACGGCGCACGGTGAACGTGTCCACCGAGTCACCGTCGTAGTCGCCCACGAGCACCACGTCGCCGGCGCGGCCGTAGTCGAGCTCCGCGTCCGCCCAGCCTCCCTCGAGGCTGTTCGAGAGGAAGTAGCTGTTCCCGCGGCGCACGGCGAAGGAGTCCGCCCCGTCGCCGTCCCAGTCGCCCACGAGGACGACGTCGCTCGCCCGGCCGTAGCTCAGCTCGACCTCGGCGTTGCCGCCGTACAGCGTGTTCGACAGGTAGTAGGCGTTGCCCCGGCGCACGGCCAGGGTGTCGGACCCGTTGCCGTCCCAGTCGCCGACGAGGATCTCGTCGCCGCGGCGACCGAAGCTGAACTCGTGCTCGGCCCACGCGTCCCAGCCGTCGTTGAGGTAGAACCCGCGACCCGGGGTCGGCGGGACCGGCTCACCCGGCTCCTCCGGCTCCTCGGGCTCCTCGCCCTCGGTGCCGGTGAGCGTGAGGTAGTCCAGCCCGACGAAGAAGCCGGCGGCCGCCTCGTTCTGGCCCGTCACCCGGAGGGTCAGCTCGTGGGTGCCGGCGGTGAGCTCGACGGTGCCGAGCCCGATCGGGTCGGTGAGGCTCACGCCCTCGGCCCCGTAACCGTCGACGGGTTCGCCGACGACCTCGCCGTCGACGAGCACCTCGACGATCCCGTAGTCCGCCGCCCGGGTGAACACCCCGGCGAGGTCGTACGTGCCGTCGGCGGGGACGTCGAACGCGAGGGTGGCCGTGTGGCCGACCTCGGTGGCCTTGAACCACAGCTGCGCCCCGGCGGACCAGTCGGCGCCGCAGCAGGTGCCCTGCCGGACGGCGTCGGCGTCGCTCGAGAGAACCTCGAGGCTCTCGGCCTCGAGCCGGACAGTGGTGCCGGCGGTGGCCGTCACCTCCTCGGAGAACTCGCCGGTGTTCCCGCCGACGTCGACGGCGCGGACCCGGTAGGACCACTCCTCGCCGAGGCCGAGGGAGTCGTGCACGAGGCCGAGGTTCGACGTCGTCGTCAGGAGCGTGTCCTCGCTCGGCTCGAAGCCGGGCTCGGTGGAGGCGTGGACCTCGTAGTGCTCGATCCCGACGTCGTCGGAGGCCGCGCCCCAGGTGACGTCGATGGCGTTCGACTCCTGGCCCTGCGCCGCGACGTTGACCGGGGCGGACGGCGGGGTGGTGTCGGCGACCGGGGCGACGATCGACTCGACCTCGTACTCCGAGGCCGACCACGGGGCCGCACCCTCGACGGGCGTGAGCGTGACCTCGATGATCCCGTCGGTGCCCTGGCTCAGCGCCGCCGGCACGACGATCGAGTCCTCGAGCCACCGGTGCGTCTCGTTGGCCAGCGGCTGCTGCCAGACGCCCACGGCCTCGCCGTCGACGCTGACCTCGACCGCCTGGTAGCCCTCGGCCTGGTCGGACGTGCGGCGCAGCCACACGCCGTCGTTGTCCTCGGCCACGGCGACCGTGAAGGAGACGGGCTCCGTGCTGGTGCGCAGGTCGTCGGTGACCGACGTGGGGTTGTGCGTCCCCTCGAAGGTCGACGTCAGCTCGGCGACGTCGCCCCCGCCGAAGTAGTCGTGGGCGTCCTCGCTCTCCGTGTCGCCGACGTCGATGCGGTCGGTGACGCGCAGGCTGCTCACGCCCTCGTGGCCGTACCAGAAGGCCGTGGACCCGTAGAGGCCGGGCTCGTTGGCGAGCGGGCCGTGCTCGATGCCGAACTCGATGCCCGAGCCGAAGCTCACCGACTCGGCGATCATCAGCCGGTAGGCGGCGTCGCACTGGAACTCGCAGTCGAGGATGCCGGTCTGCATGGCGGGCGCGCCGTTCATCGGGGCGGAGAACTCGTTGCGGTTGAAGTACCAGCCGCCGTGGTAGAAGTCCTCCGAACCGGTGCCGTGGATCTGCGGCGACCGCGAGCCGTCGACGAACACCCGCTCGTCGCCCTCGAGGTAGTTGCGGATGTTGCCCTCCTCGATGTGGCCCACCATCGTGTGGTTGACGCCGACGAACCGGCCGACCGCGTTGGTGTCGAGGAACGTCCAGTCCTCGCCGGCCACGGTCTCGCCGGTGCGGCTCTCGGCCTGAAAGTAGCCGATCGACGGGTCGTCGCCGGTCAGCTGGTCCGCGATCGCGGGGTCCGCGTGGGACGTGACGGTCGCGCTGCCGGACTCGATCGTCTGCGTCGACCCGTTGACGAGGTCGATCGTGGCGGACTCGGCGAACGGCATCGGCCACCAGGACCAGTACGAGCCGTCGTCCTCGATGTCCATCGCGTACATCAGCGCACGGACCTCGGCCTCCCCCAGGCCGGACCCGAAGAACTCCCCGAGCGGGGCGTCGACGGTCTGGACGCCGTCGAAGGTCATCTGCACGCGGACGTCGCGGAGCAGCTCGTTGGAGGCGAGGATCTCCTCCTCGTTCTCGATCTCGGTCGGGTAGGAGTAGCTGTGCGAGCCCTCCCATGCCTGGTCCGTGATCTCGTAGCCGTGCGCCTCCTCGCTGGCGAGCGCCTCGTCACCGGGGCCCACGTCGAGCTCGTCGGTGCGGACGAGCTCGCCGCCGACCACGGAGTCGACCCAGTAGTAGAACTCGTTGAAGTCGATCCCCGCGGAGACGAACGTGTTCTCGATCGTGATCTCGCTGCGGCCCGCGGTCAGCTCGGCGGGCAGCTCGACGGTCTGGTCCGTCCACTGGCCCGAGTTCCCGCGCACGGGCTCCCACTCTCCGGCCGGCTCACCGTCGACGGTGATGGTCGCGTGCTGGTTCGCCGAGAGCGGGTCCCACCGCCGCGTGAGCTCGACCCCCTCGTTGTCCGGGTCGATCGCCACGGTGAAGCTGCTCGTGCCGGTGTGGGCGCGGCCGTCGTCCTGCAGCGGCTCGCCGGGCGGCGGTGCGCCGACGACCTGCGGCAGCGCGAGCCGGAGCTCGTCGACGACGCCGGGTCCGCTCAGCTCGGCGAGCCGGAGGGTCTCACCCGGAGCGACGGCGACCTCCGTGTCCGCGGTGACCGCGTCCGGGTGCGCGGGCTTGGGGTCCTCGTGACCCCACGCCTGGGCCTGCTCGACGATGTCCGCCGGGGCCGCCTCCGGGTCGAAGGTCGTCACGCCCTCGGCGTCGGGGAACGAGCGGTGCGTGACGTAGTAGAAGAACGGGTTGTTCGTCGTCGTCACCCGCATCGACTCGCGGTAGGCCATGGGCACCTTGATGTAGACGCCGCCCGAGCTCTGGTCGGCGTTGGCCACCAGCGGGTAGGTGAACGGGTCGCCGTGCTCGCCGTTCACCAGCTCCTGCAGGGGCGCGTCGACGACGACCTCGCCGTCGAGCTCGATGACGATGTTGCCGGCCCCGGAGACGTTTCCGCCGTCCCAGGTGAACCAGATCGAGCCGATCTCACCCGGGCCGGTGTCCTCGGCCAGGACGCAGCCCTGCTCGCTCTCGCGCAGGCAGGAGTACGTGCCCTGGAAGCCGTCGTCGTTGCCGCCCGTGCGGTCGAAGCTCGAGAACTGCCGGGTCTCGACGCCGGTGGTCAGGGTCGGGAGCAGGTCGAGACGCTCGTAGATGTCCCAGCCGATCGGGCCGGTCGACGAGCCGGCGTCGTCCTGCTCGGGCGCGGGCTCCTGGACGGCCGGGGTCTGGGCGGAAGGCTGCTGGGCCGCCTGGACCGCCGCCGGTGCGGACGCCGGGGCTGCGGGCTCCGCCGCGGGCTGGGCGCTCGGGACGGCGGCCGCCACCGGCGCGAGCAGCCCGAGGGCCCCCACGGTGGCGACGGCGACCTGGGCGGCGCGCCGTCTCAGGCCCCCTCGGGTACGGGAATGGTCGGACATGTCTGATCCCCCTCGATCGGAACGGTGTCGGGTCGTGCGTCGGTACATGGGTGCGAGTGGCGTGCGTCGGTCCGGGGGCACGGGACGCGGGGGCGTCCGTCGGTGCGTCGTCGTCGGTCGGTACGTGGTCGCGGGCGTCGGTGCCCGGTGGTCCCGAGGAGCGTCGGTGCCCCGTGGGTGTGGTCCAGCGATGTCGTGGCGGGGGGGGGGGGGGGGGGGGG
>NZ_JBUZNL010000002.1:0-367023 GCF_055326485.1 Georgenia sp. G2120 | reverse complement strand
CGAGTAGCGCGGGCAAACCAGATGGCCAGCACCGGGCAGAGCCGGTGGCCATCACTGGGCAGTCCTTGTGGCCGTCAGCGGGTCATTCCCTGGCCACCTATGGGCAGCTTTTCATGGCCGCTGACAGCTCGGCGACTCGGTCACATGGTGCACCTCGACGTCAAGAAGGTCGGCAGGATCCCGGACGGTGGCGGATGGCGAGCCCACGGCAAGGACAGCCCGCAAGCCCGAGCGGTCGCGCGCACCAAGACCCGGGGATTGAAGACCGGATACGTCTACCTGCACTCCGCGATCGACGGCTACTCGCGCCTCGCCTACACCGAGGCGCTCGCTGATGAGAAGGCCGCGACCGCGGTCGGATTCCTCGCCCGTGCCCGCGACTGGTTCGCAAGTCACGGCATCACACACATCGAGCGGATCGTCACTGACAACGGGGCCTGCTACCGCGCTGCAGCTTTCGCCGCCGCGCTCGACGGCTCGCGACACCAACGGATCACTCCGTACACGCCTCGGCACAACGGGAAAATCGAGCGCTACAACCGAATCCTTGTCGACGAGTTTCTCTACGTCCGGACCTGGACGTCGGAAGCGCAGCGCAGCGCGGCCCTTGACGTCTGGAACCTGCACTACAACTACCACCGGCCGCATGGAGCGGCGGACTTGCAGCCACCGGCGACGCTGGTTCCGCTTCGCGTCCACAACGTCCTGGCGTCCTACACCTAGCTGTCACCGCGTTGAACTCAGCCGTCGCACGCCGCGGCGCTGACGGCGTCGACGTGGCCGGGTGCATCGTGCACAGCGACCGAGGCTCGCAATTTCGAAGCCGAAGATTCGTCCACCGCCTCGGGCACCATCAGCTCCTCGGGTCCATGGGCCGAGTCGGTGCCTGCGGCGACAACGCCGCGATGGAATCCTTCTTCGCGCTCCTGCAAAAGAACGTCCTCAACCAACGCCGCTGGGACACCCGCGAAGAGTTGCGCATCGAGATCGTCACCTGGATCGAGAGGACCTACCACCGCCGACGACGCCAAGACCGCCTCGGCCGATTGACGCCCATCGAATACGAGACCACCATGACCACACCAGCCGACCAGGCTGCGTGACTACCCACTGTCACCTATCCGTGCAGCAGTCCCCGATGCAAGCTGTCCGGCTTGACCATGACCCATGACGGAATGGGCTATTTCGGCTTCATCGAACCGTACAAGGCCTACGTCGAGGTCATGAGCTTCGATCGGCTCGTCAACGCCGCAACGGAGCGGAGCCGTGCCTTCTTCGACAAGCTCGGCCTGCCCTCGAGCTAGATGAGATGGCGCACGACGACGAAGACCTTGAGGAGGGTCCTGGGCAGGAATCCGGCGAGGAGGACGACTCGCCGGTCGACGGCGCGGAGGCTCCGACCCCGGACGCAGTCTCGTCACCCGCGGCCGACTTCCGGATGCCGGAAGGGTTCGCGCAGTCTTTGATGCCTAGCTGTTGCGGGGCAGGTGGTTATTGACGGTGAAGCGGTGGCTCCCACCTGCCTCCGAGCGACGAGCGTCAGGCAGTCTGTCGCGGCGGCTTGACTCCGACCTTCGTTGCTCCGTGCCCTGAGGTGGCCAGCAAACTCTCAAGGAGGCCTGGGAACCGCTCTTCGAGGTCGTCGGCCCGGAGATGTACGTAGCAGCGGGTGCCTTCCTCACGAGTCCGCGTGACTCCCGAGGACCGGAGCACCTTCAGGTGATGGCTGAGGGTGGAGTTCGCGACGGGCGCATCCAACTCACCCCACTGTCGCTCGACACCGTCGGACAGTAGTCGCACCAGGCCCAGCCGCAGGGGGTCGGACAGCGCGGCAAGGAGGGTGGTCAGCGCCACTTCGTCCAGATCAGGGTGATGTGCATCTTTCGCCACGAGTTCAGTATCGCACTGGACCCACCTTATTCGATGTTCGCCGAACATCGAATAAGGTGGGTCCATGAGACAACACCGACTCCCTGGCTGGCTGATAGGCCTCTTCGTCGCCACGCTCGCGTTGGGCACCGATGAGTTCGTGATCGCCGGCCTCCTACCCGAATTGGCCGCCGACCTACAGATCACCACGGGCGCAGCTGGTCAACTGATCACCGTGTTCGCCCTCACGTTCGCGCTCGGTGCGCCGGTGATGGCAGTCGTCTTGGACCCGTATCCACGACGGCGGGTCATCCTGACCGCCTTGGCGGTATTCATGATCGCCAACCTCGCCGCCGCCATCGCGCCCACGTTCAGTAGCTTGATCGCGCTCAGGGCAGTGGCCGGTCTTGCCGCTGCGGTGGTGTCGTCCACCGCGTTCGCGGTCGCGGCGCAGGGCGCTCCGTCCGATCGGCAGGGTCGCTATCTCTCAGTCGTCACCGCGGGTCTAACCGTGGCACTGTTCACCGGAGTGCCTGTCGGGGCATGGATTGGCGGGCTATTCGGGTGGCGGTCGACATTCGTGCTGATCGCGGTCGTAGCGCTCGCCGCCATGATCGTCCTCGCAGCGGGGCTGCCCCAGCTTGAGGGAGCCCCGGCAGCGGGTCTGGTCGAGCGACTCAGCCCTCTACGCAACGTGCGCGTGCTGCGGCTCGTCCTTGCCGTGACCCTCTGCGGGGCGGGCGGTCTGATGTTCTACAGCTACCTCTCGGCCCTCCTGGAACGCAGCCAGGGCAACACGCAGGCACTGCCCTGGGTGCTTCTGATGGTGGGCATCATCGGCGTCCCCTCAGCCTTCCTGGGTGGCCGGCTTGCAGACCAGTACGGCGGGCGACGCAGCCGGCTCATCGTCGTCGGCGGACACGCCCTGGCCCTCGTTCTCGTGGGCAGTCTGCTCGCACTGAGCGCGCCCTTCCCGCTGCTGCTGCTCGGCATCGCCACCTGGTCTGTCTTCGCTTGGGCCCTCAACCCACCCCTGCAGGCCAGCACCATCGAAGCCGCACCCGCCGCGCCCATGACAGCCATCTCGCTCAACATCTCCGGCCTCTACCTCGGTACCGCGGCCGCCGCCGGTGTCGGCGGGATCATCGTCGACGGACCCGGGGCACTCTGGATCCCGTTCGCCGCGGCCCTCGCGCTGACGCTCGCGTGGATCAGCGCCTCATTCCGAACGCCGCAGCCAGCCGTGGTCACGGCATGACCCACCGCAACGCACCCCTGTCCATCGAAGGACGCCGCCGGCTTGTCGAACGCTGCAAGACCCGTCCCATCGCCCACGTCGCAGCAGAGATGGGAATCTCCCGCGCCTGCGCATCGAAGTGGGTCAACCGGTGGCGGCATCACGGCGATGCTGGCCTTCACGACCGCCCATCGACTCCCCATCGGAGTCCGCACGCGACGCCCGCATGGGTCATCGAACACATCGAGACCTGGCGGCGCGAACACAAATGGTCCGCCCAGCGCATCACCGACGAACTCGCCGACCTCGGGGTCAGGATCAACCGCCGGACAGTCACCCGGCACCTGAGCAGGCTCGGCCTCGGCCGACGCCGGTTCATCGACCCCGGCGGCGACAACAACCGCAAGCCGGGCAAGATCACCGCCCGCTGGCCCGGGCACATGGTGCACCTGGACGTGAAGAAGGTCGGCAGGATCCCCGACGGCGGCGGATGGCGCATCCATGGTCGTGGCAGCGACCAAGCCAAGGCCGCCGACCGCGCCAAGTCAGCTGGCGCACGGCGCGGATACACCTACCTGCACTCGGCCATCGATGGCTTCTCCCGGCTCTCCTATACGGAGCCACTACTCGACGAGAAGGGAGCGACTGCGGCAGCGTTCCTGACCCGCGCCAAGGTCTGGTTCGCTGCCCACGGCATCACCCACATCCACCGCGTCGTCACCGACAACGGCGCGTGCTACCGCTCCGGCGACTTCGCCCGGATCGTTGGCGATCGGTCCCGGCATCAAAAGACAAAGCCCTACACGCCGCGCCACAACGGGAAGGTGGAGCGCTACCAGCGAATCCTGGCCGAAGAGCTGCTCTACGCCCGCGACTTCACCAGCGAGGACGCGCGTTCAGCAGCGATCGCGGTCTGGAACATCCACTACAACTACCACCGACCACACTCAGGCGCAGGCGGTCAGCCACCGGCATCCCGATTGCGGGAAGGCGTCACGAACGTCCAGCCCTCATACACCTGTATGAGGGCCAGACGTTGGTGACGCGAGCACGGAGCCGAGATGCTGGGGGATGTCCGCCCGCTCCACTGTGGGGGCGGTGGTAGTTGTAGTGGATATTCCAGATTTCGATCGCGGCGTCGCGGGCTTCTTCGCTCTTGAACTCTCGGGCGTATAGCAGTTCCTCGGCCAAGATTCGCTGGTAGCGCTCCACCTTCCCGTTGTGTCGGGGCGTGTAGGGCCTGGTCTTCTGGTGTCGCGTGCGGTTGCCGACGATTCGAGCGAAGTCGGCCGAGCGGTAGCACGCACCGTTATCGGTGATGATGCGGTGGATGTGCGAGATCCCGTGAGCGGCGAACCAGGCCTTAGCTCGGGCGAGGAACGCTGCCGCCGTGAGTCCCTTCTCGTCGGTCAGCGGCTCGGTGTACGAGAGTCGGGAGAATCCGTCGACGGCGGAGTGCAGGTAGGTGTACCCCCACTTCGCCCCAGCTGACTTCGCGCGACCCGCGGTCCTAGCCTGGTCGCTGTTGCGCCCGTGAATGCGCCAGCCGCCGCCGTCAGGGATTCGGCCGACCTTCTTCACGTCGAGGTGCACCATATGGCCGGGCCAGCGGGCGGTGATCTTCCCTAGCTTGCGATTGGTGTCGCCGCCAGGGTCGATGAATCGGCGTCGGCCAAGGCCGAGCCGGCTCAGGTGTCGGCTGACGGTACGCCGGTTGATCCTGACGTCCAGCTCGGCGAGCTCGTAGGCAATGCGCTGGGCGGACCACTTGTGCTCTCGCCGCCAGACCTCGATCTGTTGGATGACACAGGCGGCTGTCGCGGTACTGCTGTGGTGGGGCGTCGAAGCACGGTCTTGGAGCCCGGCTTCGCCATGGCGTCTCCACCGGTTGACCCACTTCGAAGCGCACGCGCGTGAGATGCCCATCTCGGCAGCTACGTGCGCGATCGGCCGGGTCAGGCACCGATTCACGAGCCGGCGTCGACCTTCAAGGCTCAACGGAGCATTAGCGTGCGTCACTTGGCAGCCTCCACATTCCGTACCCGCGGGGCGATCATGCGCAGCGTGGGCAGCATCACGAGGAGTGCGAGAGCGGTCAGCGCGGTCGCTGCCCACACGGGACCAAGGTTGCTCGAGCTCTCGAGCGCTACCGCTCCGAGCGCCGGACCAGCAGCGGCCCCGATGTTGAGAGCGGCAGTCGCGTAGGAACCACCCATGGTGGGCGCTTCCGATGCTGCGTAGAGCACTCGAGCGATCATGGTGCTTCCCACAGCGAATGCCAGCATTCCCAGCAGGAACACCAGGACGAGCAGCGGCACGGAGTGCCCAGCAAGCACCGCGAGCAACAGCCACCCAACTAACAGGAGCGGCGCGGCCACAACGAGGAGCGTTCGCGGGTGCTGGTCAGACAGTCGCCCGGCAATGCTGACTCCCATGAAGGACCCGATGCCGAACAACACCAGAGCCACCGGTACCCACACCTGGCCCAGACCCGCTGTCCCGGTCACGACCGGCGCGAGGAACGTAAACGCGGCGAAAGTCCCGCCATTGACCAGCGCAGCGAGCAGCATCGCCGTGAAAAGACGGGGCACGCGGAGCTGCGCCAACTCGAAGGCGAGAGACAGGCCATCGTTGGCTTCGTCCTGCGTGTCTCTCGGCTGTGGACGGATCCCGGTGAGGATGCCGATTGCAGCAGGAACGCACAGGAAGGCTACCGCCCAGAACGTGGCCCGCCATCCCAGCGCCGTGCCAAGTAGAGCCCCCGCGGGAACACCGGCGACCATGGCGATCGTGGTGCCCGAGAGGAGGATGGCAAGAGCGCGGCCCTTCCGGCTGGGGGCCACGAGGCGGGTCGCGGTGCTGAGTGCAACGGCCAGGAAACCGGCGTTGGCAACCGCGGCAACCACACGAGTTGCGAACAGCACGGAGAAGGTCTCGGCAGTGGCGGCGACGACGTGACAGGCAGCGAAGATGACCACGCACCCGAGCAAGGTGGTCCGGGCGGGCCACCGACGGGTGAGAGCTGCCATGGCGGGCGCACCGAGAATCATCCCGACCGCAAAGGCAGAGGTGAGTAACCCAGCTGTGCCGACAGAGACACCGACACTGGCGGCGATGTCTGGCACGAGGCCAGCAAGCATGAACTCAGATGTGCCCATGGCAAAGACAGCCAGGGCAAGCAGGTAGAGGGCGAAGGGCATGGAGGGCTCCGAGGAACGAGAACGAAAAGGGGGAAACGTCTCGTCACCACGGCCAGCGCCCAGGGAGCTGCCCAAGAGCCCGCTCAGCGCACAGGCGCAGGCGGCGGGTTAAGGACTCAGGAGGTCTGGGGGCTGACGGTGTGACCGAAAGCCCCCTGAGTGTCTGATTCAGGGCACGCCATGCTCTTCACCCTACCGACGCTCCCTCGACACTGCACATCCTTTGCGCGCGCCGCGGCATCGTCATCAACGTCCTGCCCCGCAACAGTTAGTTGGCTCAACTCTATCACTATGCACACTGACGGTGACGGCGTTAGTTATGGACGGCGCTTACGTCAAAGGGTAATCTGGGTACATGAACGAGCGCTCCACTGCACACCGCAAGGCAGCCATCTACCTTCGCATCAGCCAGGACCGCGAGATGGATGGGCTCGCCATCGACCGACAGCGTGAGGACTGCGAGAACCTCGCGCGGTTCCGGCGCTGGGACGTCGTTGAGACGTACGTGGACCAGTCCAAGAGCGCCACCGATCGAACCGCGATCCGTCCGGACTACGACCGCATGGTCGCCGACTACCTGCTCGGGCGGTTCGATGCGATCATCTGCTACGACCTCGACAGGCTCACCAGGCAGCCCCGGCAGTTGGAGGACTGGATCGATGCCGCCGAGCTGCGTGGTCTCGCCCTCGTCACGGCCAATGGTGACGCGGACCTCTCCACAGACGGTGGGCGCATGTATGCACGCATCAAGGCCGCCGTGGCGCGTGCTGAGATGGAGCGCAAGAGCGCCCGTCAGTCCGCCGCCCAGCGTCAGCGCGCCATGCAAGGGCGTGCTCCGAAAGGCATGCGCCCACTCGGCTACGCCGTCGATGGTGACGTGATTCCTGGCGAAGCCGAGGCGGTGAGGGCGATCTACGACCTCTTCACGAGGATCGAGCACCCTGAGTCGCTACGCTCGCTCGCGCGGGCGCTCAGCGGCACTGGGGTGATTGACGGTCTCTCGCCCCTTCCCAAGCACACGCACACCGTGAGCGTCGAACGCGCTGCCGCCCGCGAGCAGCAAGGCCTCGAACCCCGGCCGATCGTCGAAGACGGTCCGTGGTCTCCCTCAACAGTGCTGGGCATCCTGCGGAACCCGCGCTACGCGGCGCTTAGCACGTACACCCCGAAGTTTGCCCAGGCGGACGGGAAGCGGCGCCGGATGTGGAAGGCACAGATCCTCCGTGATGACGCTGGAGAGCCGATCCGGGGGCAGTGGGAGCCGATCGTTAGCGATGAGACGTGGTGGAAGGCGCAGCAGGTCCTCGATGACACGGAGCGGGTGACGAACACATCCGGCTCGACCAAGCGCAAGCACCTCGGGAGCGGGCTCTACCGGTGCGGATACGTCGACGAGGAGACCGGCGAGGTGTGCGGTAGGAAGGTAACCGGGGCACCGCGCGGCTACAAGTGCGCAGGGCACATCGTCCGCTCGGGCGCCGCCATCGACGATTTCGTCATGACGGTCGTCGCCAAGCGTCTTGCACGCAAGGACGCGACGGTGATGGTCGAGGTCGCGGACGGTGGACCGCATGCTGCAGGCATCGACTCGGCGATCAGCGGCCAGCGGGCGCGCATTCTGCGCGCCGAGGCCGACTACGACGCCGAGATCATTGAGGCCCGCGACCTCAAGCGCGTACGGGACGCCGCAGAAGCGCGTATCCAGGAGCTGGAGGCCGAAAGGCTCATGCAAGGGCGCGCAGGCGCGCTGTCGCCGATCCTGGGCGTCGATAATCCTGCCGAGGCGTTCCGGGGTGCTTCACTTGACCTCCGCCGTCAGACCATCGACGCCCTTGCCACGGTCACGCTTCTCCCACAGCCGCGCGGGCGCAAGGGGTTCAGGACCGAGTCTGTCGCCGTCGACTGGAGGTAGACCTCCCATTGGCTAGCCACGCGGAGCGTGGCCGGGAGACCTCTTGAGAGCGGCGACGTGGCGTAAGCGCGTCGATTCACCGAGCACGACTGCCTGTCGCGCCCGCCGCTCTCCTCAATCACGGAGGAGACCCGCCATGACCACCCGAACGAACACCGATACCACGCCCCGAGCCTGGATCGGCTGCCTCGCCTGCTACAACAACGCTCGCCTCGTCGGCGAGTGGTTCGCGGGCGAGTCCGCCGACGAAGTCACCCTTGCTGACGTCCACGGCGGCGCTCACCGCGTGCGCCCTGGATGCGAGGAGCTGTGGGTCATGGACCACGAGAACGTCCCCGCCTCGGGCGAGATGAGTCCGTCGGAGGCCGCAGAGTGGGCTCGCGTCATCCTCGCGGTCCCCGAGCATCAGCGCGATGCTCTGTGCGCCTGGACGGCCTCCGGCAGCTACGTCGCAGAAGGCACTGGAGACCTGCCGTCTGTTTCCGACTTCGAAGAGCGCTTCTGCGGAACCTGGGGCAGCTTCCGGGACTACGCCGAGACCCTCGCCGAGGAGATCGGCCTCATCCCGCAGGACGCCCCGGAACAGCTTCTGCGTTACTTCAACTGGGATGCCTGGACGCGTGGCTACGTCGGTCAGATACGACACCACTTGTCGGTCTGTTCTGACACCACGAGCAATCGATGAGATGACATGTCGATTGGTTTCGACACCAGGGTCGCGAGGGAGTGGGTTGGTCAGGCGCGGAGGTTTAGCTGCTTGCCGCGGAGGTGAGGCACGCCGCGAGGTCCTGCCGTAGCCGAAGTTGCTGTTCTGGGGACAAGGGGGCGAACACTTGCTTCTCCGCGGCGCGAACCGCAGTGCTGGCCCGGCGAAGGATGGCCTGCCCGTCCCAAGTGAGCATGCTCGGTAGCGCCCGTCCGCGGGGTGCCTCGTCGGGCCGGGTGAGGAGTCCGCGCTCTTGCAGTCGGCGCAGGACGAGATTCATCGACTGCCGGGTCACGAAGGCGCGGCGGGCCAGCTCGGAGTTCGACAGTCCTGGGTTCTGCCCGAGCAGCTCCAGGCAGGCGTACTGGGGAACGGTCAAGTCCAGGGGTCGCAGGGCCTCGTCCATCGCAGTGCGGAGTGAGGCATGCACCTGCTTGAGGACGTAGCCCACCGAGAGCTCCAGTTCGCCGACCAACTCTTGCCCCATGTCAGCAGTCTGACATACGCTCGATGTCAACACACTGACATCAGGAGGTAGATCATGGCTGGCAACGTCACGTACTTCGAGGTCCCTAGCAGCGACATCGAAGCGACCCAACGGTTCTGGGGCTCGCTGTTCGACTGGACGTTCCGCGAAGGCAACTTCCCGGGCTACTCAATGATCGACGGGCCCACCCCCATGGGCGGTGCACCGCACGAGGATGCGTCCCGGCATCCGCGGATCTTCTTCGCCGTCGAAGACATTCACGCGGCAGTGGCGCGGGTGCGCGAGTTGGGTGGCACCGCCGAGGACCCCGTGACGATCCCATCCGGTGCGTTCGCCCACTGCGTCGATGATCAGGGCGTGGAGTTCAGCCTTTCCCAGGAGCCAGGAGAACAGGCTTGAGTCAAGCCGATGCCCGGGTAGACGCCGCGCCTTCAAACTTGATGAAGCCGCTGTTACCGCTGGCCGTGGCGACGTTCGCGGTCGGGACCGACGCGTTCGTGATCGCGGGGCTCTTGCCCGCTATCGCAACGGACCACGACGTCAGCGTCGCCGCGGCCGGGCAGCTAGTGACGGTGTTTGCGCTGACACTCGCGATCGCGGCCCCGGTATTGAGCTGGCTGTTGAGCTCGATCGATCGCCGGAAGGCACTCCAGCTCGCGCTGGCCGTGTTCGTCGTCGGGAATATCGCGACCGCGCTGAGCCCGAACTACCCGATCATGATGTCGGCTCGGGTCCTCACCGCTCTTGGTGCTGCGACCATCACGGCTTCGGCATCAAGTGCGGCCGTCGCGATAGCACCCGAGGAACGCCGGGGCCGGGCGATGGCCCTCGTCATCGGCGGCCTGACCCTGTCGACCGCATTGGGCATGCCGGTCGGCAACCTGATTGGCAGTGTCGATTGGCGATTCACTCTGTGGGCCGTTGCGGGACTGGGGATGCTCGCCGCGATCGGGATCTCGGTGTCGTTGCCGAGGGTGTCACTCCCAGCCGTCAGCCTGACCGCCAGGCTTGCGCCACTGCGCCAGGTCAACGTGCTCACGATCCTGATAGCGACGACGCTGGTCATGGCCGGGCACTACACCCTCTACAACTACATCGGTGCGCTCACCGCCGACGCCACGGCGGACTCGTTTCCCCAAGCGCTCACCCTGATCCTCTTTGCCTGGGGCCTGGGAGTCTTGGCCGGCAACTTCGTCGCCGGGTTCTGGGCGGACAAGCGCTCAGGCCTGGGAGTCGCGGTGGTCGCACTCGGCAGCGGCACGATACTGCTCGCGGTCAGCCCGCTCGCCGTGGGTCACCTGGCGCTCGTGCTCGTCTGGGCCGTCGTCTGGGGAGCAACTGACGGGATGGCCTCGGTGGTGCAGCAACACCGGCTGGTGATGATCGCGCCCGCCTCCGCACCACTGCTGTTCGGGCTCAACTCCTCAGCGATCTACGTCGGCGTCGCGATAGGGGGCGTCCTCGGCGGCGTGTCTCAGGGGTGGTTCGCCATCACCCTGCTCGGCATTCCTGCGGCCGCCATGGCGTTGCTCGCCACGATGGTGACCGTCGTTGAGGGGCGACGGAGCAGGCGTGAACGAAGAGCACGGGGTCAGGTCGAGTACGCCCGCTAGGACGAAGGCGTGCACAGAAAGCCATGGACCAGAGTCGAGTAGAGCTGTTCGCCGCGATCCGGCGTGATGCTCGCGCTGGGATGTCGAAGCGGGCGTTGCAGCGAAAGCACGGCGTCGGGTACCGCACCGTCGCAGCCGCCCTGGTGTCGGCGTGGCCACAACCTCGCAAGGCGCTCCCGCGCCGTGCTTCACGGCTGGACCCCTACCGTGAGGTCGTCGACGGGTGGCTACGGGACGATCTGGATGCGCCAAGGAAACAGCGCCACACTGCGAAGCGGATCTATGACCGTCTTCTCGACGAACACGATGCCCGAGGCGCGGTCTCGTACGGGATGGTGCGCGACTACGTCGCGACCAAGCGACGCGAGATCCGGATCCAAGCCGGCCGGGGACAGTCAGCCGGATTCGTGCCTCAAGAGCACCTACCCGGCCATGAGGCAGAGGTCGATTTCGGCGAGGTCGCGATCAAACTGCGCGGCGAGCTGGTCACCTGCACCCTGTTCTGTCTCCGCCTCTCCTACTCCGGCAAGGCCGTGCACCGGATCAGCGCGTCAGCCGGGCTGGAGGCATTCCTCGAAGGGCACACGCACGCATTCCGCGTCCTGGGCGGCGTGCCCACGGACAAGATTCGCTACGACAACCTCAAGGCCGCAGTCGCCCAGGTCATCGGATTCTCCCGGCAGCGGGTCGAGACCGAACGCTGGACCGCATACCGGTCCCACTACGGGCTCGAGGCCTTCTACTGTCAGCCCGGAATCCAAGGTGCCCACGAGAAGGGAGGAGTCGAGGGGCAGATCGGCTGGTTTCGTCGCAACCACCTCGTCCCTGTTCCGGAGGTCGACTCGATCGCCGAGCTCAATGCGATGGTCGACGCATGGGACCTCGAGGACGAACAACGCCGGATAGGCACTCGCGCCCACACCGTCGGGGAGCACTTCGCAAACGAGCTCCCACTCCTGCAGCCACTGCCCGAAGAAGAGTTCGAGACCGGCCTCTGGTCCACCCCACGCGTGAACAGGTACGCCCAAATCACGGTCCGGATGAACACCTACTCCGTCCCCGTCCGATACATCGACCGCAAGGTTCGGGTGCTTCTGCACGCGTCCCAGCTGGTCGTCTACGACGGGCGCTCCGAGGTCGCTCGCCACGAGCGACTGATGACCAAGGGCGGCACCCGCGTCGAGCTGGACCACTACCTCGAGCTCCTACTCCGCAAGCCTGGAGCGCTTCCCGGCGCGACCGCGCTGGAACAAGCCCGCGCCGCTGGCCGCTTCACCCCGATCCACGACGCCTGGTGGGCAGCAGCCTGCAAGATCCACGGCGACGCCGAAGGCACCCGGGCGCTGATCCAAGTGCTGCTCCTTCACCGCCACCATCGACACGAGCAAGTCGTCGCCGGAATCGCCGCAGCGCTCAAGGCCGGGGCACTGACCGCCGACGCCGTCGCCCTGGAAGCCCGCAAGTTCGCCGACGATGAAACCGGGGCGGCCACTCCGGGAGGGCTTCAAGACGAGGAGCAAGGGTCGTCCCCGCCACCCGTTCGATCGCTCACCGAGCAGCGCCTCCGGACCAGGCTCCCCGAAGACGACCGGCCATTGCCATCAGTCGATAGGTACGACCAACTCCTGTCGAGCCGAACCCGCACACGAGCCGAACCTTCCTGAGGAGCCCACCATGAACACCCGTCGCCGCGGCATGACCGAGGAAGCTGCCGATGCCTCGATCGACCAAGCGTGCCGCATGCTCCGACTACCCACTATCCGCCAAGAGTTCATCGACGGTGCCGACCGCGCGGCCGCGGAGCAGATGTCCTACCGAGGGTTCCTCGCCGAGCTCCTCCTGGCTGAATGCGACGACCGTGCCCGCCGTAGGTCCGAGCGACGGATCAAGGCCGCAAAGTTCCCCCGCGAGAAGTCCATTCGGGCGTTCGACTTCGACGCCAACCCCAACATCGACCCCGCGACCGTGCACACCCTCGCAAAGTGCGAGTGGGTCAAGAACGGAAAGCCGCTCTGCCTCATCGGTGACTCCGGAACTGGCAAGAGCCACCTCCTCATCGGGCTCGGGACCGAAGCAGCCATGGCTGGTCACCGGGTCAAGTACACCTTGGCGACGAAACTCGCCAACGAACTCGTCGAAGCCGCCGACGAGAAGGTCTTGTCCAAGACCATCGCCCGCTACGGCCGCGTCGACCTGCTCTGCATCGACGAGCTCGGCTACATGCAACTCGACCGTCGCGGTGCAGAGCTGCTGTTCCAGGTCCTCACCGAACGTGAGGAGAAGGCCTCCGTCGCGATCGCCTCCAACGAGTCGTTCTCCGGCTGGACCAAGACCTTCACCGACCCGCGACTCTGCGCCGCCATCGTTGACCGTCTCACCTTCGGCGGCACGATCATCGAGACCGGCACTGACTCCTACCGCCTCGCCCACACCGCCCGGCAAGCAAGTCCGCACAACTGACCTGGGAGCGGTGTCGATGCTCATCGACACCGCTGATCTAGATCTGGCCCAAGTGGTGTCAGAACAGACCGACAAGTGGTGTCGTATCTGACCGAAAGAGCCAGACGCGCGACCTCGAACACGACTACACGGTTGTCCGAGCCGACGCGATCTCCGTGTACGTCTTCAGGGACCTGTGAAGGGAACGATCATGAGTGCTGAGTCCAACGCCTACAGCCATGCCGAATCGTTTCGCTGGTGGGTCGGCAACCCCGAGATGGGCGATGAGGAGGCTCACCTCCATGACCTGCTCGCCCTGCACAAGGCAACCGTCGAACTGATCCGCCAGCAGCGCGACCTTCTCGGGTATTACGACACCGATGCCGAGCTATTCGGCGATGACCCCGACGTCGACTGAGTTCAGAGTGCCCGTAGCTTCGGCTACGGGCACTCACTTTTCTTCCGACTACCAGCCGCGGTAGCTCTCGTACAGCTTCTTTCCGAGCCACCAGAGCAGCCAGGCGAACAGAGCGCATCCGCCGAGGGCGGCGAGGGCAATGAGTGCCTTCGCCCACCAGGCACTCGCGGCGGCGAAGGAGTCCCAGGCCCATCCGAGCAGCGGTCCGAGGCCGAGCATCTGCGTGATCCCGCCGACCATCCCCGTGAGCATGATGAACGCGACGGTGAACGGGACCAGGGCAAGGCACATACGACCTACCGTCGCCCAGGTGACCCTCGCCGAGAGTCGCTCGACTCGCCGCTCGGCCCGCCCGACGGCGCTGACCACTTCGTGGGCGCGGCCGGTAAGCTCGGCGAGCTTCTCGGAGCCGAGCCTGACCACCCGCTCTTCGAGCCCCTCGACGGTCTTCTCGACCCTCTGGACGGGAACCTCGACAGCCTCAGCAAGTCGGTCATCGAGTACCTTCACAGCGTGCTCGGTGAGCTTGCCCGTGTCGATACGGACGTGGCCGCGCTTACGGACGGCCTCGGCGAGGTCAGCCGAGGCTGAAGTCGTCGTCTTCAGCTCCTCGCTGATCTTCTGTGTCATCGTGTATGCGGCCAGGTCCGCCCTGGTGACCGAGGACCCGTCGGGCAGCTTCACGACCTCGCTGCTGCTCAGCTGCTGCGCGACGGCGCTCAGCGTCTTCTCGATCTCGTTCAGCCGCTTCTTCGTCTCGGCGTCGAGCGGCAGCGTGGAGGGAAGCTCGTGCTGCCGCGAGGTCGACAGGCGATCCAGTCGCGTCATCTGCTCCTCGTCCATCACCTTCACGTACTCGGTCAGGTCGGCGACGGTGTTCGTCAGCTTCGCGATCTGCTGCATGTCGGCGTCGCGCTGTGAGATCAAGGCCTCCAGGAGCTCCGTAGTCTTCTGCTGCTCGTCGGCCTGCTTGATCCTGTCCAGCGCTCCCATGAGCCTGTCCCTTCTGTGCGTGATAGTCGAAGATCTCTTGAGCACCTTCGGCTGTGAATTCGGGTGCCAGCGCCGAGGCCTTCTTCCGTCCGAGCTTCCCGTTGTCATCCCGGCGCATCTTGTAACTCCAACCGTCGCGGTTCGTCACCGCGAGCGTGACCCCGTGCTCGGCGAGGACGAGCTCGAACGCCTCGCGATTCGTTGAGCGCGAGTCGGTCAGTGCGTAATAGACCTTGTCGCCGAGGACCTGCTCGAACCCGCCCGGAGAGAAGGCCTCGCGGCGCAGCTCCCAGTCGGGCTTCGGTTCCTCAGGGTCGGGGAGCACCCGCAGGCCCTCGTCTGCCATCAGCTCGTCGTTCAGCTGGCGCAGTCCGTGCTTCCACGATGTGTACCGCTGGAGGCTCTTACCGGTGAGGTTGTCGTGGTTGATGACCAGGATGTGTGCATGCCCGTGACCTCCGGCGGAATCAGAGTGCACCGCGACCATGTAGTCAGCGCTGTGCATGCGTTCCGCAAGTTCGACGGCCACGTCCCGGATGCGTTCAAGGTCGGCCTGCGAGGTCACGTCGAACTCGTCAGGGTGGAACGCCAGAACGTAGCTCTGAAGTTGGTTCGTTCGGCCATGAGCAGCGGCGTGCGCCTCAGCACACGCGATGAACTCCGCCGGAGTCGACCCGCCGTCGACCATGGACATCGCATACGCGGCCGCACGTGTCGATCCGACCCTGAGGAGCTCCCTGCGCACCTCAGGGTCACGCCCGTAGAGGATGTACCCCACGGCTCCTGCAGCATTGGTCGAGGGGCGGACGTTCACGGTGCTCATGTCCGCGTCCGGTCGCCGAGCGAGGCACGCACCTCGTCCACCGCAACCATCACCTCGTGAAGGAGGCCGTCATCGACGGCAGCACCCTTGCGGAGCGCCTGGTTCAGGTTCACACCAACTCGACGCAGCTGCTCTACTGCAGGAACAAGAGACGTAGGCGCCGCCTCCTTCACTCCCGCGTTGTTCTCCAGCTGATCGACCTTCGAGGACCTCGAGTCCAGCGCGTCGAACATGACGGCACGAGCCCATGCGCTCGGCTTGACGCCGAGCACGTGGGCACGGCGGCGGATCGCATCGCGATCAGCCACCGTCAACCGCACGTCGAGAGAGACCTCCCGACGACGGCTGTTCCGAGGCTCCACCGGAGCCTCGGCCGACCCTGCCCTCTGCGCAGCACCACGACCGGTGTTCACCTGGGAGTCGTGGTGCAGCTCCGCTGCCAGGGCCGGGTCTTCCGCACACCCCTCCGCGCGAGCCCGACCAGCGCTGCTTGGGGAGTTGTGCTCGCTCTCCGGGGCGTACGGAAGACGGCCAGCAGGGTTCTTGTCGGACATTTCGCTGACGCTCATATCCTCCAAGAACCGCTGGCCCTCGTCCTCGGTCGCTGCGCTCCCTGCGGGCGAGGGGGTCCCGGGACGCTGACGCAAGTCCCGGATCGGAGTCGTCAGCCGTTCCACGGTGCCGCCTCCTCATGCTCGGGATCGACGGACTGCGAGGCAGTCCCGTCGTTCGCCGACACCGAAGGCGATGCCGCCTTCTTCGCACGCCTCGACCTCTTCGCCTTCTCTGCCTCCAAGGTATCGGCCGCCTCCTCGGAGAGCCGGTCGTAGAGATCGGGGCTTTGGTCGCGCAGCAGATTGATGACCTTCTCGTCGATGCGGCGCTGTTCAGCGGCGGCAGCACGCTTCAGCTTGGCGATGCGCTCGGACGCACGGCGGCGCTCCTGATCGATCAGCTCGTCGAGGTTCGTCTTGGTCTTATTGCTCATGGTCAGTTCTCCTTCCCGTTGAGAGGGTGGCCCTCTCCGAGGACAAGCGACGCAATCTCGGACGGGAGGTCGAGAGCAGCGATGATCGTGTCTTCGGGCAGGCCTTCGTCTCGTGCTTCCTGCACGTCCTCACGAAGCAGGTCGAGCGCTGCGCCAAGCACGAGTGCCTCAGAGCGCAGGGAACCCTCGATCGTGGTGCGCCGGGGGTCGCGGGCCTGCCAGGCGTCGCCGGGTGCGCGTCCGCTGATCAGCCAGTCCGTCAACGAGACGCGCGCGGCGCCCCTGTCCTGAATGTCCTTCATCAGGTCGTCCAGCATCTGGTCGTCGCTGTTCATGGTCGTTCCTTTCGAGTCGTTGAGTTGGTCAGTACGGGAGCCGGTCGGCGTCCGTAGGCTGTTCGCCGGACGCCATGGACGTCATCCGGCCGAGATACGGGTCGAGCGTGTCGATGGGGAGCATCTGGGACGCCCGCTCGGGCCGGCGGGCGTTGTCCCAGTCACCGCGCGAGACGGTGCCGAGCCCCCACTCGCCGAGCCAGTCGAGCCGCTCGGCGATGCTCAACGAGCGGTCGGCGAGAGTGGGGATCGTGGTCACACCCTGGCGATGCGCCATGACGATGGACATCAGCACAGCGCGCTGCGGGGTACTGATTCGGCGACCCTTACCGTGCGCGAACTTCACGTTCCAGTCGTGCCATTCAGAGACGGTGCGCAGGCATCCGGTCTCGGCCATGTCGCGGGCGATCTGGCGAGCGCGCAGGCAGTCCTCGACCCGTTCCCACGGCTGCGTGGCGAAGGTCGCCATCTCCTCAACCGAGCCGTCCGGCAGGGGCACCATCTCGGGTGTCATGGAGGACATAACGGGCTGGCGCTTGAGGTCGTAGTCCATGCTGACCGAGCGCTCGATCCGGGACGGCAGGAAGTCTTTCCGGTCCTCCTTGCGTGACAACTCCTGGAACGAGGGGAACCGCGTGTACCCGTTGGGAACCCGACCTTCCCTGCTCACGACGGAGGCCAGCAACAGCTCGCGGTCCTCGATACTGTCAGGGACAATATCTTTCGGTGCCTTGAGGCCGTTGTGAGCGCATACGCCACCGAGGTCGAGAGAGACGTTCCCGCGCGTCGTGAAGTTCACCAAGTCGGACTGCGCGTGCTTGGTCTCCCAGATAGACGGGTCCCCAGTCAGGGCAACCCGGGCATCGCCGAGCACCTCTTCCAGACCGTAAAGGTCGAGGGCGGCGACCTCGTCCACGGTAGCGTCCGTGATGAAACCGTCGGTCGTCACCGAGTAGACATCCCTACCGTTCTCGCTCAGCTGGTTCATCGTCGCCAGCAGCTGCGCCCGGACCAGTGACGTGGTCGTGGCCGCGTGATAGGGGCTGGACACAGCGGAACCGCCGACGTTGTCCATCTCCTGCGCACGTGCATCCCAGGACCGCTGCTCAGCCACGTCCTGCGCCGTCTTCCCATAGATGCTGTTCACTCCGGTCTTGAGGGTCTGCTCTTCCAGAGATCCCTTGCCGAACAAGGTCTTGGCGGTGTTGCGGTCGTCGATGAGCTGCTTGACGCCATGCCGGAGGGAGAAGCTCGGGCCACCGTCGTGCTGCCGCTCACGACCGAGATAGCCGATCTGGCAGTGCACCTCAGCACCCAGGGTGAGCGCGAGCCACAGCTCCGGGCCGCACACCCATGTCCCGGCGACACCCTCGGATGTGCGCGGGTAGATGAGCGTCCCGTCGGCGACGATGGGCAGGCACGGGTGCAGCACGTTGGTCGGGAACGTGAAGGACACGAAGCCTACGAAGGGCGTCGTGGCCGTCGGCACGTCATCAACGGAGAGGACCCGCTCATGCACGACTTCCTCGATAGCACCAGCCTCCCAGTCGATGTCACGGACCAGCGCCATCGCCGTCGGGTATGCGTTCTGTGCGTCGATGTCCACGGTCGGTACCGGGTAGTAGCCAGGCATCGGGCAGCTGTTGAGACCACCGTGGTAGGCGCGAGCGAACGCCGACGACAGCTGAGCAGCAGCGCCGTCCAGCGGGTTCCGTCCACGCTTCGCATAGAAGCTCAGGCGGTCGCCCTCCTCGACAGCCTCGACACCCTCATCCTCGTCCACCAGCCCGGCGAACAGCCGACGGAACTCGGCCGGAGTGGAGGCACCGAGGTAGGCGCTGCCCGAGTTGACGAGGGCAGCGGCAGCACCACCGCTGAGAGTGATCGGCGGAACGGTGCCGTCGCCCCACAGCCGGGCGAGGTACTCGACGACGATCACCGCGTCGTTGACGCCGTACTCCAGAAACTCCGCGAGGTGTTCACGGCGATAGTCGGTCATCCTGGAGATCCAGCAATCCGGCACGTCGAGCTTCGCGACTCCGCACGCCTCGCCGAGCGCTGCCAGTGTCTTCTTCCCTGCCGGAGCCTGCGACATGGTGTCGCGCACGGTCACTGACAGGCTCTGCCACCAATGCCCGTTCTCGTTGCCGCGCTGGGAGCGAAACGGCAGGAGAGTCACGAGGCCACCGGCCGCCGAGGTCAGGCGGACGAGGGGGTCCAGCTCCCGGGACTGACCACCCGAGCGGAACGTCGTCAGGTCGGCAGCGCCGTAGTGGCAGGCGAGGACGAGGGGAACCCTCAGCTTCGCGAGTGCCTCCCGGCGCTCATCCCAGTCATCCGTCCAGAACACCGAGCGAGGCACACCGCGCGGGCCCACCCCGGTGGGCACCAGAGGGGACCGCCACAGCTCAGCTGCTGCGACTACGGTCCACAGCGCCGTGTGCAGGGAGATGCGCGCACCGGAGCCCAGCGGCGGCAGGATGACGACCTCGACCATCACCGATGGGTCGAGCGGATCAGGTACGGCGAGCTGGTAAGAGTCGACGACCCGAGCACCGCCCACGGTCGTGAACTCGGTGTCGAATCCGACGACGATCCCGGCGCGGCCCGTGCCCATCGCCTTCACCGACGGGAGCTCGCCGAACGCGGTCGTCGGCACCGACATGACCCCTGCGACGGCCCCCGGCGAGGGCGGCGCCCAGCCGGTCGCAGAGCCACGGTCACACGGTCGAAACCCGGGGCTCCCCATAGGGGCTATTGACCGTGCCCGACCACCGCCCTCCTGACCAGGGGAAACGTTCGTCTCGGACGGGTTGAAAAGGTGTGACAGTTCGGAACCGTCACACTCAGTGGCGGGCGTCTGAGACCTCTTCGCCCCGCCGTTCGAGGCCTCGCTGGGCACACCCGCGCCACCGTTGACCGCTGCTCGCGCGCGCCGCCGCACGAGAACCTCAAAGGCGATGCCGCGCCGTGCACCATCGGTGATCTCGTGGTGTTCCCAGCCAGGAGCCGCGGCGCTCATGATGCACCGCCGAAGATCGTGCTGAGACGACGAACCTGGGCGTCGCTCAGCGGGGGAGCGGAGGCGGCGAGCCGCTCTGCGGCGGCCTCGATCTCCTCGAAGGTTGCAGGCCTGACAGCGACCGCGAGAGCGTCGAGGTCGGTGCGCAACACCTTGATGCGGGAACCGATCTTGACGGCGGGCAGCCGACCGTCAGCGATCCACTTCCGGAGGGTCTGATACGCGCCGTAGCCGAGCGAGACGGCTTCCTGGAGCGTGATGTAGTGAGTGAGATCGGACGAAGGAGGCGGGGAGTACCCCATGACAACTCCAGACAGCTTGAACTGTCCGGAGACGGGGGAATAGTTGTCCGGCTACTTTCCCGGTCGCCGTGCGCGATGCTCCACTGGGCCCTGTCGGGCCTCCGTGCCTTACGGGAGAAGTCGCTCCCTGCCGGGTCGTCTGTATCTCAATCTCGACGTGGTTCCCGGCGCTACCCGGTGCTGACTATGCGCTGCTCACCACAGCCCACGTGGGGTGATCCCTCTCCAACCACCTTGCGGTCGCGGTGATTAAAGACTTGACGCGATCCTATCCGGTCGGTCAAGTGGTGGCAAGTTCGAGTGCTCTAAACGGAAGCAGTGTCCGTAATGCGGTGGAGTTCCGCTTCAACGTGTGAGAGGGGCCTCTGACCAGGGTATTCGCCTCTTTCGCTTCTCGGTTCGGCGAATGGAGTGAGTTCCGGTCTTGCATCATGACGTCGCTCAATAACGGGCGGGGTGGGCATGCATCGTCAGATTGACTGGACGGGTGGCCGTGAAGGCGTTCTGCATCTGTTCCTCAAGCGCGTCCCGGTGATCGTGTCGTGGTGATATCGCCGACCCGAGTATCCGTGCCGTGCTCGCCACGATCGGTGGCGACCGGGGCGACGTTGACAATGGACCTGTCGGTGAAGCGCGCCGTCAGGCGTCCTCTCCCTGACGTGGTGCCGTCGGCAGGTAGGGCTGGAGCACGTCCATGCAGTAGTCCCAGACCGCCGATTCCGCCGCCGGGCTGTGGTGGCGTTCGCTGACCTTCTCCCGCCCCTTGGGGCCGAAGTACAGGTTCGAGAGCCCCTCGACTTCCGGGGCGGTGGCGGCGTGGATCGTGGGCTGCGCGCCCTTCTCGGTGGAGCTGGCGAAGAGGAAGGCCACGGCGAAGACCGGTCGCAGCAACCAGGGGCGCTGGTCGGCCTCCCCGAGGCTTGAGCGGGCCATGCCGGGGTGGGTGGTGTTGACGTCGATCGACTCAACGCCCTGCGCGCTCAAGTGCTTGCGCAGGGCGCGCATCGCCCAGATGACGTAGAGCTTCGAGAGGCCGTAGGCCCGGGTGTACGAGTAGTGGTCCCGCAGCTCGATGTCGTCGAGGTAGGGCTTTCCACCCTGGGCGTGGGACGCCGAGGAGACGGTGACGATCCGTGCGTGCCGGCTCTTCTTCAAGGGCTCGATGAGCAGCAGGGAGAGCAGCAAGGGGGCGAAGAGGTTCACCGTCATGGTCTTCTCGTGGCCCTCGGCGGTGGGCTGCCATGTGCGGCCGTACTGGTTGCCGGCGTTGTTGACCAGCACGTCGAGATGGTCGTACCTCGCGTGGAACTCCTCGGCCATGGTCTTGACCGCGGCGAGGGACTCCAGGTCGGCGACGAGCACATCGGCGTCGGCGTTGCCGGTCTCGGCGACCAGCTCATTCTTCACGGCCAGGGCCTTCGCGCGGTTCCTGCCGTGGATGATCACGGTGTGGCCCTGTGCCAGGAACGCTTTAGCCTCCTCGCGGCCGATACCGCTGGTCGCTCCGGTGACGAGGATGATCTTCTTGTCCATGTCGAGTCCAAACTTTCTCTTGTGGGGTGGGCTGACGAATCAGGGAGTCATTGCTTGTGCGGTGACGGGACCGGCTTCCAGGTCATCGAGCTGGGCGGTGGTGGCCTCGAAGCGGCCCATGTGCACCAGCTCGGGCTCAGGCTTGTGCCCGGCCGGGTCGTACCAGAACGCGATGCTGTTCCACGGGGTGAAGCAGATGAGCACCCCGGGGGCGACGCCGGAGGCTGGTGAGCCCTGCATGTCGAGCGGGTCGCGCAGCCGGGTGAGCTTCTCCAGGCCGCCGTTGTCGGCGAAGTCGAGATCGTGCAGAGGCAGCTGCGCGATCAGCGAGCGGACCGTCGGGTTGTCCTGGTCGAGGGTGACATCGATGCTGGTGCGGTCGTTGCTGAACCGGATGACGGTGCCGGTGACAGTCGACATGGTGGGGTCCGTCGCATTCTGTGGGTCAGTCGTGGCTGAGAGCAGGTACGGCGGTGGTTTCCGCAGATCGGCGGGTGGTCAGGAGCGCGATCGCGGCGATCCCGATCACGCCCCGACCGAGTCCAGCGATACGCCGGTGAGGCGCTCGGCCTCGGCCCACAGCCGCTTCGCGGTCTGCTCGTCCTGCCCGCGCTGGGAGATCTTCGCGGGGGCCGGGCGGCCGATCAGGCCGAACCGGGGGCCGTAGTAGCCGCCCTGGACGACGTCGGGACGCGTCGCGGCATACAGCAGCGGCGCGGCACCCGCGGCGGGCGAGTGGGTGGGAGTGATCCGCGCGGCGATGCGGAGCTCGAGGATCGGCTGGTCGCCGTACTGCTTGCCGTTCTCGAAGATGTTCGTCGAGGAGCTGCCTGGGTGCGCGCCCACCGACAGCAGGTCCCAGCCCATGTCCTTGGCGATCCGGGCCAGCTGCTGGCTCAGCAGCAGGTCGGCGAGCTTGGAGCGCCCGTACGCGCCGATGGGACTGTAGGAGCGCTTCCAGTTCAGGTCGTCGAAATCGATCGCTGCCTGATTGCTGCTGGACATCGTCACCACCCGCGGGGTCGCAGCCTTCAGCAGCAGCGGCAGCAACCGCACGGTCAGGGCGTAGTGGCCGAAGAAGTTCGTGCCGAGCTGCATCTCCAGCCCGTCGGCGGTCTCGTAGCGCTGGGGGAGCATCATCACCCCGGCGTTGTTGAGCAGCAGGTCCACCGGCGTGCCCTCGGCGATCAACTGATCGGCGAACTCGGCCACGCTCGCCAGGTCCGCCAGGTCCACGCGGCGCACCTCCACCGTGGCCTGCGGGTGGGTATCGAGGATGTCCCTCCTCGCCTCCTCGCCCTTCGAGACGGTGCGCACCGCGATGATCACCCTCGCTCCGGCACCTGCCAGGCCACGGGCGGCCTCCTTACCGGTGCCGCTGTTGGCACCGGTGACGATCGCGAGCTTGCCGCTCTGGTTCGGGACCTCGTAGGCCGCCATGTCGACTCCTTAAAGACTGCTGGTCTGTTTGCGCTCCACACGCTAACGCACCACCGGTCTGCATGCAAGAGACGAGTGGTCTGTAGAATGTTGGGCATGGACTTCCAGAGAGCCCGCAGTGAGGAGCAGCGTCAACAGCGGCGCGAGACGATCCTGGGCACCACCGCGGCAATGCTTGGTGAGATGTCGGTGGCGGACTTGAGTCTGAATGAGCTCAGCCGTCGCGTAGGGCTTGCTAAGTCCAACGTGCTGCGCTACTTCGAGTCCCGCGAGGCGATCCTGCTTGAACTCCTCGATGGCGAGGTGCAGGCGTGGGCCAAAGATCTCGAACTGCGTGAGGTCCCTACCGACGGTCCTCCTGTCGAGCGGGCCGGGGAGCTCGCGCGGCAGTTGGCTGCGAGCCTGGCTGAGCGGCCGGTCCTGTGCGACCTGCTTGCCGCACAGTCCGCGGTGCTCGAGCGCAACGTCTCCACCGACGTGGTGCTGCGACACAAGCAGGCCGCCGCCGAAGTCATCAAGCGCCTGTCGACCGTGGTCAGTTCCTGGGTCCCCGAGCTGAGCACCGACGCCGCGGCGCAGGCGATCGCGATCGTGCTGATCATCGCCGGAGGCGCATGGCCGGCAAGCCAGCCCAACGAAGCGGTCTGCGCGGCCTATGACGCCGAACCCGCGATCGGGCGCATGCGCATGGACTTCGCCGAACTGGTCTCCGAGACCCTCACGCTGACCATCTCCGGTCTCCTGGCACGCGAATCCGCCGCCGCCCAGACCGGATGAAGCGGGGCGGCAGCGGCCGTCCTGTGCGGACGTCCTCGTAGTGCGTCGGTGTGACCTGGATGCGGCATGCCGGGGCTGACCGCCCCGATGCTCGCGGCTCAGGGACGCCCGTGCGGCCCTGAGCGGTTGCAGCGGGTTCGCAGACCGGTGGGGTCCGGCCGTGAGTCAGACTGAACCGCCCCGGGTTCAGTGGAGAGTTGTGTGTGGTTCGGCGGCGGGTGCCGTCGAGGCGTTGAGGGCAGCGTAGTAGTCGTGCTCGTACGCTGCGGGGGCGAGGTGGTCGCACCAGGAGTGCGGGCGGGTTGTGTTGTACCAGTCGACCCATCGAAGGACCTCGAGCTCGACGTGCTCGAGCCCCTTCCAGGGGCCGCGCCGACGGATGCGTTCGGTCTTGAAGACCCGGTTGAGCGCTTCGGCGGCAGCGTTGTCGTACGAGTCGCCCTTGGACCCCACCGACGCGACGATGCCGAGCTCGATCAGGCGTTCGGTGTAGCGAATCGCTCGGTACTGAACGCCGCGATCGGCGTGATGGACCAGGCCGGAGAGCTCTCGGCCGTCGCGGTGGCGCTGCCAGATCGCGTGGTCCAGGGCGTCGAGCGCGAGATCGGTGTGCAGGGAGCCGTGCACTCGCCATCCCACGATGCGCCGGGAAAACAGGTCCATGACGAAGGCGACATAGACGAAACCGGCCCAGGTCGGCACGTAGGTGATGTCAGCGACCCACCGATTGTCCGGGGCCGATGAGCTGAAGTCCCGGTTGAGCTGGTCGGCAGGGTGCTGATCCCGGGCAGGGATGGTCGTCCTGGGCCGCTTGTGGTCCCCGGCCACCGCACCGGACAGGCCCAGTACCTTCATCCTCCTGGCCACGGTGCACCGAGCCACGGGCGGGTACTTCTGGCCGGTGGGGCGGCCGTGCTCGTCGAGGACGTCCTCGCGCTCGAGCATCTTCCACATCTTCAGCACACCGAAGACCTGGTAGTTCTCGTCCCAGATGCGCCCGATCCGCTCGTCCAGTGCCGCGTCGCTCAACGCGCGTTTCGAGGGCAGACGCGTCTTCGCGGCGTAGTAGGTGCTCGGGGCAATCTTCGCGCCGGCCTGGGAAAGCACGGCGCAGATCGGCTCGACCCAGAAATGGTCCCTGTACTGATCGATGTAGGCGATCAACGAGGTCAGGGGCGGCCCGGCTCCGCCGCGAAGAAAGCCGAGGCCGACCTCAGGATCGCGTTCGCACGCCGAAGCTCGCGGTTCTCCTTCTCCAGCTGAACCAGCCGCTCATGCGGACCGGCCGCTGTCGCGGTCGAGCCCGCCGCCGGCCCAGGACCGCGGAACCAGTTTCGCAGCGTCGCCCCCGGGATGCCTAGCTGCTCACCGACCTGGTAGCAGGCCCCCTTCGCGGACATCCCGGGATTCTCCTTGAGCGTCTCGTTGACCGTGCGGATCGCACGCTCGCGAAGCTCGTCGCTGTACTTCCTCGGTGCAGGCATGACTCCACTCTCCCGTAGAGATCAACACCCTCCACCAAACCCGGCGCGGTTTATACTGGGAGCAGCGGTACGGCCCCAACAAGCACCTCGGCAACGAGTGGCTGGTCGAGACGAAGGCGCGTGGCATCCACCTGATCGAGGAGGCCGCCGCTGCCCGCAGTTCCTAGCCGTCGTCTCCTCACGTCGATGAGCCATGTGCGGATGTGACTGAACGACGTGGGTCGCACCGACGCCGCGTCCGGTGCGACCGCCGCGCAGCGAACCTATGGTCGATCCCGTGATCGACACCTGGCGTCAGGCCTATGCGCAGTCGAAGATGATCGGCTGGGACTTCTCCGTGCTCGACGGTCGGATGTCCGCCGACGAGCCGTGGTGGGACTTCGAGGCCGACTGCCGCTCCGAGCTGACCCGCTCAGCGCGCATCCTCGACCTCGGAACCGGGGGTGGGGAGAGGCTGCTCCGACTCCTGGACGGCGTGGAGGTCGCCGGCAGGCACCTCACGGCCACGGAGGGGTGGGAGCCGAACCTCACCGTGGCGCGGAAGGCTCTCGGCCCGCGTGGTGTCGACGTGGTCGGTTACGACGCGGACAGAGGCGATCGCCTGCCCGTCCCCGACGCGAGCGTCGATCTCGTGATGTCGCGGCACGAGTCCATCGACGCGCACGAGATCGCCCGAGTGCTTGCCCCTGGCGGTCGGCTGCTCACGCAGCAGGTCGACGGGTACGACGCCGCAGAGATCCATGAGTGGTTCGACGAACCGTTCGAGTACGCGCACGTCACGGCCACCCGCTACCGCGCGGACCTCGAGGCCGCGGGACTCCGGATCGACACCGGCGACGAGTGGCAGGGGACGATGGAGTTCGCGGACGCGACCGCGCTGGTCACATATCTGGCCCTCGTGCCGTGGGACGCCCCGGGCTTCACCGTCGACGCGCACGCCGAGCGGCTTGCCGCCCTTGACGCCGACCGCCCGATCCGGGTCGGCCAGCGACGGTTCCGGATCTATGCGACCAAACCGTAGCCGGCAGCCGCGCACCGGGCCGTCCTTTGTCTATGCGGGAGCCGGCAGTCGTGCCGTCCGTCCTCCGTCGACGACGAGCACCTCGCCGGTGATGAAGGACGCCATGTCGCTGGCGAGGAACGCAGCGGCATGCCCGATGTCGCGAGGCCGGCCCAGACGACCGACAGGATGGAGCCTGCGCAGGCTCTCCTCTGCGGCGCTCGGGTCGTCCAACGATGCGATGTACTCCTCGCTGAGGTTCGACTCGATCCACCCCGGTGCGATCGCGTTGCAGCGCACGTCGTGGTCGCCGAGGTCGACGGCCAGCGCGCGGGTCATCGCGTGGAGGGCGCCCTTCGACGCGGCGTAGGCCGCGTGCTGCGGGTTCGCCGCGAAGCCCTCGATCGAACCGATGTTGACGATGCTCCCGCCGCCGGCCAGGTGGGGCAATGCCGCCTGCGCGAGCAGCAGGGGCGTGCGTGTGTTGACCGCGGTCGTTGCCTCCCACGCCTCCACGGTGGTGCTCGCGGGGTCCTGCTCGATCATGAGACCCGCGCAGTTCACGAGGATGTCGAGTCGCCCGAACTCCGCGATCACGGCGTCGACCAGGGGCGCGAACTCGGTCGTGGTCGAGAAGTCGGCGGAGAAGTGGGCTACCCGCGGATCCGAGGTGAGCGCGTCGTCGAGCGACGAGCGCTGCGCGACGAGGACGCGCGCCCCGTGCTCGAGAAACACCTCGACGATGCCGCGTCCGATGCCCTTCCCGCCGCCTGTGACGAGGGCGACCTTGTCGGTCAGATCCATGCCGCCCACGCTAGTTCGCCTCGCCCCGTGCGAGCAGCCGCCAGGGCCGTCAGGACAGACCCCGCCGCGCTGCGTGCTTGCGGTAGATCGTCACGGCGGAGGCCACTCGCGGGTGCGTGTCGTCGTCGAGCAGGTCCGCGATACCGAGGCCACGTGCCACGTCGGCATCCGTCCCCTTCTTGATGAACCAGAGCGGGGCGGTGACGGCGGATCGTCGTCGGAGGGGGTCCTCCGAGCGGGCGAGGTTCTCGAGGATCGAGAACTCGCACGCGCCGACGAGGATCGGCCACCCCAGCACGCGGGGCGCCGCGCGATCGACCATGTCCCACGTCGTGATCGCGTCGTGGTGATCGAGGTAGACGGCGGCAAGGTTCGCGCGCTCGTCGTCGGTGAGCCGGCGCCGGGCGCGGAAGTCGAGGATGCAGAAGGCGGCGAGCCGTGGCTCGTACGCCGGGTGCGCGAGCAGTCGTTCGAGCTCGTCCTGCGGAAGTCCGATCGCGCGCTTGGCGATGTCGAAAAGCGTGCCCATCCGGACGCCGAGGACGGGCTCGTCCGGCGCGACCCGGGTCCGTGTCCGAGCGACCTCTCCGGGGTCGGCCGCGTCCTGCAGCGAGGCGACAAGGTCCTGCGCCGTCGTAGCCATGGCTCGACCCTAGGGCGCCGGTGCCGCCGGCTCTGGCGGCTCCGGGTTCAGGCTCGGAGGAACTGGGCGACGGGCTCGGCCTGGTAGAACTCGGTGAGCGGCTTGCCGAGGTGGGGGTCGGGGCGGCTCGGGTCGGCGCCGCGGCTGATGAGGGCGTGGAAGATCCGGGAGAGGTCGTCGACGAGCTCGGGGTTGAGCGGCTTGGGGTCCACCCAGTCCGGGTCGCTGTGGCGGTAGGACGGGAGGATCTGCCGCGCGTCGAGCACGGCGCGTGCCAGTGAGGAGTTGCCGTAGGAGTCGAGGGCCTGCACGTCGGCGCCGGAGTCGAGCAGCAGCTCGAGCGCGGCGAACGCGACATCGGACGTCTCGGCCGAGTTGCGCAGCTGCCAGGGGTTCTCCTCGCGCCAGGTGGGACGCAGCCAGCGCGACCGCATGACGGCCGCCATGATCGCGTCGTGGAGGACCGGCATCGCCCACGGCTCCCGTTCGCCGTGCTCGATGTAGTTCGGGTCGGCGCCGTGGTCGAGCAGCAGGGCGCCGATCTCGAACTCACCGGTGCGGTACGCGACCTGAAGGGGTGACTGCCCCTGGTACTTCTTGGGCGGCGCGGAGGCGGCGAGCGTGACCATGTCGGGGCTCTTCGCCAGTCGCGCCCGGACCGCGTCGATGTCCCCCGCGACGATCTCCTTGAACGCGATCTGCATGCTGCTCCCCGTTGTCCGTGCCGGGCCTGAAGCCTGGTCGTCGCGTCAATGTAGCGTCGCCCGGGGCGTGGCGGACCTCCGGCTGCCCCGACGATCTGGAGACGGGACGACATGACCGTGATACCGCACGTGGTCCGCCGGGGCGAGGGCGTCCCGATCGTCGCCGTCCACGGCAACGGCGTCGACCACCGACTGCTGCTCGCGCTCGACGACGACCTGGCGGCCGCGGGGTCCGTCGAACGCATCTACCTCGACCTGCCGGGCTTCGGCAGGACACCGGCGCTCGACGGCGACGGCGGGCTCCCGGAGCTCGCCGACTGGCTGGTCGCGACGGTGCGCGAGCTCGTCGGTACCGGCCGATTCGCGCTGCTCGGCAACTCGCTCGGCGGTCTCCTCGCCCGGCACGTCGCCGCCCAGCTGCCCGACCAGGTGCTCGGGCTCGCTCTCCTCGCGCCCGTCGTGGACCCGGACCCGTCACTCCGGACCACGCCTGAACACATCGTCCTCGAGCGCGACGACGACCTCCTCGCCTCGTTGAGCACGGACGACCGGGAGGAGTTCGCCGGCGTGACGGTCCGTCAGGTTCCCGCCGTGTGGGAGGCGTTCGCGGCGCACGCGCTGCCGGGGATCCGCGCGGCCGATGCGCGCGCGATGGAGCGACTCTCGCAGCGGTACTTCCTCACGGCGACGCCCGAGGCGCCGGGGACGACGACGAACACCCGTGACTGGCCGACCCTCATCGTGGCCGGGCGGCAGGACCATGTCGTCGGCCATCTCGACCAGGCCGAGCTCGCGGCTCTGTATCCGCGCGCGACCTACCTGGCCATCGACGGGGCGGGGCACAACGTCCATCTCGAGCAGCCGGAGCTGGTCGGTGCCGCCGTGCACGACTGGGCGCGTATACTCTTGGTATGACAGTGACGACGATCAAGGTCACCGCGGAGACGCGTGACCGGCTGAAGGGGCAGGCCGCCGCGTCCGGTCGCACTCTCGGCGAGTACGTGGCGCACCTCGCGGACAAGGCGGATCGGGACGCTCGCTTCGCCGAGATCCGCGCGGCGCACGACTCGACCTCGCCCGAGATGATGGAGAGCTACTGGCGGGAGAGTCGCGAGTGGCTCGACGCTGATCTCGGCGCGTGAGCCCCGTCGTTCAGGGAACTGTGCTGTGGGGGTACCTCGACCCCACGGTTGGGAAGGAGCAGTCCGGGCGTCGCCCGCTCGTCGTCGTGTCCTCGGAGGATTACAACTCCCTGGTGACCGGGCTGCTCGTCGTCGTGCCGGTGACGCGTGTCGGACGCGGGTGGCCCAATCACGTCGAGCTGGTCGGCAGTCTTGGCGGGCTGACAGGGTTCGCGATGACGGAGCAGCCGAGGACCGTGAGCCGCGACCGGTGCGGCGAGGTCATCGGCCTGGTCGATGTCGCGTGTCTCAGGATGATCCTGCGGTACCTGGCCGACTTCCTCGGTCTGGACTGACTCCGGGCGCCCCCGCTCAGCCCTCCCTGATCTCCACGCCGATCCGGATCAACCCGAGCACCCGACGCAGGTGGTCGCCTCCGGCCGGACCGCGAGCCGTGCCGACGGGATCGGTCGGCCGCACACCGCGCAGAGTCCGCCCTCGCCCCGGTCGCGCCGGGCGATAGCCCCGTCGATCTTCTCGAGCGCCTCGAGCCGCATCCGCCGGAGTCCCTCGAGCCGCGACCACTGGACGGACAACGGCTCGCCCTCGGGGTCGTGCTCGTCGTCGTCGGACCCGCCCCGGCGCGCGTTCCGGAGCGCGTCGAGCGTGTCCTCGACCTCCACCAGGTTCGCTGCCGCCTTCGCGCGGCGAGCCTCGAGGCTGTCGCCGTCGGTGGGCGGCACCGCGTCGCTCCCCGTCATCGGCCCAGTCTGCCCCGGAGGGCTGGTGCGACAGAGCCGGACGGGCGTCGTCGTCGGCTCGTCCGGGGCGATCCCGCGCCACAATGGCGCGTGCCCACGACCTCCACGTCCGACGACGATCCCTCCGTCCGGGGCGCCCTCGTGGTCGACATCCGCCGGGTCGACGCGCACCCCGGTGACCAGCTGGACCTGGACCGCCGGGTCGAGGTCCCCGCGGACGCGATGCTCTCGGACGTTCTCAGCCTCGTGGTCGAGCCGTTCCTCCGGATCGCTCCGCGGTCGAACTGGCGCGTGAGGGCTCGGGTCGAGGGTCGGTGGGCCGACGTCGGGACGGCGATGTGGGACTCGAGTCGGCAGAGCCTCGCCGCGGAGCTGACCGCGCCGGACCGACCCGCGCGTGAGATTTCCGCCAGGTCGGTTCTCGAGATCGCCTGCCCGGCACTCCCGTACGGTCCGCGGAGGGCATAGGCGCCGCGCTGGCCCTTCTCGCCGAACCGGTGGCATGGTGAGGACGAGAGCAGACCAGAGCAGTCCACACGGCCTCGAGGAGTCTTCGGCGATGATCTTTTCCGTCTACCTGTCCGGCGAGATCCACACCGACTGGCGCGACGAGATCCGGCGTGGCGCGGAGGCCGCCGGCCTAGACGTCACGTTCAGCGCGCCGGTGACCGACCACCCCGCGAGCGACGCGGCTGGCGACCACCTCGGCGAGACCCCGAGCCAGTTCTGGCGCGACCACCAGTCCGCGAAGGTCAACGCCATCCGCACGCGCACCCTCATCGAGCAGAGCGACCTGGTCGTCGTGCGTTTCGGGGACAAGTACAAGCAGTGGAACGCGGCCTTCGACGCCGGCTACTGCGCCGCGCTCGGCAAGCCCTACGTCACCCTCCACGACGAGGACATCATCCACGCGCTCAAGGAGGTCGACGCAGAGGCGAAGGCCTGGTGCACGACCACCGACCAGGTCGTGGAGACCCTGCGATACGTGCTGCAGGGGTAGGGCCGGGAGGCGGCCGCCGTCTACGTTGTGGGACATGGTCGCCGTCGCCCAGATCAACCTCGTCGCTGCGGACATCGACGTCAGCCGGAGGTTCTACGAACGCCTCGGGGTCGAGTTCCGTGGCCGCAACCGGCACGGGGAGGGCGCTGCCGAGGCATGGGTCTCGACCAACACGACCGTGACGCTGGTGATCCATTCGACCGCGTTCGCCGCGTGGTGGGACGAGACGGCGCCACGGCCGACCGCCGGTGGCCCGCAGATCGACCTGGAGCTCGGTTCCGCGCAGCAGCTCGACGACCTGGTCGCCGAGCTGGACGGCATCGACGTGGACGTCGTCAAGGTGCCGACTGACATGCCGTGGGGCCAGCGGTTCGCTGTTGTGCGTGACCCGGACGGACACCGCATCGGCCTCAAGGCGCCGATCGAGCGCGAGCGACGGGACCCGGAGCGAGGCGTGCGGGTCACCGTCGACGAGCTCCGCGCCGAGCGCCGGTAGGGACGATCCGATCAGATCGGATCGGCACGGTCGGGCGCTCCTCGGTCCGGCCGACGATGCTGGTGGTCGGAGGGAGCACCAGTGATCGACCATCTCAACCGCCTCGTCGACGCGATCGAGTCGGACCTGCTCGGGGACGACGATCTCCTGACGATCGCCGTGCGCCACGGGTACGGATCGACCGAGGCCTTCGGTCGCGCGTTCCGTGCCGTGCACGGCGTGAGCCACGGCGAGGTGCGTCGGCACGGCGGCCCCCTCCGCAGCCAGCCACAGCTCAGGTTCCGCCTGACCGTCGAAGGGAGCACCCCCATGGATGCCCGCATCACCGAACGACCCGCCTTCCGACTCGTCGGACACGCCGCGCGCGTGCCCCTCATCCATGAGGGCGTCAACCCGCACATCGCCGCGCACGTCGCCGCCATCCCCGCCGCCGAGCACGACCGGCTCAAGGCGCTCGGCACCGGCGAACCGGCGGGGTTGCTCCAGGTCAGTGCCGACGTCGATGCCGACTACACGGAGGGCAGCGAGCTCACCTACCTGCACGGGGTGGCCGTTGACGCCGGGACGGAGGTCCCCGACGACCTCGACGCGCTGGACATGCCCGCCGGGACGTGGGCCGTCTTCCGTACCTCCGGCGAGCACCCGGCTGCGCTGCAGGCGGCATGGGCCGCGACGGCCACCGAGTGGTTCCCGTCCAACCCGTGGCGCCTGCGTCCCGGTCCGTCGATCGTCGCGGTCTTCGAGCGCGCCGACGACTTCAGCACGGCCACCTGCGAGCTGTGGCTTCCCGTCGAGCGCGAGTGATCTGCACGCGCGGACCAAGGGGCCGTCTGGCGCGAGCCGTCGATCAGGAGAACCGGACGAACGCGCGGACCGGGGGCTCGTGCGCGTGGGCGGCGGTGAATCCCAGCGACGTGTAGAAGGCGTGCTGCCCGGGCTCGTCGTCGGTGATGAGCACCTGCTGGCGCACGTGCGCGACCGGGGAGAACGCGAGCCGGACCAGCTCGCGGCCGATGCCCCCGCGGCGGTGACCCGGATCGACGAGGACGTCCTGCAGGTAGGCGATCGTGTGCCCGTCGCCGACCACTCGCGCGAGCCCGACGAGGCGTCCGTCCTCCCGTGCCGTCGCCACGGAGGCCGAGCCGGCGACGGCGGCCGCCAGCCGGTCCGGGTCCCGCGTGTAGGCGGTCCACCCGACGGCGTCGTACAGCTCGGTGAGCTCGTCCCCCTCGGGGGTCGCGTCGAGCTCGTAGGTCGGTGGCATGCGGTCATCGTGCCAGGCATGCCAGATCCACCCGGAGGGCTTGGTGGACAGTCTCGCTACCATCCGTGCGAACACCAGGAGGTGGTCGCATGGCACCCATCGTCGTTCGAGGGCTTGACGAGTCGGTGAAGAATTGGCTGTCGGAGAGAGCGAAGAGCAACGGTCGTTCAGCAGGAGCCGAGGTACGTGAGATTCTGATGCGGGAGGCACGGCGCCCCCGCATCGGCCTCGCGCTGTTGGGGGCCGCTCGTCTCACCGGTGGGGTGGAGGAGTTCCCCGTGCCCGAGCGCGTCGATGTCGCGCGAGCGGTCGACCTCTGATGAGCACCATGGACGTCGATGTCTCATCGCCGGAACGTCGGCCCGAGAGTGGCCGATGACCGACACAGTCACGCTTCGCCCGCTCGCCGTCGAGGACGCCGACCCGATGGCGCGCGTCCTCGCCGACCCGGGGTTGCATGAGTTCACCGGCGGCGAGCCGCCGTCGGCCGACGATCTCCGACGGCGGTACACGGCACAGGTGCGCGGCGGCCCGGCGGACGGGAGCGAGGTCTGGCTCAACCGCATCGTGCTCGTCGGTGAGGACCGTGAGCCCGCCGGCTACGTCCAGGCCACGATCACCGACGACGGCGCGACGGCGGAGATCGCCTGGGTGATCGGCGCGGCCTGGCAGCGGCGCGGGTACGCGGGACGCGCGGCGCAGCTCCTCGCGGCCGAGCTCGCGGAGCGCGGAGTGTCCACGCTCGTCGCCCACGTCCACCCGGAGCACCACGCCTCCGCCCGGATCGCCGAACGCCTCGGCCTCACCCGCACCGACGTCGTCGTCGACGGGGAGATCCGGTGGGAAGGGGCACCGGGGGAGGACGTCTGAGAATCTCTCCCACCCGGTTGTCGATTCCGCACACCCTCGTCCGTCATGCTCATGAGGTCGCGACCGCGGCCCGGCCGGCGGACCGCGCCGGCCCCAGCACAGGAGGTGGGAACGATGCCCAAGTTCGTGGTTCTACTGATGGCCGACGGTGACGAGAAGGCGTGGGACACGCAGACCCCCGAGGAGCAGGGGGCGCTGATGGAGAAGTTCGGCGCGTTCGGCGAAGCCTGCGCCGCGCGAGACGGGGTGGAAATCCTGGCCGGGGAGGCGCTCGCCGACGGCGACGCCGCCAGCACGGTGCGCACCCGCGACGGGCGCCTCACCCACACCGACGGCCCGTTCGCGGAGGCCGTCGAGCAGCTCGGCGGCTTCTACCTCCTCGAGGCGCCCGACCGGGAGACCGTCGTCGAGCTCCTCGCCGTGCTGCCGGCGTACGACATGCAGATCAACCCGGTCCAGGAGATGTGAGCGTGCACCGCTACCTCGTCCTCATCGCCTACGAGCCGTGGGACTGGTCCACGGCCACCGAGGAGCAGCGGGACGCGTTCTTCGCCCAGCACGGTGCGTTCTCCGCGTTCGTCGCCGAGCACGGTCGGGAGATCGCCAGCGCGGCGCTCGGGGACGCGGAGACCGCGACCACGGTGCGGCACGTCGACGGTCAGGTGGTCGTCACCGACGGCCCGTTCGCCGAGACCGCGGAGATGATCGGCGGCTACTACGAGATCGAGCTGCCGGACCTCGACACGGCGATCGCCGCCGTGTCCCTCCTGCCGCCGAGCTACTCCCTCGAGATCCGACCGGTCGTCGCGGTCGAGTGACGACGGAGGCGCTGGCGCGCGTGGTGCGCGAGGAGTGGGGCCGACTCGTGTCCCTGCTCCTCGCGCGCTACCGGAGGCTCGACCTCGTGGAGGATGCGCTCGCCGATGCCGTCGAGGCCGCCGCGCGGACGTGGCCGGACGGCGGCGCGCCCGACAACCCGGCCGCGTGGCTCCACCGCGCGGCCGGGCGGCGAGTCGTCGACCAGCTGAGGGCCGAGGCGATGCGGCAGCGCCGTGCGCCGCTGCTCGTGACCGAGGCGGAGCACCGTGCCGACCGGGTCGGCGTGCGCGTGGACCCCGGAGACCTCGTCGAGGACGACCTGCTGCGGCTCGTCCTCATGTGCACGCACCCGGCCCTTGCCCCGGAGGCCGCCGCAGCCCTCGCCCTGCGTCTCGTCCTCGGCGTGAGCACGCACGACGTCGCCCGCCTCTTCCTCGTGCCCGAACCGACGATGGCGGCCCGGATCACCAGGGCCAAGAAGAAGATCGTCGCCGCCGGCATCCCCTTCGCCGTCCCTGACGCGGGAGCGCTTCCCGAGCGCCTCGACACCGTGGCGCAGACCGCCTACCTCGCCTTCACCGCCGGGTACGCGCCCGGCAGCGGTCCCGACCTGCTGCGCACGGAGCTCGCGGGCGAGGCGGTCCGCCTCGTCCGCGTGACCCGGGCGCTGCGCCCCGACGAGCCCGTCCTCACCGCGCTCCTCGCCCTCGTGCTCCTGCAGCACTCGCGGCGCGACGCCCGGGTGGGGCCCGGCGGCGAGCTCGTCCTGCTCGCCGACCAGGACCGCACGCGTTGGAACCGCGCCGAGATCGACGAGGGGCTCGCCCTGCTCGAGACCCTCGCGGAGCCGCGCCCCATGTCCCCGGCGGCGGCCGGGTACCTCCTCCAGGCACGGATCGCCGCGGAGCACGCCACGGCCCCGACACCGGGCGACGTCCGGTGGACGCGCATCGTCGGGTACTACGACCTGCTGCTGCGCGTGACGCCGTCGCCCGCTGCCGAGCTCGCCCGCGCCGTCGCGGTCGCCGAGGCCTCGGGCCCGGAGGACGGGCTGCGCGCCGTCGACGGTGTGGACATGCCCGGCAGCCACCGGCCCGCCGCTGTCCGGGCCGAGCTGCTCGCCAGGCTCGGCCGCACGGGAGCGGCCCGCGCCGCCTACGCGGACGCGATCACGTTGTGCCGCAACGACGCCGAGCTCGCCCACCTGCGCGGACGACTCGCGCAGCTCGCCGAGGCGTGAGGGGGCCGCCCGGTGCCGCGGTGCCGGGCGACCGTCGGCAGCCCCGGTGCCGCCGGCCGCCGGCGGCCCCGGGCGCCGGGCTCGGCACCGTACGCGGTCCGCCGAGCCCGGCACCATACGCGGTCCGACGGCCCCCGTCAGTCGATCGGCCGCCTCCGGTTGCGTTTGATCTCCGACCGGACCTTCTTCGCGGCCAGGCGGCGCCGCTGGGATCCGCGGGTCGGTCTGGTCGGTCGACGCACGGTGGGCGGCATGACGGCGTCCCGCAGGAGCGCCGCGAGGCGCAGGCGGGCGGCGCCGCGATTTCGGTACTGGGAGCGGTGCTCTGCCGCCGTCACGGTGAGCACCGATCCGTCGAGGCGCGTCGCCAGCGCCTCGAGCACCCGTGGCCGCTGGGCGTCTGTCAGCGCGGTCGTCGTCGAGAGGTCGAGGCTCAGCTGGACCCGCGAGTCCGCCGTGTTCACGCCCTGTCCACCTGGACCGGACGCGTGGGAGAACTGCTCCACCAGCTCGCCGGAGGGCACGACGAGGCCCCGCGGGGCACCCGGCCCCGGCGGCACGCGCAGGTCGTCCATGCCTGCCAGCATGGCGCACCGCTTCGTCGTCTCCGAGGCGGCAGCACGTGCGGCGTCACCCGCCCGTTCCCGTGCGACCGGAGCGACTCCCGGTTTGCACGTCACTGTCTGCTGAGTAACGTAGGCGCGACTGTCAGGTGCACCACACGAGTCGGTCGCAGAAGGATAGTGGCCGGCGACTCCACGATCGAAGGAGCCGACCACCGATGCTCAATCGACTGCACGACCTCCTGCGCCTCCGGACATCGCCCGCGATCTTCTTCGGCTCCGCGGCGATCCTCATCGGATTCGTCATCATCACGATCGTCTTCACGGGCCCCCTCGACTCCGCCGTGGGCGCCGCCTCGAGCTGGCTGATGACGAACCTCGGCTGGTTCTACATCCTCGGCGTGACGGTCTTCCTCGCGTTCCTCATCTTCATCGCCGTCGGCCGGTTCGGCCGGGTCAAGCTGGGGCCCGACGACGAACCCCCCGAGCACTCGGGGCCCGCCTGGTTCGCCATGCTGTTCGCCGCGGGGATCGGCAGCATCCTCATGTTCTGGGGCGTGGCCGAGCCGATCAGCCACTTCGGGGCGCCACCGCGCGAGGCCTCGCTCGGCATCGAGCCGTCGACGACGGCTGCTGCGGCCGACGCCATGAACTTCACCTTCTACCACTTCACGCTGCACACCTGGACGATCTTCACGCTGCCCGCCCTGTGCTTCGCGTACTTCATCCACAAGCGCAACCTGCCCCCGCGCGTCAGCTCGATCTTCCAGCCGCTGCTGGGTGAGCGGATCCACGGGCCGATCGGCAAGCTCATCGACATCGTCGCCATCGTCGGCACCGTCTTCGGCATCGCCGTCTCGGTCGGCCTCGGCACGCTGCAGATCAACGGCGGGCTCGCCCAGCTGTGGGGCGTGCCCGAGAACGCCGCCTGGCAGCTCATCATCATCTCGGTGGTGTGCGGCGTCGCCCTCATCTCGGTGGCGCTCGGCCTGGAGAAGGGCATCAAGGTCCTCTCGAACGCCAACATCGTCATGGCCGTGGCCCTGCTCCTCTTCGTCCTGTTCGCGGGGTCCACCCTGTTCGTCCTCAAGGGCACGATCGAGTCCCTCGGGTCCTACCTCGTCAACCTGCCCGAGCTCGCCTTCTGGAACGACACGTTCGCGGACACCGGGTGGCAGAACACGTGGACCGTCTTCTACTGGGCCTGGACGATCACGTGGTCGCCGTTCGTCGGGATCTTCATCGCCCGCATCTCCAAGGGCCGCACGATCCGCCAGTTCGTCTCCGGCGTGCTCGCGATCCCGGCAGGGTTCTCGGTGATCTGGTTCGGCATCTTCGGCTTCTCTGCCTTCGACATCGAGCTGAACGGCGAGGGGGGGCTCGTCGAACGAGTCGTCGACCAGGAGGACGTCCCGGGCGCCCTGTTCGCGTTCCTCGAGCACTACCCGGGGGCCGGGGTCATCTCGGTCATCGCGATCATCCTCGTGGTGATCTTCTTCGTCACCTCGGTGGACTCCGCCGCGCTCGTGACCGACACGATGGCGAACGGGCACGAGGACTTCAACCCGCTCGGTCAGCGCATCTTCTGGGCGATCGCCGTCGGCCTCATCACCGCCACCCTGCTCGTGTTCTCCGGGCAGGGCGGGCTCAAGGCGCTCGAGTCGACGATCATCCTCGTCGGACTCCCGTTCTTCGTCATCGCGTACTTCCAGATGTACGCCCTCATGCGCGCGCTGCGGGAGGACGCGGGCGAGCTCCCGCCGATCCGGACGCGGCGCTGGAAGAAGGTCCTGCCCCCGGAGGAGCTCGAGCGCCGGCACGACGAGGACGAGCACGACACGACGGAAGTCGTCGTCGCCCCCGAGGCCGCGGAGGAGGCGCCCGAGATGCGCGACCCGTACGTCGAGCGGCCCTCGAGGCGGTGGCGCCGCGAGAAGGGGCGGACGCTGTCCGCCCGCACGGGCAGCGAGCCGAAGGAGTACGGCCGGGCCGTCGACATCGACGACCCGCGCTGACTCAGTCGTTCGTCGTCGTCGGACGGGTCCCGGGCCGTGTGTCCCGGACGAAGAACGATCCGACGACGCCGAGTGCGCCGATCGCCCCGGCCACCGCGAACGCGACGTTCGCACCGTGGATGGCTCCCGACGGCCCGTAGACCTCGGGGTCGCGGGCGGCGCCGGACATCACGGTGACGAGCACCGCGGTCCCGACGGAGCCGGCCACCTGGCGCAGCGTGTTGTTGAGGGCCGTTCCGTGGGGGATGAGGCTCGGCGGCAGCACGTTGAGCGCCGCCGTCGTCACCGGCATCATCACCATGGCCGTGCCGAGCATCCGCACGGCGTTGACCGTTGCGATGTAGGCGAAGGTGGTGTCGGTCGACAGCCGCGCCAGCAGGAACGTGGTCGCCGTCAGCAGGACGAACCCGACGATGCTCAGCGCCTTCGCGCCGAACCGGTCGAAGATGCGGCCCGTGACCGGCGACATGAGGCCCATGACGGCCGCGCCCGGGAGGAGCGCCAGCCCGGACTCCATGCCCGAGTAGTCGCGCATCTCCTGCATGTAGAGCGGGAGGACGAGCATCCCGCCGACCATCGCCATGAACACGCACATCCCGAGCGCGGTGTTGAGGGCGAACATCGGGTGGCGCAGCACGCGCAGCTCGAGGATCGGGTCCTCGATGGTCAGCTGCCGGTGGACGAATGCCACCAGCGTGAGGGCCCCGACGACGAGGGGCACGATCACCTGGGCGCTCGCCCAGCCCGCGTCCCCGGCGGCGCCGAACCCGAACAGCAGGCCGCCGAAGGCGAGGGTCGACAGGACGATCGAGGCGACGTCGAGACGGGGGTCCGACCGCTCGGTGACGTTCCGCAGGATGACGTAGGCGACGATCATGTCGATCACCGCGATCGGCAGCATCATGACGAACAGCGACTGCCACGGCAGGTGGTCGATGATCCAGCCGGACAGGCTCGGGCCGATCGCCGGGGCGAACGCGATGACGAGCCCGAACGTCCCCATGGCCGTGCCGCGCTTCTCGAGCGGGAAGACCGCGAAGAGGATCGTCTGGGCCAGCGGCATGATGATCCCGCCGCCGGCAGCCTGGATCACGCGACCGACGAGCAGCACGGGGTACACCGGTGCCACCGCGCAGACCACCGTCCCCACCGTGAACAGGCCCATCGCGGTGAGGAACAGGGCGCGGGTGGTGAACCGGCGGATGAGGTAGGCCGTGACCGGGATCATGATGCCGTTGACCAGCATGAAGATCGTCGTCACCCACTGGACCTGGCTGGCCGAGATCCCGAAGTCCGCCATGAAGGCCGGCAGCGCCGTGTTGAGCAGCGTCTGGTTGAGGATGATGACGAAGGCGCCCGAGATGAGCACCGTCAGCAGGACGTTGCGGTTGACGGGCGCGGGGGAGCGGGTGCCGTCGCGGGCGGCGCCGTCGTCGGACGAGGAGCCGCGCTCGTGCTCCGCTGGAGTGTCGTCGCTGGTCAGGGTGCAGCCTCTCGGTCCGTCCGCCCGCGGCTCGCGGGGGACTGTCGTCGTCGGAAGTGTCGGTCGGGTCTCGTGCGCGGCCGGGTCAGCCCGTGAGCCGCACGTCGGGTTCGGCGATGCCCTCGTGCTCGAGCCCGGCGAACGCGGCGTCGACAAGGTCGGCGAGCGAGGCCTCGTCGCCCGTCGTCCACCGGCGGATCGAGACCCGCAGGACGCCCACGGCCACGGCCGCGAGGAGGGTGGGCCGCAGGTCGTCGGGCCCGGTGCCGAGGCGCTCGGCGAGAGCCTCGGCCAGGCTCTGCTCGAGGCGCACGTACTGCGCCAGCTGGCGCGTGAGCAGGGGCAGGTGCGCGTGGACCAGGCGCTGCCGTGACTGCAGGCGCTCCCGGTCCGGCCGGACCTCACCGAGCCGGTAGCTGCTGACGATCCCGACCCGGATCGCTCGCAACGGGGGCTCGTCGGGCGGCCGGGCGAGGATCGATCGACAGAAGACGTCCGCCGACTCGGAGGTCTCCGGGACGAGGGCGTCCTCCTTACAGGAGAAGTAGTTGAAGAACGTGCGGGCGGACACACCGGCGGCCGCGCTGATCGCGTCGACGGTGAGGGACTCCATGCCGTGCTCGAGCGCCAGGTCGAGGGCGGTGCTTCGGATGGTCCGGTGCGTCTCCTGCTTGCGCTGCTCCCGCCTGCCGAGGGGAGCCGGTGCGGTGCTCGGGTCGGTCATCGACGACGACGCTAGGTCCGAACATGCAGACTCTGCAAGTTTGCCGATGTGGCGAGGAGGCGTCGTCGTCCGGCGCGGCCGCGCAGGGCACCCGGCCCGGGCAGGATCACGAGGTCGCCCATGTCGCCGGTGTCGTGCGTGCCGTTCAGCGGATCTCGAAGTCAGGCTGTCGTGCGTCGTCGTCGCCCGCAGTGCGGCGGGCGTCAGCACCGCCGGGGGCTGTTCGGGCGTCGACGGGCCGGACGTCGACCGCGTCCACGCGCGCCGCCGGCGGACCGGAGCGGCACCACTCGAGCACCGCGTCGACGTCGCGGCGCGCACCCGTCAGGAGGGCCTCCACCCGGCCGTCGCCCGTGTTGCGGACCCAACCCGACACCGACCGTGAGCGCGCGGCCTCCCGGCACGCCGCCCGGAAGCCGACGCCCTGGACCCGGCCGCTGACGATCACTCGCACGGTGGCCATCGCTCGTGTCCCCCTCACCGTCCGCGGGGCGGTGCCCGGTCCGGGACACCGCCCCGCACGGGCCGGCTCCCGCCGACCCGGACGGTTACGCGAGGTGCTCCTCGGCGAAGACCGTCATCGCGTCCCGGACATAGGCCGCGTAGCTGCGGCCCTCGTCCGAGTATGTCGCGCCGAAGCGCGGGTCGTCGACGTACATCTGGCCGAGGCCGATGAACGCCTCCCTGCCCGGGGGCGTGCCGCCCCACCCGGCACCGACCCAGTCGTACTGGCGGCGGGCCAGCGCCTGGACCTCGTCGCTGCGGACGTCGAGGCCCCTCGCGGAGGCGTCGCCGAAGCCCTCGGCGACGTCCTGGATCTCGCGCTGGAAGGACGCCTTCTCGGTGTTGCTCAGCGAGCGCCACCAGGCGTCGGACTCCGCGTAGGCCTGGTGGCCCCACCGCTCCTCGACCTCGTCCTTGTGCTGCGTGTGGTCGAACCCGTCGAACATGTCGCGTGCCACGAGCCCTCCTCCTTCGTCGATCATGGTGATGGTGGACCGCACCGATCCGGCGACGACGCGGAGCCGCTCGCTCTCGAGGTCGAGCCGCTCCGCGTGCGCTCGCAGCGCCTCGGTGACCGGCATGTCCTCCTCGAGGACCTCGCCGATCCGCGCCAGCCCCAGCCCGAGCTCGCGCAGGACGAGGATCTGCTGCAGCCGCAGCAGGCCCGCCCGGTCGTAGAACCGCACGCCCCCGTGGCCGGTGCGCGCCGGTACGAGCAGGCCGACGGCCTGGTAGTGCCGCAGCGTCCGGCTCGTCGTGCCCGTGAGCCGGACGATCTCCTGCATCGACCATTCCTGGTCCGGCATGGCTCCTCCGTTCGTCGCGATCGGTGCACGCACCACCGTTCCGCTTGACGCCGCGTCAATCGCAAGGGGCGGTGGCATCGCCGTCGGGTGGTCCCGCTCACGGTCACCGGCCGGTGCTCGGTGGTCATTCGTCCGGCGTCGGTCAGCGCCGGACCGTCCCGGGCGCTCAGCCGTCCGTGGGCAGTGCGCCGAACTCCGTGAGCAGCCCGAGGACCCGCTCGTCCATCGCGACCTGGGCGAGGAGGATGCCGATGCTGCCGTCGGGGGTGACGAAGAAGTCCGTGCCCAGCCCGCCCGACCACCCCCACCGGCCGGCGGACGGCCCGGACGTCGTCACCGATACTCCGTACCCCCACCCGGTGGAGTCCCAGAATCCGGGGAAGAAGCTCTCCGGCGTCTTGGCGTTCTCCGGGACCTGGTCCGTGCGGAGCGCGGTGAGCAGCTCCCCGGGGATCAGCTCGCCGGCCGCGAGCGCCCGCAGGAACGCGTGGAGGTCGGTGAGCGTGGAGACGAGCTCGGCGTGGCCCACCTCGAAGGGCGGGGCGACGTAGAAGCCCCCGCCGGCCGGCTCGATCTCCTCGAACTCGTCGGCCCCGCGGCGGTAGGCGGCGGGGAGCCGGTGCGTCCGGCTCGCCGGGACGACGAAGCCCGTGTCCACCATGCCGAGCGGGCCGAACAGCTCGTCCGCCAGGACGCCGGCGGTCGAGGTGCCGGCGACCCGGCCGAGCAGGATCCCGAGGATCCCGAACGAGTGGTGGTACCGCCAGCCCTCGCCCGGCTGGACTGCGAGGGGCAGGGTGGCCAGCGCGGCGAGCCAGTCGTCCTGGCCGAGGCGCGGAGGGGCCTCGTCGGCCTCGGTCCCGTTCGCCGCCATCGCGTCGGCGAGCGGGGAGCCGGGGGCGAGGGCGCCGTATCCGGACATGTTGGTGAGGAGGTGGCGCAGCGTGATCGGTCGGCGCGCGGGCACGGTGTCGTCGATCTCCGCACCCGGATGGACGAGGACGCGCCGCTCGGTGAGCTCGGGCAGCCAGCGGTCGACCGGTGCGTCGAGGTCGAGATCGCCGCGCGCGACGAGCCGCAGCGCCGCCACGGCGGTGACGACCTTCGTCATCGACTGGATCCGCACGATCGCGTCCGGGGACGCGGCGGGTCCGCCGACGGTGAGGTGGCCGACCGCGACCGGATCGAGGTCTCGGCCGAGCGTCGCGACCGCCCCGGGGACCGTGCCCTCGTCGACGTGGCGGGCGAGCGCGGACCTCGTCGTCGCGGGCATATCGCCAACCTACCGCCGGAGCCCGGCGGACGGAACGGGAGGGCGGCCGCGGTCCGGGCGTCCGTCCCGGGGCGGGAGTTCACCGCAGGGGCCCGTCCGGTTCACCTTCGGATGACATCGTCCGGGTTGCCCGTCACACGGCTCCCCCTCCGGCTCCCTCGGGCCGGCCGTACCCGTCTGGAGAGATGTCAACGATGCGTAGATCTTGGACCTCGGGGCTGCTCGCCTCGGCCGCGGCGCTCGCGGTGGTGACCGCCACGGTCCCCGCCGCTGCCACCCCCGACGACGGCGGGGTGATCCCCCTCCCGGCGGCCCCCGGCGCCGCGCAGCCGAACTACGGGCCGGTCGAGCCGGACCCCGGCCAGGTCGAGGCGGGTGAGCCGACCGTCAACGTCGACGAGGGCGAGCGCGTGAGCGGTGTGCACACCGTCGTCACCACCCCGAGCGTGGCCGGCGAGAACCCCGCGAACATCGAGATCGACGGGGTCGCCGACGAGGACGCGCGGGTCACCCTCGGCGCCGAGGCGCTCGCCGAGACCGATGCCGCGTTCGTCCTCGACGTCACCGCCGCGGTCGAGATCGCCTACAGCAACTACCTCATGGTCAACGGCGAGCGGGTGGGGATCCTCGAGCAGATCGCCAACGTCAACGACCACCCGATCAACCTCCCCGCCGACCTCGTCACGCTCGGGCACAACGAGATCGAGTTCCACACCGGGACCCGCGCCTCGACCTGCGGCATCAACCACGACGACGTCGTCATCGGCAACTTCCGCCTCCAGATCCCCGGCGGCGAGCAGTTCAGCAACCCGGCCAACCCCACCACCGGCCCCGCCCCGGGCGCGGACGGGCTGTACAACATCGGTGACGGCAACTGCGGATCGAGCAACAAGCCCCGCTTCCTCACCACGGAGTTCACGGTCGACGCCGAGCCGAACGAGCACTCCGGCCTGCTCCTCGAGCTCGACACCACCGCGCTCGAGGACGGCGAGCACACCCTGGCCGTGACGACCGACGCGGGCGCGACCACCGAGCGCACGATCGTCGTCGACAACACCGGCCCCGCGCTCGTCTCCTCCACGCCCGCCGACGGCGACCACCTCCTCGGCGACGCGGTCGTCGCCGCGGAGGTCGCGGACGAGGCCGGCGTGACCGGCGACGTCGCGCTCACCCTTGACGGCACCCCGATCGCAGCCGGCACCACGATCTCGTCCGACACCCTGAGCGAGGGCGCCCACGAGCTCGTCGTCGAGTCGACCGACGCGCTCGGCACCACCTCGCGCCACGTCGTCGAGTTCACCTCCGCCCCGAACACCCCGGGAATCGCGGACCTGTCGCCCGCGACCGGGACCGCCGGCGTCGGGCTCGACGCGCCGCTCGCGGCAACGGTGACGGACCCGCACGGCGACGACGTCGACGCGACCTTCTACGTGGCCGAGCCCGAGCTGCCGTCGGCCGCCTACCAGGGCACGACCGAGGAGCTCCCGCTCGGCCAGCTCGACCTCACCGGCCAGGAGGAGGCCGACGCCGCGCCGCTCGCCCCGGGCGACGACGAGGTGCTGCGCAGTCCTGCGGCCGAGGGCGTGACGTACCAGCGGTTCGACGTCCCGGTCGAGAGCGACGGCGAGCAGATCGTCTCCTGGTCCGGCGAGGTCGACCCGGCCCGTGGCGCCCGCCTCTACGTGTGGGACGGCGTCGAGCTGACCTGGGACCTCCTGCAGGACGCCCGCGGCTCCGCCGACGGTGCGACCGAGCTCGGCGGGACCGCCGACGCGCAGCACGTCGACGACGGCACCGTCCACCTGCTCGTCGAGGGGTACGACCCCTTTGCCGACGACATCGAGGACCCCGTCGCCGACTCGTTCCGCGACCCGGAGACCTACGACTTCGCGATCGCGCACAACACGGACACGCAGTACCTGTCCGAGGGCGCCGTGGACCAGGAGGGCGCCGCCGCGGACCGCTTCCGGGACGCCTACGTCGACACCACGCAGTGGATCGCGGACAACGCGGACGAGCGGAGCATCGCCTACGCCCTGCACACCGGTGACCTGGTCAACGACGACACCGTCGTGACCGACGACCCGGACTGGATCGCCCACGCCCGGGCGCAGTACGACGTCGCCGACGAGGCGCAGTCGATCCTCGACGACGCCGGCATCCCCAACGGTGTCCTGCCCGGCAACCACGACAACCGGTACGGCAACGACAACTCGCTCTACAACGAGTACTTCGGCCCCGAGCGGTACGAGGCCCTGTCCGAGGACTGGGAGAACGCGGAGTACGGCGGCTCCTGGCGCGAGGGCGACAACCAGAACCACTACGACCTGTTCTCCGCCGGCGACCTGGACTTCGTCGTCGTGCACCTCGGCTACCTCGCCACGGCAGAGGAGCTGGCCTGGGCGAACGAGATCCTCGCGCAGTACCCGGACCGCAACGCGATCCTCGCCTCGCACGAGTACATCAATGCCTCGACGGCGCCGGACGCGCGCGGGGCGACGCACACCGCGCACTGGGGCCAGAACCTCTGGAACGACGTCGTCACGCAGAACCCGAACATCGTCCTCGTGCTCTCGGGCCACGTCCATGGCGTGGGGACCAACGTCCGGCACGACGTCGCGGAGCCCGGTCACCACGTGGTCGAGCTGCTCGCCGACTACCAGGAGTACCTGGTCGATGACGAGAAGACCGCCGGCTTCATGCGCCTGCTGCAGTTCGACGTGGACCGCTCGGAGCTGACGGTGGACACCTACTCCGCCCGCCTCGACAACTTCGGCGCGAACGAGTTCGACTCGGCCACCAACCGTGAGTACGACGGCACCGAGGACGACTTCACCGTGCCGATCGACCTCACGACCCGCACCACCTCGATCGCCACCGACTCGGTCCTCGTCACCGCGTACTCGGACGAGGAGATCGGCACCGACACCGTCGCGTCCGGTGAGACCGCGACCGTCGAGTGGTCCGGCCTCGAGCCGGCCACGACCTACGGCTGGTACGTGGTGGCGCAGAACGCCACGGGCGGCGAGGCCGTCTCGCCGGTCGCGACCTTCACGACGACGTCCGACGGCGGCGAGGAGCCCGGCCCCGACCCGGAGCCCGAGCCCGGTGAGCCGGTGCCGCCGACGCCGGGGCGTGGGTTCTATCTCAACGACGGCTGGGACGCGGTCGCGGAGCACGAGTTCTCCTTCGGCCGCGCCGGTGACGAGGTGCTCGTGGGTGACTGGGACGGTGACGGCCAGGACACCCTGGCCGTGCGCCGCGGGAACGCCTACTTCCTGACGAACTCGCTGTACGGCGGGAACGCGGACGTCGAGCTGGCCTACGGGCGCTCCGGCGACACGGTGCTGGTCGGTGACTGGGACGGCGACGGCGTGGATACGTTCGCCGTGCGCCGGGGCAATGCCTACTTCGTGTCCAACACCCTGGAGTCCGGGGATGCGGAGACCGAGCTGAACTACGGCCGCGCCTCCGACTCGGTGCTCGTGGGGGACTACGACGGTGACGGCGTGGACACGTTCACCGTGCGTCGTGGCAACCGGTACTTCATCGCCAACTCGCTCACCGGTGGGAACGCGGACTCCGAGCTGGCCTACGGGCGGGCCTCGGACGAGGTGTACGTCGGTGACTGGGACGGGGACGCGGTCGACACGTTCGCGGTGCGGCGTGGGATCACGTTCTTCGTCTCGAACTCGCTCACGGCGGTCAACGCCGAGATCGAGCAGGACTACGGCCGCTCCGGTGACGAGGTCTTCGTCGGCGACTGGGACGGCAACGGCACCGACACCCTCGGCGTCCGCCGCTGACCCACCTCACCCGCCGGAACGAGAGGCGGATAGTCTGACCGTTCGCCGCTGACGCGCACGAGCGGTCGGCGGCCCAGGACAGGCACGGAGGCCCGGGACCCCACCAGGGGTTCCGGGCCTTCGCCGTGGATCACGGGACCACCCGGCCCCCGCACCGTGAGGAACGCCAGTGAACGACACGACCGCCGCGGGCACGACCGCCGCGAGCACGGCGCCCGCGGGCCCCACCATCTGGCTCGTCGCCACGCTCGCGCTGCTCTCCGCGGTCTCCCCGCTGGCGACCGACATGTACCTGCCCGCCTTCCCACAGATGCAGGACGACCTCGGGACGACGGCAGCCTCCGTCCAGCTCACCCTCACCGCGTTCATGGTGGGGCTCGCGCTCGGCCAGCTCGTCATCGGCCCGCTCTCCGACGCGCTCGGTCGGCGCGGGCCGCTGCTGATCGGCACGATCGTCTGCCTGGCGGCGAGCATCGCCTGCGTGCTCGCCCCGAACGTCACGGTTCTCGTCGTCATGCGGTTCGTCCAGGGCATGAGCGGCGCGGCCGGGATCGTCCTGTCCCGCGCGGTCATCACGGACATGACCCGCGGGGCACGCACCGCCCGGCTCATGAGCCTGATGATGGTGGTCGGCGGCCTCATGCCCGCGCTCGCCCCGAGCATCGGCGGCGGCATCCTCGCGGTCGGGGACTGGCGCACGATCTTCCTCGTGGTGTGCGCGCTCGTCGGCGTGATGGTGGTGCTCGTCGTCGTCGTGGTGCCCGAGTCCCTGCCCGCCGGGCGGCGCGGGTCCGGGGGCCTGCGCCGACTGGTGGTCGGTGCCGGCGAGGTCCTGCGCAACCGCACCTACCTCTTGGCCACCGGCGTCTTCACCCTCGGCTTCGCGGCGTTCTTCGGCTACATCTCGGCCTCGCCGTTCGTCCTGCAGAACATCCTCGGCCTGGGCGAGCTGCAGTACGCGGTCGTGTTCGGGGTCAACTCTCTCGGCATCATGGCCACGGGCGGCCTGGCGATGAGGCTCGCGGGTCGGGTGCCGATCCTGTCCGTCGTCGGCGTGGGTCTCGCCCTGCTCGCGGCCGGCGCCGTCGCGCTCCTCGTGCTCGCGCTCGTCGGCCCCACCCTCGTCCCGACGCTCGTCGCGATGTTCGTCGTCGCCGCCTCGATCGGGCTGTTCATGGGCAACTCGTCCGCGATCGCGATGCAGGCCCTGACCTCCTCGGCCGGGACCGGTTCGGCGGTCCTCGGCGCAGCCCAGTTCCTCCTCGCAGGACTCATCTCGCCGATCGTCGGTATCAACGGAGAGGACGACGCCGTGCCGATGGGGCTCGTCCTCGTCGTCGGATCGGCCCTCGCCTGGGTCTCCTACCTCGCGCTGCGCCGCGAGCCTGCCGGGTCGGACCGCACGACGACGAACCTCGCCTGACCGCTCCCGATCGCCCGGTGCCCGCGGGCGGACGTGGATGCGCCCCCGTCCGCGCGGGGGGTCGGGGCGCGGCCGTCGTGCGCGGGGCTCAGCCCAGGAGGCCGGGCAGCTCGTGCAGCGAGCTGATCCGCCAGCGCGCCCCGCCGTCGTCGAGATCGAGTCCCGGCGTGACGACCGCGGCGCTGTCGACGCCCGCCGCACGGGCGGCCTCGGCGTCGATCGGGCGGTCACCGACGGCGAGGCAGTCCGCCGGGTCCAGCCGGTGCCGGCCCAGCACCTCGGAGTACATCGTGGGGTCCGGCTTGCGCGGGAACCCGTCCGGCGCGCACAGGAGGTCGTCGACCTCGAGCCCGAGGCTCGTCAGGAGGCTCGTGGCGCTCGCCCGGTCGCGGTGCGTGACCACGAGGTTGAGGCCGCCGAGCGCACGGGCCGCGGCCATCGCCTCGCGCGCGCCGTCCATCACGGGTGGGGGAGTGCGCACCCAGCCGGCCTTGAGCTCGGCCTGCGACTCCTCGAGCTCGGCGGCGTCGATCTCGTAGCGCCGTGCCAGCTCCTCGACGGCGACCCCGGTCGAGCGCCTCGTCAGTGCCGCGACCTCGTCCGGCGTCACCTCACCACCGTGGCGCCGGACGACCTCGACCATCGCGGCGTCGACCGCGGGGTAGGTGTCGACCAGGGTCCCGCCCATGTCCCAGACGATGTGTCGCCGCATGCGCCCAGTCTGCACGTGCGGACGGTTGCCCGGTGGTCGGGCACGACCCGCGCGACCGGCCCGACCGCCCGTACCGGCGCCCTCGGCACGCTCTGCCGGGTCCCGGCACCCTGCCGGGTCCCGGCACCCTGCCGGCGGCTGCACGGATCCGTGCCGCTGCGCGCCCGGCGACCCGCCGGCGACCCTGGGCAGACGGCCGGTGCGGTGGTTGGATGACCACATGGACACACCCTCGGGCGAGTCGCGGATCGTGAACGCCAGCGCGGAGGTCGCGGCACCGGCCGCCGAGATCTTCGAGCTCATCGCCGTGCCCGCCAACCAGCCGCGCTGGGACGGCAACGACAACCTCGTGCGGTCGTCCCGGTCCGAGCAGGTCCGCGAGGTCGGCGAGGTCTTCGAGATGCTCAACACGAGCGGCAAGGTGCGCGCCAACACGATCTCCGAGCTCGAGCAGGACCGGCTCATCGCCTGGATGCCCGGCGGGGTCGGCGAGGAACCCGCCGGGCACGTGTGGCGCTGGGAGCTCGAGGAGATCGGCGAGGGCCGCACGCTCGTCACCCACACCTACGACTGGACGCAGCTGCACGACGAACGCCGCCACGAGCGCGCACGCTCGACCACGAGCGCCAACCTCCTCGCCTCGATCGAACGGCTCAAGGCGCTCGCGGAGAGCTGACCCGCGACCCGGCGCTGCGCGACCGTCCGGCTCAGAACACCGGCTTGCCGCCGGTGACGCCGAGGACGGCGGCGGAGACGTAGCTCGCTTCCTCCGGCGAGGCGAGGAACACGAAGGCGCCCGCCACCTCGGACGGCTGGCCCGCCCGTCCCAGCGGAGTGTCACCACCGAACGCCGGCATCGAGTCCGCGCCCTTGGTGGCGGGTTGGAGCGGCGTCCAGATGGGACCGGGAGCCACCGCGTTGACGCGGATCCCGCGTTCGCCCAGCTCCTGCGCCAGGTTGACCGTGATGTTGGTGATCGCCGCCTTCGTCGACGCGTAGTCGATGAGGCTCACCGACGGGTCGTAGGCCTGGATCGAGGCGCAGTTGATGATCGAGGATCCGCGGCCGAGATGCGGCAGGGCCTCCTGGGTGATCCAGAACAGCGCGTAGAGGTTGACCTTGACGATCGCGTCCATCTGCTCGGTGGTGACGTCCGCGATCCCGTTCTCGCGACGTGCCCACTGCGCCCCGGCATTGTTGACGAGCACGTCGAGACCGCCGAGTCCCGCGACGGCGTCGCGCACCACCGTCCGGGCCGTCGCCTCGTCCCGGATGTCGCCCGGGACGAGAACGGCGCGTCGTCCCGCCCGTTCCACCCACGCCGCGGTGTCCTCGGCGTCGGCCTGCTCGTCGGGAAGGTAGGACAGCGCCACGTCGGCGCCCTCACGGGCGTAGGCGATCGCCACGGCGCGACCGATGCCGGAGTCGCCACCGGTGATGAGCGCACGGAGCCCGGCGAGCCGGCCGTTCCCGCGGTAGGACTCCTCCCCGTGGTCGGGTCGGGGCTCCATGGCGGCGGTGAGACCGGGCGGTTCCTGCTCCTGGGCGGGGAACCCGCCGTCCTCGCCGGCCAGCCGTGCGGCGTCGGTGCCTACTCGGTGGAGGTCGTTCTCGCTCATGTCTCCAGCCTCGCACCGGGGGGTCGGTCGCGCGAGTGGAGGCGGGTCGGTTCACCGGGAGGCGCGGTCGTGCGAACGGAGGCGTGGATGGATCCGCCGAGCTGACCCGGACGCACCGCGGCCCCGACGCATCTGCGTCGGGGCCGCGTGGCCGGCCCGTGGGCGGGCCGGGGCGATCGGGGGCGGATCAGCTCGCGGGGGCCAGCGACGTCTCGTCGTCGGCCGCGAGGTCCGGGGCGACCTGCTCGAGGATCGCGCGCTCGACGGCCGTGTCCGCGGCGCTCTCCTCGATCTCCAGCCCGATGGCGAGCTCGCTCACCAGCGGCACGAGGGCGTCGCGCATGAGGGTGCGCTCACCGAAGGAGATGCCGGACTCCTCCTCGCGGCGGCGCAGGTCGCGGACGACCTCGGCCACCTTGACGAGGTCGCCGGACGCGACGCGGTCCTGCGCCGACTTCATGCGGCGGGACCACACCTTCTCGAACGGCAGCGAGTCGGCGACGAGGACGTCGAAGATCGCCTCGATGCGCGTGGTGTCCATGACGTCCCGGACCCCGACCTCGTCGAGCATGTCGACCGGGACCGCGACCGTGAGGTCCTGGCCGAGGACCTCGAGCCGCGCGTAGGAGATCTTTCGTCCCTTGACCGTCCTGCTGAACACCGAGTCGACGGTGCTCGGTCCGTGGTGGGGGTGGACGACGGTCTGACCGGGAACGACGGGCATGGATCTCCTCTGCTCGGGACGACCGGTCCGGCCGCCCGCTCGCGCGGCGGTCGTCCGGACGGCGGCGGATCGCTCGCGGCGCTCGTGCGGACATGGGCACAGACGATTCGGTGAACCGTCCGAAACCTACGGACCTGCCGGACAATTATGGCACAGTGCCGCCGAAAATGCCAGTGTGATGTCGTCCGCTAACCGGTGACGAGGTTCGCGGCACACTGACTGGCAGGCTGGGGCCATGGCGGACGCGGAGATGTACATCGTCAACTACCGGTGGGCCGAGGCGGGCCCGGAGCCGTGGGACGAGTCGTCGATCGTCACCCTGCGGGCGGACCTGGTCTCGTCCGGGGACGGCAACGCGGTGTGGTCGGCGATCGAGGGGTGGTGGTCCGACTCGCTCGAGAGGACCGACGACGACGCGCCCACCGCGCACGAGGGTGGGTGCGTCGTCCCACGTCCGGAGCGTGCCGGGCCACGGATCGTCGTCCTGCTCCGCGCGCGCGGCGAGGCGGCGTTCGACGAGATCGCCAGGTTCGCCGCGTGGGTCCACCGGTTGGCGACCGTGGCCGAGCCCGCGGTGGCCATCACCTGGACCGAGCTCCCGCACACGAACGCCGGCGACGAGTCCCGGGCGCTGGAGATCCTGCACGGCCCGGCCGGACAGGCCGGCAGGGCCGGGTGAGCGTCGTCGTCGAGGGACGGGAGGCGGGCGCGAGGATGCGGGACCTCCGACGGCGCCCCGGGGGTGTGCGCCGCCGTCGCCTCCCGCATGACGGCGGCAACCGACCGGCGCGACGCCGTGTGAGCGACGCAACGATCAGGGCGTCGAACGGGCGACGACGCGCCGATAACGGTGACCTGCGACCGACCTCCCGGCCCGGCGATGCATCGAACAGCGCTGCATGTACTTACAGTGTGTGGCATGGCTAGACAGCGGACGTACGACGACACCCTGAGGGACCGCCTGATCGACGAGGCGGCCCAGGTGATCGCCGACCACGGGGTGCAGGCGCTCTCGGTCCGCGACGTCGCCATGCGCGCCGGGACCACGACCAATGCGATCTACACGTTCTTCGGCAGCCGTGGCTCGCTGGTCGCCGAGGTGGTGGCCAAGGCTGACGAGTCGTTCGTCGAGGCCCACCGGGTGGCCGCGGGCGAGGGGGCCGACCTCCTCGACCTGTACGCCATCGGCAAGGCATACGTCATGTGGGCGGTCGAGTACCCCACGATGTACGTCATCCTCACCGACCGCGCGGGCGCCCGGCTCGACCCGCCGCCGTGGGCGCCGCACATCGAGCACGGCGCCTCCGAGGACGGCGCGCCGATCGTGCGCACCGTGAGTCGGCTGATGGCCGAGGGCGTGCTCACCGCGGCCGACCCGGTGCTCGTCAGCACCTACCTGTGGGCCGGCGTGCACGGATACGTCGAGGTCAACCGCCTGCTCGACGGCCAGGTCCCGGACGGGTACGACCTCGTCGAGTACCTCCACGCGCTCATCGCGCCCTGGGTGGCCACCGACGCCGACGGGAAGCCGGTCGTCGACCTCGACGAGATCGGCCGCGGGGTCTGACGAACGCGCCGACGTCGGTCGTCGACGTCCGGCGTCGAGCGCAGTCGGGCTCGTCGCCCGGGCCCGGGCGGGTCGGGGCAGGAGCCCCGGCGCGGGTCAGGCCAGCATGAGCAGGCTGAGCGCCATGACGGCCATGCCGGCGAGCAGTCCGTAGACCGACCAGTGGTGGTGCCCGTACGCCTCGGCGGTCGGGAGCAGCTCGTCGAGCGAGATGAACACCATCACCCCGGCGACGGCGGCCAGCGCGAGGCCAGTCACGGTAGGCGTGAGGAACGGCGCGAGCAGGCCGAACCCGATGAGGGCGCCCGCCGGCTCCGCGAGGCCGGCGAGGAACGCCCACCGGAGCGCGGTCCCGCGCGAGCCCGTCGCCCGTCGGATGGGGACCGCCACGGCGATCCCCTCGGGCACGTTGTGGATGGCGATCGCCACCGCCACCGGGATCCCGATCTCCGGGTTCTCCAGGGCGGTGATGAACGTGGCGAAGCCCTCGGGGAAGTTGTGCAGGCCGATCGCCACGGCGGTGAACGTGCCCATGCGCAGCAGCGAGGCCGCCTCCCGCTCCGCCGCGGTCCGTTCGACGGGCGGCACCTCGTGCGGATTCGCGGCGCCCGGGACGAGGCGGTCGATGATCGCGATGACGGCGATGCCCCCGAAGAACCCGGCCGTGGTCGCCCACGCCCCCGGACCGTCTCCCAGCGCGCCGCCGAGCTCGGCCAGGGACCCGGGCAGGATCTCGACGAACGAGACGTAGATCATCACGCCCGCGGAGAAGCCGAGCGCCGCCGAGAGGAACCGGTCGGACATCGCGTGCCGGGACAGGGCGACCAGGGCGCCGACCGTCGTGGCCAGGCCCGCCCCGAGCGTGAGCAGGAACGCGAGCACCGCACCCTCGGGCACCGCCCACCTCCTCGTCGTCCTGCGGCCGTGCCGCCGTCGGGCCCCGGGAGCCGCTCGGCCCCGGCGCGGACGACCGCCCACCGGTCACCCCGGTCAGGGTAGGCGGGGGAGAGGGTGGCGACGGACGGCGGCGCACCCCGTCGACGCCCGCCGATAGGCTCGAGACGGCACACCCGACCGACGAGGAGCAGCGACATGTCCTACGACAACCCGTACGCGACGTCCGGCGGCCCCGAGCACGGCCGGGGGGACGGCGCCCCCAGCTCCGACGAGCGCACCTTCGCAGTCATCGCGCACCTCTCCGCGCTCGCCGCGATCCTGCTCTCCGTCGGCTGGCTCACCTTCCTCGGCCCGCTCATCGTGTGGCTCGTCCTGCGCGAGCGGGGCCCGCTGGTGCGCGCCGCCTCGGCCGGCGCCTTCAACTTCGCGATCGGGATCACGATCATCGGCATCGTCGCCTGGGTCTGCTTCTTCACACTCATCCTCATCCCGGTGGCGATCATCCTGTGGATCATCGCGTTCGTCGCCCAGGTGTGGTGCTCGATCCGCGGCGCCATGGCGGCCTCCCGGGGCGAGCTCTACCGCTACCCGTTCCAGGTGCGCATCCTCGGCTGACCGGGCGCCGCGCCGGGCGTCACCGGTCGCGCGGGAGCGGCTCGACGCCGCCGGTTCCCGGTGTTCTCGCAAGTCAGGGGCGTTACGAGAACATAACGAAAGAAACTCAGATGTTCCCGGGATGCGCGCGCCGCTTCGCGAGCATGGTTACAGTGCGCCTCAACCGTGACGGACAACGACCCGTTCGCGCGGACATGACGGCTGGTCAGGCCACCCCCGTGGCCGTGACCACCATCCTGAGGAGGAACATTGAAGATCCGGCGCTTCACCGGGCTCGTCGCGGCTTCCGCCGCCACCGCCCTGGTCCTGGCAGCCTGCGGAGGATCGTCCGACGACGACAACGGCGGCGACGACGACACCACGCAGACGGACGGCGCGGGCGGCGACTCGCCCGACGACGACCCCGACGCTCCCGGCGGCGACGCCGAGGGTCTCAACGAGTCGACGCAGATCAGCCTCGGCTGGAACCAGCACTTCTACGAGTACAACGGCAACACGGAGACCGGTAACGCGGCCTCGAACAACAACATCCTCCACCTGATGAACAACGGCTTCGCGTACTTCAACGAGGAGCTGGAGTTTGTGCCCAACGAGGAGTTCGGCACGATGGAGCTCGCCGACGACGGTGTGACGGCGACCTACACGATCGCCGACGGCGTCACGTGGTCCGACGGCACGCCGGTCAGCGCGGTCGACGTGCTCCTGCAGTGGGCCGCCACGTCCGGCCACCTCAACACCGTCGAGGCGGAGACGGACGAGGAGGGCGAGGTCACCAACCAGGACGAGCTCGACGCCGGCGTCTACTTCAACGGCACCTCGCCGACGGTGGCCTACTTCCAGCCCACCCCGGAGATCTCCGACGACTACACGACGCTCACCGCGACGCTGAGCGAGCCCTTCGCCGACTGGCAGTTCCAGCTCGCGTCCGGCTTCGTCCCGGCCCACGTGGTCGCCATGCGGGCCCTCGACATCGACGACCCGCAGGAGGCGCTCGACACGCTCGTCGAGGCGATCCAGACCAACGACACCGAGGTGCTCTCGCCCGTGTCCCAGTTCTGGAACGAGGGCTTCCAGTTCGACGGCGCGCTGCCGGACGACGAGCTGCTCTACCTCTCCAACGGCGCCTACCTCCTGACGGAGATCAGCGGCGAGGAGTACGTCGTGCTGACCGCCAACCCGGACTACCAGGGGTCCCACGCGGCGACCTTCGAGACCGTGACCGTGCGCTTCAACGGTGACCCGAACGCTCTCGTGGACGCCATGGAGAACCAGGAGATCGCGGTCGTCTCCCCGCAGGCGACCTCCGACCTGCTCACGCGCGTCGAGGGCCTCGGCGAGCCGTACACCTTCACCCAGGAGGACACGGCGACCTACGAGCACATCGACCTCGCCCAGAACAACGAGGGCCCGTTCGACCCGGCCACCTACGGCGGCGACGCGGAGACCGCGCGCAACGTCCGCGAGGCCTTCCTGCGCGTCATCCCGCGCCAGGAGATCCTCGACCAGCTCGTCATCCCGCTCAACCCCGAGGCCGAGATCCGCAACAGCCAGACGCAGGTCCCCGGATCCCCGTACTACGACGAGATCGTCGAGGCCAACGGGATGACGTCCTACGACGAGCCCGACGTCGAGGCGGCCACGGCGCTCCTCGAGGAGGCCGGCGTCGAGACGCCGATCGAGGTCCGGTTCATGTACGACACGGCGAACAGCCGCCGGTCGAACACCTACCAGCTGCTCGCCTCGGCCTACGAGGAGTCCGGCCTGTTCACGCTCGTCGACGCGGGCTCGACCGACTGGGGCTCGCTCCTCGCGGACACCACCGTCTACGACGCGGCGCTGTTCGGCTGGCAGTCCACCTCGACGGGTGCGACCAACTCCCAGGCCAGCTTCTACACCGAGGGCATCAACAACTTCTACGGCTACTCGAACCCCGAGGTCGACGCGCTGTGGGACGAGATCGCCACGACCGTCGAGCCGGAGGACCAGGCTCCGCTCCTCGGTGAGATGGAGGCCCACCTCGTCAACGACGCGTTCGGCCTGGTGCTCTACCAGCACCCGGGTCTGACGGCGTGGAACAGCGACGTGGTCGAGGAGATCACGCCGATCACCATGGCGCCGACGATCTTCTGGAACTACTACGAGTGGACCCCGGGCGGCGCCGCCACGGCAAGCTGACCCAAGCCGTCACGCCTGACGGATCGACGAGAGGCGCCGGGACCCCGGTTCCGGCGCCTCTCGCGTGCCCGGAGGACACCCCAGCGCGCGTGCCTCAGGACACCCCGACGAACGTCGTTCGTCATCACAGAGCCGCGTGTAGGCTCCCAAGCCACGTGCCCCAGCGAGAAGGTCTCACCACATGATTCGGTTCCTGGTTCGGCGAACAGCCACCGGGCTCGTCGTCCTGCTCGTCTCGAGCTTCCTCATGTACGGCATGCTGTCGGTCTCGATCAACCCGCTGCAGGACCTCGAGGAGTCGACCGCCCCGAACAAGGCGCAGCTCATCGCCCAGCGGATCCAGGACCTCGAGCTCGACCGGCCGTGGATCGCGCGGTTCTGGGACTGGCTGACGGGCGTGGTCACCGGCGACCTCGGCGTGGCGTGGCGCAGCGGGCGTGAGGTCGAGTCCGTCATGGGCGACGCCCTCATCGACACGCTTCAGCTGGTCACCGCGGCGACGTTCCTCGCGATCTTCCTCGGCGTCGCGATCGGTATCGCCTCGGCGCTGCGGCAGTACTCGACCTTCGACTACGTCATCACGCTGGTCTCGTTCGTCCTGTTCTCGCTCCCCTCGTTCTGGGTGGCGGTGCTGCTCAAGCAGGGTGGCGCGATCTGGTTCAACACCTTCCTCGCCGACCCGACCCTCAGCTACACGACGATCATCGTCATCGGGGTGCTCACCGGACTCTTCTGGTCGCTCGCCGTGGGCGGCGACGTCCGCCGCCGCCTGACGGTCGGCGGCATCGCGGCCGCCGCGTCGATCGCCGTGTTCGCCTACCTGCAGGAGAGCGGGTGGTGGAGCGAGCCGCACATCTCCGGCGTCCTCTTCCTCCTCCTGTCGCTCGCCACAGCTCTCGTCATCACCCTGCTGACCACGGGCCTGTCGAACCGCCGCGCGCTGCTCACCGGCGTCGCCGTCGTCGTCGTCTTCCTGGCGCTCCACCGGTGGATCAGCCACGGGCTGTTCGTCGACCTCACCGACTCGATGACCTGGGGCATCATCGGCTTGTTCGTGCTCGGCGCCGTCGTCGTCGGCATGGCGGTCGGCGCGGCCTTCCGCGGGCCGGACTGGGTGCAGTCGATGCGCGTCGGCGGGATGACCGGCGGCATCGTCATGGTGTTCATCGTCATCGACCGCTGCATGCGCGCCTGGCCGGCCTACTTCAACGCCAACGCGATCAGCGGCCGGCCGATCGCCACGATGGGCTCGGACACGCCGAACCTCGGTGGCAACTTCTGGATCCAGGCGATCGACATGTACACCCACCTGATCCTGCCGACCCTCGTGCTCATGCTCATCTCGTTCGCCCAGTACACGCGCTACGCGCGCGGCTCGATGCTCGAGGTCCTCGGCCAGGACTACATGCGCACGGCACGCGCGAAGGGCCTCAACGAGCGGACCGTGATCATGCGGCACGGGTTCCGCAACACCCTCATCCCGCTCGCGACGATCGCCCCGGTCGACGTCATCACCCTCTTCGGCGGCGCCATCATCACCGAGCAGATCTTCGGCCGTCCCGGGATGGGACGACTCTTCGTCGACTCCCTCAACGGCGCCGAGATGGATCCGCTCATGGCCTACATCGTGCTCACGGCGGCTCTCGCCGTGCTGGCGAACATCGTGGCCGACATGCTCTACGCCGCCCTCGACCCACGGATCAGGCTCAGCTGATGACTACTCCCCACACGCCCGAGACGCCCACCGGGGCGGACGAGTCGCGGTCCAGCCGCGAGGAGAACGAGCTCGAGCTCCGCGACGTCGCCGGCCTCACGCAGGGCCAGATCGTCCGGCGCCGGTTCTTCCGCCACGCCGGCGCCATGGTCTCGCTCGTCTACCTCGGACTCATCACCATCCTCGCCTTCACCTCCGTCGGCTTCCTCGGGATCGACGGCTGGTGGCAGTGGGGCGCGCGCGACCGCGACCCGGCCGGCAACGTCAACGAGCTCGGTGCCCCGACGCTCGAGCTGTTCCCCGACGGCGGCGGCCTCATCTCGATCGGCACGCACCCCTTCGGGCAGAACGAGATCGCCCAGGACCTGTTCGCGCAGGTGATGTACGGGATCCAGACCTCGCTGCTCGTCATGGCGATCATCGGCGTCATCGCCGCGGCGATCGGCGTGCTCGTCGGCGCGCTCTCGGGCTTCTTCCGCGGCTGGATCGACAACCTGCTCATGCGGATGACCGACCTCGTCATCACGGTGCCGACCGTCGTGCTCGGCGCGGTGCTCGGCACGCTGCTGGGCAACCCGCACACGATGGACCGGATCTACAGCATCCCGCTGTTCGGGACCGTGCTCGGGTGGATGTCCTTCCCCGTGCTCTTCGCGATCGTGCTCGGCCTCGTCCTGTGGACCGGCATGGCGCGACTCGTGCGCGGCGACTTCCTCGCCCTGCGCGAGCGTGAGTTCGTCGACGCCGCGCGGGTGGCGGGTGCCTCGAACTCGCGGATCATCTTCAAGCACATCCTCCCCAACGCCATCGGCGTGGTCATCGTCAACGCGACCCTGCTCATGGCGTCCGCCGTGCTGCTCGAGACGTCGCTGGCCTACCTCGGCTTCGGCATCCTGCCGCCCGACTACTCGCTGGGCTGGATCATCTCCGAGTACCAGGGGGCGTTCGCGACCCGCCCCTGGGCCTTCTGGTGGCCCGGCTTCTTCATCATCTCGATCGCCCTGTCGATCAACTTCATCGGCGACGGCCTGCGGGACGCGTTCGACCCGCGGCAGCGCCGCAAGCCCTCGGCCCGTGCGCTCCGCCGCGCCGAGCGCGGGGCCGCCGACCGCAAGGCCGAGCAGGTGGCCGCCGCGACGAGCGCCGGCTCCGCGGCCGGCACGGTCGACGACACGGACGACCGGCGATGACGGTCGCCGTCCCGGGCTCAGCCCAGCAGCAGCGCCAGCACCACGAGTGCGGCCAGGGCGCCGAGCGGGAGCACGTTCCAGCTCGTCGACACCGGCGGCACCGGTGCGTCCGCGTCCAGGTGGCCGTCGCGGCGCAGGGCGTCGCGTCGCGCGGTGATCGCCGACGCGACGACCTCGGCGGTGCCGTCGTGCCGCTCGACGGGGGCGGCCCCCGGCTCGCGGACCGGCGTCTCGTCACCGCCGGACCGGTCCTCGACCTCCGGCTCGCTGCCGCGACCACGCCGCAGGCGGCGTGCCGAGGCCGACGACGCCGGCACTGCCCAGGAGCCGAAGCGCCCCTCGTCGGTCACGACGGTCAGCGACCAGCGCGACTCGACGTCCCGCAGGGCCGGCCAGGGCACGTGGACGTCCCGGAGCAGATCGAGCACACCGATCCCGCCGTCGGAGACCTCGACCGCGGGGCGCCACCACACGACGTGCAGGACGAGTGCGGCGCAGGCGATCCAGGCCAGCGCTCCCGGCCCGACGCCGTCGACCAGGACCATGACGGCCGCCAGGGCGCAGACGACCCAACCGGCGACGGCGATCGGCCGGGCCGCGCGCGTACGGAAGACCAGGGTGGGTCGCATTCGTCGATCCTCCCACCTGCGAGCGGCACAGCCCGTGCCCCGCTCGCCGGCACGACCCCGAGGATGACCACGTGACTGAGACCATCGAGACCACGCCCTCCGCGAGCCGGTTCGCGGACCAGGACCCCATCCTGCGGGTGCGTGACCTGACGATCGAGTTCCTCGTCGACGACGAGTGGTTCACCGCCGCCGAGGACCTCAGCTACGACGTCCACCCCGGCGAGGTCCTCGCGATCGTCGGCGAGTCCGGGTCCGGCAAGACCCAGTCCTCGATGTCGCTGGTCGGCCTCCTGCCGCCCAACGGCCGGACAACCGGCTCGGCGCGGCTCGGGGAGACCGAGCTCGTGGGCCTGCGGGGCCAGCGACTGCGCAACGTCCGTGGCGACGAGATCGCGGTGATCTTCCAGGAGCCGATGACGGCGCTCAACCCCGTCTACACGGTCGGCTTCCAGATCGTCGAGACGCTGCGCACGCACCAGTCGTTGCTGCCGGCGGCGGCGAAGAAGCGGGCGATCGAGCTCCTCACGCTCGTCGAGATCCCCGAGCCCGCGCGTCGCTTCGACTCCTACCCGCACCAGCTCTCCGGCGGCCAGCGACAGCGGGCGATGATCGCCCAGGCGCTCGCCTGCAACCCCCGGCTGCTCATCGCCGACGAGCCGACGACCGCGCTCGACGTCACCGTCCAGGCGGAGATCCTCAAGCTCATGCGGGACCTGCGCGAGCGGATCGACGCGGGCATCATCCTCATCACCCACGACATGGGTGTCGTCGCCGACATGGCGGACACGATCCTTGTGATGAAGGACGGGCAGATCGTCGAGCGCGGCGTCGCCGACGAGATCTTCCACCGGCCGCAGCACCCGTACACCCGCCAGCTGCTGTCCTCGGTGCCCCACCTGGGCTCCCACACCTCCGCGGACGAGTCGTTCGCCCCGGAGGCGGAGGACGGCACCGGCGGGGCGCGGCCACGGACCGACCGACTCGAGGTCAGCGACCGCGACGCCGCGCCGTCCCCGTCCGGTGCCACCGCGGGCACCGCCGAGGTCACCCCGGTCATGCGGGCCGAGGACGTCGTCCTCGAGTACCCCAAGCGCGGCCGGCAGAAGGCCTTCGTCGCGGCGGAGGACATCAACCTCCACATCAACCCCGGCGAGGTCGTCGGTCTGGTGGGGGAGTCGGGCTCCGGCAAGACGACGATCGGCCGCGCCATCGTCGGCCTGCTCCCGGTGAAGTCCGGGTCGTTGGTCGTCGACGGCATCGAGATGCGCGGGGCGAACCGGTCCGCGCTCAAGCCCCTGCGCAGCCGGGTCGGCATGGTCTTCCAGGACCCGGGCTCGTCCCTCAACCCGCGCCTGCCGATCGGCGAGTCGATCGGCGAGCCGCTGCTGCTCCACACGGAGCTGTCGAAGGCGGAGCGCAACACCCGGGTCGAGGACCTGCTCGACAAGGTCGAGCTGCCGCGCGTCATGCGCAACCGCTACCCGCACGAGCTCTCCGGCGGCCAGCGCCAGCGCGTCGGCATCGCCCGCGCCCTCGCGCTCGAGCCGACGATCCTCGTGGCCGACGAACCGACCTCGGCGCTCGATGTCTCCGTCCAGGCCCGGGTGCTCGAGCTGTTCAGCGAGCTCCAGCGGGAGACCGGGTTCGCCTGCCTCTTCATCAGCCACGACCTCGCCGTCGTCGAGATGCTGTCCTCCCGCATCGCCGTCATGCACAAGGGGCACCTCGTCGAGACCGGTCACTCCGGCCAGGTCGTCAACGACCCGCAGCACCCCTACACGCAGCGGCTCATCGCGGCCGTGCCGGTGCCGGACCCCGACGAGCAGGCGAAGCGCCGTCGCACGCGCGACGCCGTCCTCGAGGCCTACGCCAAGGCAGGCGAGGACGGGGAGGTCGTCGTGGACTCGCCGACCGACCGGGACGACACGGTGCGCCGCGCGGAGGAGCGCGACAGCGTGGAGGCCCTCGACCGTCTCGACAACGAGGGCCACGACGCCCAGGACCCGGGCTCGTCCGAGCGCAAGCACTGACACCGAGCTCCGCCCGTTCGGGCCCGCTCGTAGGCCCGGGTCGGGGGAATCACGGCCGCGGGGCAGGACGGGGGCGCGCCCGCGCGCGTAGGATCGCGGTTCGGGGCACGTGCCGCGACCGGCGAGCCGACGCCCCTGCCGATCGGTGCGCACCAGCGCGTGGACGCCGGAGGTAGCCACCGGACCCGAAGGAAGCACTGCCATGCCCCAGCGCCAGGACCTGCGCAACGTCGCGATCGTCGCCCACGTCGACCACGGCAAGACCACCCTCGTGGACGCCATGCTGTGGCAGTCCGGGGCGTTCGGGGAGCACGACCACGTCGACGAACGGGCGATGGACTCGGGCGACCTCGAGCGCGAGAAGGGCATCACGATCCTCGCGAAGAACACGACGGTCGACTACAAGGGACCGGCGGCCGCCGCCGCGGGCGCGCCGGACGGCGTGACGATCAACGTCATCGACACCCCGGGGCACGCCGACTTCGGCGGCGAGGTCGAGCGCGGCCTGTCGATGGTCGACGGCGTCGTCCTGCTCGTCGACTCCTCCGAAGGCCCGCTCCCGCAGACCCGGTTCGTCCTGCGCAAGGCGCTCGCGGCGAAGCTGCCGGTCATCCTCGTCGTCAACAAGGTCGACCGCGGTGACGCCCGCATCGCCGAGGTCGTCGAGGAGGCCACGGACCTGCTCCTCGGCCTGGCCTCCGACCTCGCGGACGAGGTGCCGGACCTCGACCTCGACGCCGTCCTCGACGTGCCCGTCGTCTACGCCTCCGCGCGTGCGCGCCGCGCCTCGCTCACGCGCCCCGGGGACGGAGAGATGCCGGACTCCGAGGACCTCGAGCCGCTGTTCGCCACGATCCTGCAGACGATCCCCGGGCCCCGCTACGAGGAGGACGCTCCGCTCCAGGCGCACGTCACCAACCTCGACGCCTCCCCGTTCCTCGGCCGCCTCGCGCTGCTCCGCATCCACAACGGGACGATCCGCAAGGGCCAGACCGTGGGCTGGGCGCGGCAGGACGGCACCGTGGCCAACGTCCGCATCTCCGAGCTCCTGCGCACGGAGGCGCTCTCGCGGGTGCCCACCGAGTCGGCGACCGCCGGTGACATCGTCGCCGTCGCCGGGTTCCCGGACATCACGATCGGCGAGTCCCTCGTCGACGCCGACGACCCGCGCCCCCTTCCGCTCATCACGGTCGACGACCCGGCGATATCGATGACGATCGGCATCAACACCTCGCCGCTCGCCGGCCGCGTCAAGGGCCACAAGCTCACCGCCCGCCTCGTCAAGGACCGCCTCGACCGCGAGCTCATCGGCAACGTCTCCCTCAAGGTGCTCCCCACCGAGCGGCCGGACGCCTGGGAGGTCCAGGGGCGCGGCGAGCTCGCGCTCGCGATCCTCGTCGAGCAGATGCGCCGCGAGGGCTTCGAGCTGACCGTCGGCAAGCCCCAGGTCGTCACCAAGGAGGTCGACGGCAAGCGGCACGAGCCGATGGACCGGATGACGATCGACGTCCCCGAGGAGTACCTCGGCGCGGTCACGCAGCTGCTCGCCGCCCGCAAGGGACGGATGGACTCGATGGTCAACCACGGCACGGGCTGGGTCCGGATGGAGTTCCTCGTCCCGTCCCGCGGCCTCATCGGCTTCCGCACCCGGTTCATGACCGAGACCCGCGGCACCGGCATCGCCTACTCGATCGCCGAGGGGCACGAGCCGTGGCACGGCCCGATCGAGCACCGTTCGACCGGATCGCTCGTGGCCGACCGCCCGGGGGCCGTCACGCCGTTCGCGATGATCAACCTCCAGGAGCGCGGTTCGTTCTTCGTCGAGCCCACCGCCGAGGTCTACGAGGGCCAGATCGTCGGCGAGAACTCGCGCAACGAGGACATGGACGTCAACATCACCAAGGAGAAGAAGCTGACGAACATGCGGTCCGCCACGGCGGACTCGTTCGAGAGCCTCGTCCCGCCGCGCAAGCTCACCCTCGAGGAGTCCCTCGAGTTCGCCGCCGACGACGAGTGCGTCGAGGTCACCCCCGAGATCGTCCGCATCCGCAAGGTCATCCTCGACGGCACCGAGCGCGCGCGGGCCGCCGCGCGGTCCAAGAGGCAGGGCGCCTGATGACGGCGGCCGCGGGACCGGGCCACGCCGGGGGGCCGCAGGTCGGCGGCGAGGCACCCACCGGTCACGCGGCACCGCGCCGCGGCGTGGGGGAGTGGGTCCTCGAGGCCGTCGTCACCGTGCTCCTCACGGTCCTCGTGGCCGTCGCGGGCACGGTCGTCCACCGGATGGAGTCGGGCGGCCTGCCGCTCGGGATCACCCTGGGGATCGCGTTGGCGCTGTCCGGCGCCGTGCTCGTGCGCGCGGTCTGCGGCACCACGGCCCTGCTCGTGTACGGCGCGCTGGGGATCGGCGTCGTGCTCCTCATGACCTACTGGGGACCGGGCGAGGACGTCCTCGTCACCTCCACCCCGCGCGCCATGCTGTGGATCCTCACGATGCCGCTCGCCGCGGCGATCGGGTGGGCCGCCCCGCGCGCCTGGTTCTCGTCGTCGAGCGTGCGGTTCGGCCGCCGGCGTGCCGCAGGCACCACCCCGCACGACGACGAACGACGCGATGCGCCCGCCCATGTCGACGGGGGCGCCGGCCGGGACGCGCGCCCCCACGGAGAGGTGCAGGTGGACACGGATGCGTCCGCCGGCACCGGCACCGACGCGTCCGCCGGCACCCCCGCCGTCTCCGACGAGGGCGCCGGGACGCAGCGGTGAGGGGCGACGCGCTCGAGGAGGGCTTCCGGGCGGCGCTCGCACGCCGGCCCGTGGGGATCGCCGTGCTCGGCGTCCGCGCCGGAGGTCATCCCCTTCTCGTGCCGGTGACCGACGTCGCGTCGGCGTCGCTGCGTCCGCCGATGGTCACCGTCTCGGTCTACACCGACTCGCGCGCCGCCGAGGCGCTCGAGGATGCACCGGAGTGGGGGCTGTCCGTCCTGGACGGCTCCACCGAGGCCGGTGCCGCGCTCGCCCGCGTCGCGGAGCCCGGCCGGCCGCTCGTCGGCCAGGCCGTGGGCATCGAGCTGGTCGAGCGTGCCGGGGACGCGGTCCTCCTCGAGGCGGCGAGCGCGCACCTCGTGCTCCGCACGTCGTGGACGCGGCTCGCGGGCGACCACGTCGTCGTCGCCGCGGACGTCCTCGAGGCGCGGGCCACGGGCCGGCCAGGCGCCCACGTCCACGCCCTCGGGCGCGCGCGGCCGTGGTCGCCTCCTGGACAGGGCTGACGTCCCCATCACGGCGTCCGCGCGCCGCCCTCCACGTGCGATGAGATTCCCTACGATGGACCGGGCCGCAGCGATGACGGCCACACACCACGGAACGAGGAACGCATGACCCGCCACGCCCGCGACGCAGGCCCAGCCGACGGCCGGAGGCGGCGCCGCGGTCGCGGCTGGCTGATCGGGCTCGGCGTCACGGTCCTCGTGCTCGCCGGTGCGTACTTCGGCGTCGCGTGGTTCATGGGGGACAAGGTGCCGACCGGCACCGTCGTCGCCGGCGTCCAGATCGGCGGGCTCGAGGCCGAGGAGGCCGTCGAGGAGCTGCGCACCGGCCTGTCCGACGAGGTCGAGGCCCCCGTCCGGCTCACGCTCGACGGCAACGAGGCGGAGATCAGCTCCGCCGAGGCCGGCCTCACCTTCGACGCGCAGAGCACGGTCGACGGCCTCACCGGCTTCGCCCTCGACCCGCGCGTGCTGCTCGGCCACTTCACCGGCCTCGGCGCCTACGACCCGGTCCGCAGCGTCGACGAGCCCGCGCTGCTCGCCGCGATCGAGGCGGCCGAGGAGGAGCTCGCCACCGAGCCCGTGGACGGAGCCATCGAGTTCAACGGGTCCACCCCGAGCGTCACCGACCCGGTCGTCGGTCAGCAGATCGACGCGGAGGCCACCGGCGAGATCGTCGTCGAGGAGTGGCTCGTCTCGACCACGCCCATCGAGGCCGTCGCGACCGAGGTCCAGCCCGAGATCGGCGAGGAGGAGATCGCGGCCGCGCAGGAGTCGATCGTCGCCCCGCTCACCTCCGGCCCGGTCACGGTCCAGGTCGGCGACTCCGAGGTGGACCTCGGGGTCGACCAGCTGACGGCCGCCGCGACCATCGAGCCCGTCGACGGGGCGCTCACCCTGACCATGGACGGCGACCAGCTCGCCGACGCCGTCCTCGAGTCCGGTCCCGACATCGGCACCGAGCCCCAGGACGCGCAGATCACCCTGCGCAACGGCGGGCCCTACATCGTCGGCAGCGAGACGGGCGCGACCCTCGACCCCGAGGGCCTGGGGGCGACCGTCGCGGCCGCGGCGACCTCGACCGAGGACCGCGTCGCGGTGGCCGACGTCGTCGAGGAGGAGCCGGAGTTCACCACGGAGGACGCCCAGGAGCTCGGCGTCCTCGAGGTCGTCTCCGAGATCAGCACGCCGCTCACCTCGGACGACGTCCGCACGCAGAACCTCGTCAACGGCACCGCGCTCGTCACCGGCACCCTGGTCCTGCCCGACGAGCAGTTCGACCTCGCGGCCGAGCTCGGCCCGATCACGGAGGAGAACGGGTTCGTCAGCTCCGGCGTCGTCGAGAACGGCTTCAACGCCACGGCGCTCGGCGGCGGCGTCTCCCAGCTCTCGACGAACATGTTCAACGTCGGCTGGGAGGCCGGGCTCGACGACATCGAGCACCGTCCGCACAGCAAGTACTTCGACCGGTACCCGATGGGCCAGGAGGCCACCCTCTGGGTCGACGAGGACAACCCGGAGAACTCGATCAACATGATCTGGGAGAACAACACGCCCTACGGCGTGCTCGTCGAGGCATGGGTCGCCGACGGCGAGGTCCACACCCGCCTGTGGTCCACCCCGTACTGGGACGTGACCACCGAGATCCAGGGCCCGTACAACATCACCGCGCCGCAGGACGTCGTCAACGACTCGCCCTCCTGCGTCCCGGAGTACGGCGGCGTCAACGGGTTCTCGGTGACGGTCTCCCGCGAGCGCAGCCACGAGGACGAGACGCTGCCGCGCGAGGAGTACGAGTGGACCTACTCCCCGCACAACCGGGTCACCTGCGGCTGACCGAGCCTGCTCGTCAGGGCGTCAGGGCGTCCGGCGGGGCGCGGGCCGCTCGGACCTCCGCCTCGGGCCGGCCGCGGGGGCACCCGGTGCCCGGACAGGATCGCCGCCACGGGCACGACGACGCGGCCCCGCCCGGTCTCGACCGTGAGGCCGTCCTCGCCGGATGCGACCAGGTCGCCGAGCGCGTCCCGGGCGTGGTCGCCGTCCCGGAACCGGACCACGACCCGGTCGCCGAGGGACCACGTGCGCCAGGCGACGCCGCCCGGCCCGGGGTAGCCGTCGAAGGTGTGGGCCATGCGCCTCAGCGTCGCACACCTGCTCCGGCCGGTTCGTCCGGAACGACCGGTCCTGCGCCGGAACGGGTGTCTCGCGAGCGAGCCTGGGCCGCGCGCCACGCGAGTCTCGTGGGACGATGGGGGCATGACGTACGTGATCGCCCAGCCCTGTGTGGACGTGCTCGACCGCGCATGCGTCGACGAGTGTCCGGTCGACTGCATCTACGAGGGCGACCGCATGCTGTACATCCACCCCGACGAGTGCGTCGACTGCGGCGCCTGCGAGCCGGTGTGCCCCGTCGAGGCCATCTACTACGAGGACGACACCCCGGCCGCGTGGTCCCAGTACTACGACGTCAACGTCAACTTCTTCTCCGACGTGATGCCCGGCCAGTCCGAGCCGGTGGGTTCCCCCGGCGGCGCGGCCCGCACCGGGCGGCTCGGGTTCGACCACCCGGTGGTGGCCGGGCTCCCGCCCCAGGCCTGACGTGACCCTGCACGGCGACGCGCTGCCGGACTTCCCCTGGGACTCGCTCGCCGGCGCGCGCGAGGTGGCGACCGCCCATCCGGGCGGGATCGTCGACCTGTCCGTCGGGACCCCCGTGGACCCGACGCCGGCGGTGGTCCAGGACGCGCTCCGGGCGGCCGCGGACCGGCCTGGCTACCCGACGACGATCGGCACCGACGAGCTGCGCGCCGCGATGGTCGACTGGTTCGGGCGGCGGCGCGGCGTTCCCCTGACCGAGCGCGGCGTGCTGCCGACGGTCGGTTCGAAGGAGGCCGTGGCGCTCGTTCCCGCGATGCTCGGGATCGGCGCGGGGGACCGGGTCCTGCACCCGGCCGTCGCGTACCCCACCTACGACGTCGGGGCCCGGCTCGCCGGTGCCGAGCCGGTCGCCGTCGACCCCGCGCGGCCGCAGGACTGGCCGCGGGACGGCGTGCGGCTCGTCTGGCTCAACTCCCCGGCGAACCCGCACGGGCACGTGCTCGGGGTCGACCAGCTCGCCGCCGCGGTGGCGTGGGCGCGGGAGGTCGGCGCGGTTGTCGTCGCCGACGAGTGCTATGCCGAGCTGGCCTGGGAGGAGCCGTGGGCGAGCTCCGGCGTGCCCAGCCTGCTCGACCCGCGGGTGACCGGCGGCGACCACACCGGCCTGCTCGTCGCGTACTCGCTGTCCAAGCAGTCCTCGATGGCCGGCTACCGCGCGGCCCTGCTCGGGGGCGACGAGGCGCTCATCGGTCGCCTGCGGGAGATCCGCAAGCACGCCGGGATGATGGTGCCCGCCCCGGTCCAGGCGGCGATGGCCGCGGCCTTGGCGGACGACGCCCACGTCGACGCGCAGCGGGCCCGCTACGGCGCTCGGCGCGAGCGGCTGCTCGGCGCCGTCAGCGCGTACGGCCTCGCGCCCGACCCGGACTCGGTGGCCGGTCTCTACCTCTGGCTCGGCCGGGAAGGCGCGCAGGGGCGCGAGCTCGTCGACGAGCTCGCCGCGCTCGGCGTCCTCGTGGCCCCCGGCGAGTTCTACGGCTCGCTCGGCGAGGGCCGGGTGCGCATGGCGCTGACGGCGAGCGACGAGCGCGTCGACGCCGCGGTCGCCCGCCTCACCGACGGCGAGTGAGCCGGGCGGTGCTCGACGGCACGGTCGAGCACCACGCGGGCGGGGTTCGTCGTCGTCGGCGGGTGTGACCCGTGGGCGCCCGTGACCTCCGACCGGCGGTATCTTGGACGGTGGACGACCTCCGACGGGGGCGGTGCTCCGCCCCTCGTGCGCCCACGAGGCGCTCACCATCCACGAAGGGGACCAGCATGACCGAAGACGCCACGCTCACCGTCGACGACAAGACGCTCTCGCTGCCGAGGGTGAAGGCGTCCGAGGGCAGCGACGGTCTGACCATCGGCAAGCTCCTCGGCGAGACCGGCACCGTCACGCTGGACTACGGGTTCACGAACACCGCGTCGACCGAGTCGGCCATCACGTACATCGACGGGGACGCGGGCATCCTCCGTTACCGCGGGTACCCGATCGAGCAGCTCGCGAAGCAGTCGACCTTCCTCGAGACGGCCTACCTGCTCATCTACGGCGAGCTCCCCGACGCCGAGACGCTCGAGGCCGTCACGCGCCGCATCAAGCGCCACCGCGTGCTCCACGAGGACTTCAAGGGCTTCTTCACCGCGTTCCCGCCCAACGGCCACCCGATGTCGATGCTCCAGGCCGGTATCGCGGGGCTCGGCACGTACTACCCGCACACGCTCGACCCGCACGACGAGTACCAGAAGGAGCTCTCCACGGTGCTCCTCATGGCGAAGCTGCCGACGATGATCGCGTACATCGCCAAGCGGGCGTCGGGCCTGCCGCTGCTGTACCCGGACCAGTCCTACAGCTACACGGCGGACTTCATGCGGATGACGTTCGACCTGCCCTACCAGCACCGCGACGTCGACCCCGAGATCATCCGGGCGCTCGACCTGCTGCTCATCCTCCACGCGGACCACGAGCAGAACTGCTCGACGTCGACGGTCCGGATGGTCGGCTCGTCCGACGCGAGCATCTACGCCTCGATCTCCGCCGGCGTGGGCGCGCTGTCCGGCCCGAAGCACGGCGGTGCGAACGAGGCCGTCCTCGAGATGCTCTCGCGCATCCAGGGCAGCGACGACTCGGTCGAGACGTTCATGAAGCGCGCGAAGGACAAGAACGACAACGTCCGGCTCATGGGCTTCGGGCACCGCGTGTACAAGAACTACGACCCGCGCGCCGCGATCGTCAAGAACGTGGCGCACGACGTCCTCGAGCGCCTCGGGACCGACGACGAGCTGCTCGACATCGCGATGAACCTCGAGGAGATCGCGCTGAACGACGACTACTTCGTCGAGCGCAAGCTCTACCCGAACGTCGACTTCTACACGGGGCTCATCTACAAGGCGATGGGCTTCCCCACCCAGATGTTCACCCCGCTGTTCGCGCTCGGGCGCCTGCCCGGCTGGATCGCCCAGTACCGCGAGATGATCGAGGACAAGAACACGAAGATCGGCCGCCCCCGGCAGGTCTACACCGGCGCCACCGAGCGGGACTACGTCCCGATCGAGAAGCGCTGAGCCGGTACCGGGGGCGCAGGCGGTCCGCCGCCCCGCCCCCGGTCCCCCCGTACTCGTCGAGAGTGCGGTTCGCACGCGTGGCCGTCGCGGTTCGTCGCCGGCCGCGGCCGAGCAGAGAGGCGGGTCGATGGAGACCCTCTACCCGGACAGTGACCTCTACCGGTACGCGGACCTGCTCACCGGGGTCGAGCGGGCCGAGATCCTCCGGCTGCGCGCGGTCCTGGCCGAGCACCTCCCGTCCGAGGTGCTGGCCGACCACTGGGACCGGGCCGCATTCCCGGCCGACGCGGTCGAGCCCCTCGCGGCCGGCGGCTTCATCGAGCCGGAGGCCCTCGGCGGGTCACCCGTCCGGTGGCTGTTCCAGGGCTTCCGCTCCTTCGAGCTCGCCCGCCACGACGCGTCCGTCGCCACCTGGTACAACGGGCAGGCCTCGCTGTTCCTCACGAACATCGAGGTCGGCGGGTCGCCGGAACAGGTCGCGCGGTGGCGGCCCTCGGTGGTCGACTTCTCGGCGCGCGGGGTCTTCGCGATGACGGAGCCGGACCACGGGTCCGACGTCGCCGGGGGCCTCGAGACCACCGTCCGGCGGTCCGGCGGGGACTGGGTCCTCGACGGCACCAAGCGCTGGATCGGCTCGGCCGCCTACGCCGACCACCTCTGCGTGGTCGCCCGCGAGCCCGACCGCGGGCCGGTGCGGATCCTCGTCGTGCCGGCGGACGCCGACGGCGTGCGACTCACCACCATCGAGCGGAAGACCTCGGTCCGGATGGTGACGAACTCGGTCATCGAGCTCGACTCCGTGCGGGTGCCCGACGAGCTGCGGCTGGCGAACGTCGAGTCCTTCGCCGACGTCGGGGCCATGCTGCGGCGCATGCGGATGACCGTGGCGTGGCACGCCGCCGGGGTGCAGGCGGGGGCGTTCGAGGCCGCGCGCCGGTACGCCCGCGCGCGCGAGCAGTTCGGCCGCCCCATCGGCGGGTTCCAGCTCGTCCAGGACAAGCTCGCCCGGATGCTCGGCAACCTCACGAGCACGCTCGGGATCGTCGTGCGGCTCTCGCAGCGCCAGGACGAGGGCGTGTTCGACGAGGTCGAGTCGTCCCTGGCCAAGCGCGAGACCTGCCGGCACATGCGCGAGACGGTGGCGCTCGCCCGCGAGGTGTGCGGCGGGAACGGGATCACGCTCGACTCGGACGTCGCGCGGTTCCACGCCGACGCCGAGGCGATCTACACGTACGAGGGGACCGACGACATCAACGCACTCGTCGTGGGCCGGGCGATCACGGGGCTGTCCGCCTTCACGCGGTAGGGCGCGAGGGCGGGCGGTTCGCCGTCGGGCGGGGTCGTCAGGCCGTGCGCATCTGACCGGCCAGCGGGCACGCCCAGATGTCGGCGCCGCCGCGCCCGACCTTGTGGACGTGCGCGGTGACGGCCTTGTAGGACTGGAACAGCGTGGTCTCGGTGTACCGCACGCCGATCGCCCGGCAGTGCTCCCGCACCATCGGGGCGACCTTGCGCAGGTTCGGGCGGGCCATCGACGGGAAGAGGTGGTGCTCGACCTGGAAGTTGAGCCCGCCCATGAACGTGTCGACCCACCTGCCGCCGGTGATGTTGCGGCTCATGAGGACCTGCCGCTGGAGGAAGTCGACCTTGAGCCCGCGTGCGACGATCGGCATCCCCACGTGGTTCGGGGCGAACGACAGGCCCAGGTAGGCGCCGAACAGCCCCATCTGGATGGCGATGAAGGCGAGGGCCTTGCCCGGCGACAGGACGAGGAACACGAGCGCCACGTATGTGCCGAGGCGGAACGCGATGAACGCGGCCTCGACCCAGCGGTGCTCGAGCTTGGTGCGGGAGAACAGGCGGGCGATGCCCTGGACGTGCAGGCTGAGCCCCTCGAACGCGAGCAGCGGGTAGAACGTGTAGGCCTGGATCCGCGCGAAGAACCGGCCCACGCGGCTCCGGCGCGTCTGCAGCGCCTCGTTGGTCCAGATGACCGGTCCGGGCTCGATGTCCGGGTCCTTGCCGAGCTGGTTGGGCGCCGAGTGGTGCTTGTTGTGCTTCTTGTTCCACCAGCCGTGGCCCATGCCGGTGACGAGGTTGATGAGCACGAGGCCGGCCCACGTGTTCCACCGGCCCGAGTTGAAGATCTGGCGGTGCGCGGCGTCGTGGCCCATGAACGCGGTCTGCGTCATGAGCAGGCCGAGCGCCGCCGCGATCCCCATCTGCCACCACGAGTTCCCGATGAAGAGGAACGCCACGACGAGGCCCGCCCCGATGACCATGAGGATCGCGAACTTCGTCCAGTAGTACGCGTACGCCCGGCGCATGAGTCCGGCGTCCTTCACAGACTTCGTCAGCGTGGTGAAGGAGCTGACGTAGCGCTCGCCGGCGCCGCGCATGGGGCGCTCGGGGCGGGACGGCGGGGCGGGGGCGAGGTCGGTCACCGACACGGTGGGCCTTCTTCCGGGGGAGCTCGAACGAAGCAGGTCGCCCCGAACTCCCTCGACCGTACTGCGTCGGGGCCCGGCCCGTGGGTCGGTCCAGCCGCGGGATCGCGCATCTCTCGCCCGACGACGACGAACGACGCCCCCGACGACGAACCGCAACCTCGACGTCGACCACCCGCAACCTCGAGGACGACGAACCGCAATGTCGGTGGGCGTGAGCCGCACCCTCGACACCGACGACGAACCGCAATCTCGACGACGACGAACCGCAATCTCGACGACGACGAACCGCAATCTCGACGGGCTGCGGGTCAGCCGATCGCGACCTGGCCCGGTTCGAGGCCGGCGGCGGCGTCGACGACCGACTGCTCCACGGGTGAGAGACCGGAGCCGACCTCGTCGAGCGCGGTCCACCCGGCGTCGTCGCCCTCGGAGCGCAGCCACACGCGCCCGTCGGTGGCGACGGCCAGGGCATCCGTCTCGGTGGCCGTCGCCACGCCCCAGTGGGCGACCCCCCAGCCGGCGGCCGCGCCGGAGTCGTCGGAGGCGGCCCCGTCCGGCAGCCCGGCGGAGTCGAGGACGAGCACGCCCGCGTCGCGCTCCTCGGGCGTGAGCCCCAGGTCGCGCAGGGCGAGGTCGGTGACCGTGGCGGTGGCGAGGGAGTCGGTGGCGTTCTCGGCGTCGTCGGGCATGGACAGGCGGCACGTGAGTCCGCCCTCGACCTGGCCGACGAGGTTGGCCGCGAACGCGCGGGCCATGGGCTCGTGCTGGGCGTACGCCTCGGGGTAGCCGGAGCGCTGGACGGCCTGGGCGGCGTCGTTGATCGACATCTCCTCCCAGCCGTCAATCGTCACGAGCTCGTCGTAGAACCGGCCGGTCGAGTAGACGGGGTCCATGATCTCCTCGACCGAGCCCCAGCCCTGCGACTCGCGCTGCTGGAAGAGGCCGACGGAGTCGCGGTCGCCGTAGTCGATGTTCCGCAGCTTCGACTCCTGCATGGCGGTCGAGATCGCCACGGTGGTCGCGCGGATCGGCAGGTCGCGCTGCTGGGCGAGGCCGACCATGAGGGCGGCGTTCGCGGCCTGGTCGCCGTCGAGGGTGGCGGAGAGGTCGCCGCCGGCCTCGGCGCGGCACGTCCCGGACGCGGGGGAGCGCACCACGTAGGTGAGGATCGCGACCACTCCACCGACGGCGACGGCGAGGACGAGCGCGACCACGGCGAGCCCGCCGAGGCAGGACAGGCCGGAGCGGGTGCCGGGCTCGTCGCTCACGCGCGGGGTCGGGTCAGGCGTGCAGGGCGTCGTTGAGCGCGACGCCGTGCCCCTCGCGGGCGAGGACCTGGACCGCGCCGGTGACCGAGTGGCGGCGGAACAGCAGGCCGCTCACGCCGGACAGCTCGCGCGCCGAGACGACCGTCTCCTCGGGCAGGACGGTGACCTTGGTGCCGGCCGTGACGTAGAGGCCGGCCTCGACCACGCAGTCGTCGCCGAGCGAGATGCCCACGCCGGCGTTCGCGCCGAGCAGGCAGCGCTCACCGATCGTCACCTGCTCGGTGCCGCCGCCGGAGAGCGTGCCCATGATCGAGGCGCCGCCGCCCACGTCGGAGCCGTCGCCGACGACGACGCCCTGCGAGATGCGGCCCTCGACCATCGAGCGGCCGAGGGTCCCGGCGTTGTAGTTGACGAAGCCCTCGTGCATGACGGTCGTGCCCTCGGCGAGGTGCGCGCCGAGGCGGACGCGGTCGGCGTCGCCGATCCGCACGCCGGACGGGACGACGTAGTCGATCATCCGCGGGAACTTGTCGAGGAGCTGGACCACGAGGTGGTGCCCGGCGTCGGCGGCGCGCAGGCGCGCGGCCGGGAGGTCGGCGGGGGCGACCGGGCCGAGGGACGTGAAGGCGACGATCGGGAGGACGCCGAAGATGCCGTCGAGGTTGACCGTGCGTGGCGCGACGAGGCGGTGCGAGAGCAGCTGGAGGCGCAGGTACGCGTCGGCGACGTCGGCCGGGGCGGTGTCGAGGTCGATCGTCGTGGTGACGACCTCGACGACGACGCCGCGGACGGCGTCCGTGCGAGCGCCCGTGGCGATCTGCGCGAGCGCCTCCGCGTCGTGCGCGGCGGGCGGGGCGCCCAGTGCGGGGTGCGGGTACCAGACGTCGAGCGTCTCGCCGGACTCGGTGCGGGTGGCCAGGCCGTGGCCCCAGGCGCTGCGGGAGGTCATGGAGCCAGGATAGGTCGCGGCCGCGGGGCAGCGGCGGCCCGTCCGGCGTGAGACCGGTCCCTGGCCGCGGTCGTGGCGGTGCCGGCGCGCTGCCGCGAGCACGACCGGCGCGGTCGGCGCGGTCGGCGTCCGGAGCGGTCAGCCCTCCGCCTTGATCCGGGCGTCCCGCATCGGGGAGAGCGTCACCACGAGGGTCGCGACGGCGAACACCGCCGCGACGGCGACGAACGTCCACCGGTACCCGATCGCACCGACGAGCACGCCGCCGGCCAGCGCCCCGACGAGGGCCACGGTCCGGTTGGCCGACCGCCTGCCCGCGTTGACCCGGCCGAGCATCGCCCGCGGGGTCCGCAGCTGCCACCAGCCCATCTCCGGGGCGTCCTCGACGCCCATCCCGAAGCCGTGGACGAGCTGCACCCCGGCGAGCCAGACGACGAGCAGCCAGACGTCGGCGTCGGCGGGGGTGAGGGCGCCGGCCACCCAGGCGGGCACCATGAGGGCGCGCCCGAGGACGACCGTGCGCCCGGCGCCGAGCCGGGCCGCGACGGTGGTCGAGGTGAGCGTGCCGACCAGGGCGCCGACCCCGCCCAGCGCGAGGACGAGACCGTACGCGGCGGCGGAGAGCTCGAGCTCGCGCAGCACGAACAGCCCGAGAGCCGTCGTCACCGCGCTGTTGGCGAGGAACCACACGTGCGTGGAGATCGCCAGCGGCGCGAGCGTGCGGTGCCGGTAGACGAAGCCGAGCCCCTCGGCGATCCCGCGCCACAGGCGGGGCCGGTCGGGGTGCGGCGGGGGCTCCTCCTCGCGGATCCCCGCCACGAGCAGGGCGGACGCGAGCCGGGAGATCGCCGTGACGACGAGGGCGAACGGGGCGGTGACGAGCGCGACGACGGCGCCGCCCAGCGCGGGCCCGGACGTCTGCGCGACCGTCGAGGCCTGGCCGATCCGCGCGTTCGCCGCCACGAGCGATCCGCGGGGGACGAGGTCGGGGAGGTAGGTCTGCTCCGCGGCGGCGATGACGACGCCACATGTGCCGACGGCGACCAGCACGAGGGCCGTCAGCCCCACGGTGAGCGCGCCCGCCAGGTGGAGAAGGGGGATGGCCGTGAGCAGGAGGGCCTGGACGATGTTGGTGATGACGAGGGTGGGACGGCGCCGCCAGCGGTCGACGTAGGCGCCCGCGATCAGCCCGACGAGCAGGTAGGGCAGGAACTGCGCCGCCCGGACCGCCCCGACCTCGGCCTCCGAGGCGTGCAGGACGTCGATGACGAGGACGTCGACCGCAACCACCGAGACGGCCGCCCCGACCTGCCCGACCGAGGTGGAGAGCCATAGCCCGCGGAAGCCTTGCCGGCGCAGCGGTTCGACGGGACACGACGGGCCGGTGCCGGCGTCGGTGGAGCTCACGCGCGTCCGCCGCGTCTCACGCGCGCGGACGGGACTGTGAGCGCCTCACGAGAGAGGGGCCGACGACGACGGCGCCCACCGCCCGGCACCGCTCGGCGAGCGCGCGGTCGGCCGTCGCCACGACGACCCGCACGAAGCCCGGCTCCGGCGGGGCGGGGGAGTTTGCCGCGAGCGCGGCGGCGACCCGGACGATCTCGTCGTCGCCCTCGCCGGGGGCCTCGTGGACCGTGACGTCCGCGGTCGAGCCGACCCCGCGCGCGGCGCCCTCGGTGACGAGGTGGATCTCGGGGAACCAGCGCGTCCCGGGCAGGCCGACGGCGTCGGCGGGCAGCCCGTTCGCGGCGAGGTCGGTGAGGGAGTCCCGCAGGCGCACCGTGGCGGCGCGTCGGTCGCGCCACCAGCCGTCCGGCACGGAGCCGACGACGTTCGCCGAGTCGACGACGAGCACCACGCGCCCGAGCATCCCGGCGAGCTCGTCGAGGGAGTCGGCGAAGGCGGGCAGGAGGGGTAGGTCCCCGGATCGGAGCTCTGGGGCGCCGACCCAGCGGACCTCGAGCGACTCGGCGTCGGTCGCCGCCACGCGGGCGGACGGGGCGGCCCGGGCGACGACGGTCGTGTACGACCAGTCCGGGTGGGTGAGGACGCGGGTGGCGAGGACCCGCAGGTGGCGCTCCTCGATCCCGGACTCCTCGGCGGCCTCGCGCATGGCCCCGGTCAGCGCTGTCTCGCCGTCGGCGATGGCGCCGCCCGGGATGCCCCACGTCCCGCCGTGGTGGGACCACGCGGCACGGTGCTGGAGGGCGAGCTCGACGCCGGCCGCGTCCGTGGGCCCGGCTGCGTCCACGGCCCTGCTCGCGTCCTCGACGGCGGTCGCACCGGGGGTGGCGCCGTCGTCGTGCCCCGACACCGGCCGCCACGCGAGGAGACCGGCCGCGCCGTTGAGGCCCCAGTGCCGGGCGCCGCAGGCGCACTCGACCCAGCCGTCCCCCGGCATGCGCATCGGGCGTCGCGCGGACGGGGGAGGGCCGGGGGCGGTCACGGGGCGGGCGGCAGCGGGACCGGCGACGGCGTCGTCTCGGGGGTGTCCGTTCCCGGGGCGTCCCCGCCCGGGGCGCCGTCCCCCGCGGGGGGCGACCCTGCGGCGTCGGGCGTGGCGTCGGACCCGGCGTCGACGATCGAGCAGATGACGGTCCCCGCCGAGACGGTGGCGCCGGCGGTGCCGGACAGCCCGGTCACGCGGCCGGCGCGATGCGCGGCGAGCGGCTGCTCCATCTTCATGGCCTCGAGGACCACGACCGTCTGGCCGGCCTCGACGAGGTCGCCCTCGGCCACGGCGAACGTGACGATCGTGCCCTGCATGGGGGCCTTGAGCGCGTCGCCGCCCGAACCGCCGGCACCTCCGGTACCGCGGGCGGCACCGGAGCGGCGCAGGGGCCGGCGGACCGGGCCGCGGCCGAAGCGGTTCTGGGAGATCCCCAGGCCCGCGGGGATGACGACCTCGAGGCGCTTGCCGCCGACCTCGACGACGACCCTCTCGGTCGGGGCCGGCTCCGGCGCGGGCTCGTCGGCCGGCGGGGTCTCGGGGCGGGTGCTCGGCAGGCCGCTGAGCTCCTCGGCGTAGTCGTTCTCGATCCACGTGGTGTGGACGCGGAAGGCCTCGGGGCCGTCGGCGGCGACGTAGTCGGGGTGGTCGAGCACCGAGGCGTGGAACGGCAGGACCGTGGGGACGCCGGCCACGCGGGTCTCGCGCAGGGCGCGGCGCGCGCGCTCGATCGCCTGGGTGCGGGTGGCGCCGGTGACGATGATCTTGGCGAGCATCGAGTCGAACGCGCCGGAGATCTCGTCGCCCGCGACCACGCCGGAGTCCACGCGGATGCCCGGGCCCGCGGGCCACGCGAGCTCGGAGACGGTGCCGGGCGCGGGCATGAAGCCGGACGCGGGGTCCTCGCCGTTGATCCGCAGCTCGATCGAGTGGCCGCGCAGCGGGACCTCGTCGTAGCCGAGGGGCTCGCCGGCCGCGAGGCGCAGCTGCTCGCGCACGAGGTCGATCCCGCTGACCTCCTCGGTCACCGGGTGCTCGACCTGGAGGCGGGTGTTGACCTCGAGGAAGGAGATCGTGCCGTCCACCCCGAGGAGGAACTCGCACGTGCCGGCGCCGACGTAGCCGGCCGCCGAGAGGATCGCCTTCGACGACTCGACGAGACGCGCGTTCTGCTCGTCCGTGAGGAACGGCGCGGGCGCCTCCTCGACGAGCTTCTGGTGCCGGCGCTGCAGCGAGCAGTCGCGGGTGGAGACCACGACCACGTTGCCGTGGGTGTCGGCGAGGCACTGGGTCTCGAGGTGCCGGGGGCGGTCGAGGAACCGCTCGACGAAGCACTCGCCGCGCCCGAACGCCGCCGTGGCCTCGCGGACCGCGGAGTCGTACTGGGCGGTGACCTCCTCGGCGCTGCGGGCCACGCGCAGGCCGCGGCCGCCGCCGCCGAAGGCCGCCTTGATGGCGAGCGGGTAGCCGTGCTCGGCGCCGAACGCCTCGATCTCGGCCGCGCCGGCGACCGGGTCCTTCGTGCCGGGCACGAGCGGGGCTCCGACGGACTGGGCGATCCGGCGGGCGGTCACCTTGTCGCCGAGCGACTCGATCGCGGCCGGCGGCGGGCCGATCCACAGGATCCCGGCGTCGGTGACGGCGCTCGCGAACTCGGCGTCCTCGGACAGGAAGCCGTAGCCCGGGTGCAGCGCGTCGGCGCCGGAGCGTCGGGCGGCGTCGAGGACCTTGCCGGCGTCGAGGTACGTCTCGGCGGCGCGGGTCCCGGACAGGGCGTAGGCCTCGTCGGCGAGCAGCACGTGCTGCGCCTCGCGGTCCTGGTCGGCGTAGACGGCGACGGTGGCGATCCCGGCGTCGCGGCAGGCGCGCACCACCCGGACGGCGATCTCGCCGCGGTTGGCCACGAGCACCTTGCGGGGCAGCGGGTACGTCCCGTCGTTCGCCATGCCTCTCCTCGCTGCCGGTGGGTGCGCGGACGCCTGCGTGCGCGCGTGCCCCGCTACGTTAGCCGAGGGTGCGTCGAGGCCCAATCAGGGGTGGTGTGACGTTCTGCGCGGCCCGCCCGATTCCCGCCGTGGTCGAGAGTGCGGGTCAAGGCCCCCGCAGTCGTCGAGATTGCGGTTCGTGCACGCCGAGATTGCGGTTGGTCGCCCCGCGTCGGTCGAGAGTGCGGGTCAGTGCGACCTGCACCGAGGTCGTGGTTCGACGTCGTCGAGGGTGCGGTTCGTCGTCAGGCCCAGAGCTCGGTCACCGAGACACCGTGCTGCCCGAGCAGGTCGCGCAGCAGCGGCAGCGAGACCCCGACGACCCCGTGGAAGTCCCCCTCGATCCCCGCGACGAACGGCCCCCCGATCCCGTCCACCGTGAATCCGCCGGCCACCTTCAGCGGCTCGCCGGTCGCCACGTAGGCGTCGATCTCGTCGTCGGAGAGGTCGGCGAAGAGGATGACGGCCGAGGACACGCCCCCGACGCCGACCCCGGCCTCCCGGCCGGCCCCGACGTCGACGAGCCAGTGCCCCGTGTGCAGCACGCCCGTGCCGCCGCGCATCGCGCGCCACCGCCCGACGGCTGTCTCGGAGTCGCCGGGCTTGCCCACCACCTCGATGCCCGACCCGAGGTCGGCCTCGAGCATGGAGTCGCAGCCGAGGAGGAGGACCCGCTCGCCGGGCGCCGGTGCCAGGTGGCCTGCGACGTCCTCCGCCTTGGCTCGGGCGAGCGCGAGGACCTGGTCGGCGGGCGAGGGTGGGGGAGCGCCCGCCGCTGCTGCCGCGCGCGCCTGCGCCTCGAGCACGGCGGGCTCGTCGACGTCGGAGACCTGGACGTCGTGCGCGATCCCCGCCGCGGTCAGCGTGGCGGTGCGGGCGGGCGAGGCGGAGGCGAGCAGGAGGCGAAGCACGAGCGGCAGGCTATCGGCGGTACGGACGGCTCCCAACCGCAGTCTCGACGCGCAGGCGGTCTCCCAACCGCAGTTTCGACGTGCACCAACCGCAATTTCGACGTGCACCAACCGCAATTTCGACGTGCACCAACCGCAATCTCGACGAAAGAGCGGGAGGGTCAGGCCAGGGCGCGGCGGAGGGTGTCGAGGCCGACAGAGCCGACATCGAGCGCCCGCCGGTGGAACCGCCTGAGGTCGAAGTCGGCGCCCTCGCGCTCGGCGGTCTCGTCCCGGATCTGCTCCCAGATCCGCTGGCCCACCTTGTAGCTCGGCGCCTGGCCGGGCCAGGTCATGTAGCGGTCGAGCTCGAAGGCGAGGAAGGCGTCGTCGGAGTTCGCGTTCTCCTGGAGGTAGGGCCACGCGACCTCGGCGTCCCAGGGCCCCGTGCCGAGGTCGGCGGGGCGGGGCAGCCCCAGGTGCACGCCGATGTCGAGGACGACGCGGGCCGCGCGCATCCGCTGGCCGTCGAGCATGCCCATGCGGTCGCCCGGGTCGTCGAGGTAGCCCAGCTGCTCCATCAGCCGCTCGGCGTACAACGCCCACCCCTCGCCGTGGCCGGAGACCCACACGCCGACCCGCCGGTAGGTGTTGAGCAGCGACGAGCGGTAGGCCGTCTGTCCGGTCTGCAGGTGATGGCCGGGCACGCCCTCGTGGTAGACGGTCGTCAGCTCGCGCCAGGTGCCGAACTCGGTCACGCCCTTCGGCACCGACCACCACATCCGGCCTGGCCGCGAGAAGTCCATGCTCGGCGCGGTGTAGTAGATGCCGCCGGTCTGGGTCGGGTCGATGCGGCACTCGAGCCGGCGCACCGGCCCGGGGATGTCGAACGAGGACTCGGCCAGCTCGGCGACCGCCCGGTCGGAGGTCTCCTGCATCCACGCCTGCAGCGCGTCGGTGCCGTGGAGCTTCCGCGCCGGGTCCGCGTCGAGCCGCGCCATCGCCTCGGCGACCGTGGTGCGGGGCCCGTACAGCTCCGCCGCGACGGCCTCCTGCTCGGCCGTGAGCCGCGCGACCTCCTCGAGCCCCCACGTGTACGTCTCCTCGAGATCGACGTCCGCACCGAGGAAGTAGCGCGAGTGCAGTGCGTAGCGCTCGGCCCCGACGGCGTCGCCCGCCTCCGCGTGCGGCGCCAGCTCCGTCCCGATCACCTCGGCGAGAGCGCCGTAGGCCGCCCGCGCCGCCTCGGCGCCCCGCGTCAGGTCGGCGGCCAGCTCGGCGGACGGCTCGGCGCCGTCGACCCGGGCCCCGGCCGCGAACGACGTGAAGAAGGAGTCCTCGCCGGCGAGCTCACGCGCCTGCTCGACGCCGATCCGCACCTGGCGCTTCGACGGGTACCTCCCGCGGGCGGCCTGGGCCCGCAGCGACTCCGTGTAGCCCGCCAGCGCGTCCGGGAGCGTGCGGAGGCGCTCGGAGATCCACGACCAGTGCTCGGCGGTCTCGGTCGCCATGAGGTCGAACGTGTCGCGAAGGAACTGGATCGGTGAGGAGAGGTTGTTGATCGGGGCGAGGTCCTCGCCCGCCTCGTGCAGCGCGATCTCGGCGCCGAGGCGCTCGCGTAGGACGTCGGCGGTCACGGCGTCGACGTCGTCGGCCGGCTCGATCCCCGCGAGCTCGGCGAGCGTGCCGCGGCGCTGGTCCGCCCGGGCGGCCACGCCGGCGGGGGAGAGGTCCGGCCACTCGTGCTCGTGCCCGGGCAGCCCCATGTCGGTCGCCTCGGTCGGGTCGAGGGCCGCGGCGGCGGCGAGGTGGCGCTCGGCCAGCTCGTCGATCGCGGTGGCGGTGCGCGGGGCGGGCTCGGGCGTCGTCGTGGTCACCGGCCCAGGCTAGGGGTGCGCCGACTCACCCGGCGAGCGCTTTGTCGACCACCTGCTCGCCGGCGCGTACGCACCACGAGGAGTGGCCGGTCCCGAGGTCGACCGGGGCCGGCTGCTCCTGCGCGCACGCATCGATCGCGAGCGGGCAGCGGGTCCGGAACACGCAGCCCGACGGCGGGTCGATGGGCGAGGGGACGTCGCCGGCGAGGATGATCCGCCGCCGCTCCCGCTCGGCGACCGGGTCCTCGAGCGGGATCGCGGACATGAGGGCCTGCGTGTACGGGTGCCCGGCCGTGCCGTAGAGGGAGGACGCCGGGGCGGACTCCATCGCCCGTCCGAGGTACATGACGAGGACGTCGTCGGACATGTGCTCGACCGAGGCGAGGTCGTGGCTGATGAACAGGTACCCGAGCCCGAGCTCGGTCTGCAGCTCCTTGAGCAGGTTCATCACCTGTGCCTGGACGGAGACGTCGAGAGAGGCGGTCGCCTCGTCGAGGATGAGCAGCTTCGGCCCCGAGGCGAGCGCGCGGGCGATGCACACCCGCTGGCGCTGACCGCCGGAGATCTCGTGCGGGTACCGGTCCGCGAACCGCTCGGGCAGCCCCACGAGGTCGAGGAGCTCGCTCACGCGCCGCCGTCTCCCCGCCCGCTCGCCGATCCCGTGGATCCGCAGGGGCTCGCTCACCGACGTGGCCACCGTGCAGCGCGGGTCGAGCGCCGCCCGGGGGTCCTGGAAGACCATCGCGACGTCGCGGCGCAGCGCCTTGAGCTCGGCGCCCCGCGCGGCGAGCACGTCGCGCCCCTCGAGCCGCACCGTCCCCGAGGTAGCCGGCACGAGGCGCATGATCGCGTTGCCCACGGTGGACTTTCCCGAGCCGGACTCCCCGACGAGCCCGAGCGTCTGCCCGGCCCGGATCGTCAGCGAGACGTCCTCGACGGCGTGCACGCGCGCCGTGCGGGACCCGCGCACGGGGAAGCGCACGACGAGGTCCTCGACCTCGAGCAGCGGCTGGTCGCTCATGCGTCCTCCTCCACGAGATCCGACTCCGCGCGAGCCGTACCACCACCGTCGATCGGCCCCATGTCCGCCCGGTACCACGACCGGGCGAGGTGACCGGGGGAGACCTCCCGCAGCTCGGGGTGCTCGCTCTCGCACCGGGCATCGCCGCGGACCGAGCAGCGGTCCCAGAACACGCAGCCGGGCGGCACGGCGCGCGGGTCCGGCGGCGCCCCGGGGATCGTCGTCAGCGGCGAGCCGTCCCCGCCGGCACGCGGGCGGGACTCGAACAGGCCGCGCGTGTAGGGGTGCGCCGTCGACCGGAAGAGCTCCACCGTCTCGGACTGCTCGACGATCTCCCCGCCGTACATGACGACGACCTCGTCGGCGATCGACCCGACGACGGCGAGGTCGTGGCTGATCCACACGACCGCCGTGCCGAGCCGCTCCCGCAGGTCCCGCACGGCGTCGAGGATCTGCGCCTGGATGGTGACGTCGAGGGCGGTCGTCGCCTCGTCGGCGATGAGCAGGTCCGGGGAGCACGCGAGCGCGATCGCGATCATCACGCGCTGGCGCATCCCGCCGGAGAGCTGGTGGGGGTAGGCGCCCAGGCGCCGCTCGGGGTCCGGGATGCCGACGAGCTCGAGCAGCTCGAGGGCCCGGGTGCGGGCCGCTCGGCGCGTGTGTCCGAGGTGCTCGATCGTCCCCTCGGTCAGCTGCCGTTCGACGTCGAGCAGGGGGTTGAGCGAGGTGGCCGGGTCCTGGAAGACGAACCCGATGCGCCGCCCCCGCACGCGCCGCCGCTGCTCGGCGGACATCGTCAGCAGGTCGACCGGCCCGGCGTCGTCGTCCGCGGCAGGTCCGAGCAGGGACCGGCCCGTGACCCGGGCCCGGTCCGACCCCATGAGGCCCGACGCCGCGAGGACGGACATCGACTTGCCCGACCCGGACTCGCCGACGATCCCGAGCGTCTGCCCCCGCTCGACGGACCAGGAGACGTCGCGGACGATGCGGGCGTCGCGGATGGACACGTGCAGACCCTGGACCTCGAGGGCCGGTGCGGCGGTCATCGGCGCTCCTCTCCGGCGGTGCCGCGCACGTCGAGGACGTCGCGCAGGGCGTCGCCCAGCAGGTTGAAGGACAGCACGGTGAGGAACACGGCCATCCCGGGGAAGACGGCCATCCACCACTGCTGCGGGAACTCGCGCGCGACGTTGAGCATCCCGCCCCAGCTGGGGGTGGGCTGCTGGACGCCGAGGCCGAGGAAGCTGAGCGCGGCCTCGGACAGGATGGCGAACGCGAGGGACAGCGAGGTCTGGACGATGATCGGCGCCACCGAGTTCGGCAGGACGTGCCCGAGCATGAGCCGCGCGGGTCCGGCGCCGAGCGAGCGGGACGCGCTGACGTAGGTCTCGGTGCGCACCGACAGGGCGGAGGCCCGGGTGACGCGCGCGAAGATCGGCGTGTAGACCACGGCGATCGCGATCGTCACGCTCGTCGTGCCCTTGCCCATGATCGCCACCACGGCCATGGCCAGCAGCATCTCGGGGAAGGCGAACATCACGTCGGTGATCCGCATGATCACCGTGTCGAGGATGCCCCGGAAGAACCCGGACACGAGGCCGAGCGTCACGCCCGCGACGAGCGCGATCGAGACGGACACGAGCGAGACCTGCACCGAGATCTGCGCGGCGAGGATGACGCGGGACAGGATGTCGCGTCCCACCTCGTCCGTGCCGAAGGGGTGGGCGAGGCTCGGCGCCTGCAGCATGGCGGACGTGTCGACCTCGTTGATGCCCTGCGGCGCCACGAGGTCGCCGAAGATTGCCAGGAGGACGACGAGCAGGAGGAAGCCGAGCGAGATCACGGCGACGGGCCGGCGGAGCAGCCGGCGTACCGGGTGCCGACCTTCGAGCGGCGGCGCGGCCACGGCGGTGGCGGCGGCAGCGCCCGCGCCGTTCGTCGTCGGGCCCGTGGGTGTCTCCCCCGCCGGGGACGGGGCCCCGGAGGCCGGGTCGTGGTCGTCGGTGGTCATGCGCCCTCCGCGATCCTCGGGTCGATCGCCGCGTAGGCGAGGTCGACGAGCAGGTTGACGACGAGGAAGAACGTGGCGATGAGGAGGACCGCGCCCTGGACGACCGGGTAGTCGCGGGCCTCGACGGCGTCGTAGACGAGGTACCCGAGCCCGGGCCAGGCAAAGACGAACTCGACGACGATGACCCCGCCGAGGATCGCCGCCACCTGGGTGCCGACGATCGTGACGACCGGGACCATCGCGTTGCGCAGGACGTGCCAGGACAGGATCGTCGAGCGGCGCAGCCCCTTCGACTCGGCCGTGCGCACGTGGTCCATCGCGAGGACCTCGAGGACGGACGAGCGCACGTACCGCGTGAGGATCGCGCCCGCGACGACCCCGACCGTGACCGCCGGCATGATGACGTGGCTCAGCCAGTCCACCGGGTCCTCGGTGATCGAGGTGTACCCCGACGGCGGCAACCACCCCAGCTGCGTGGAGAAGAGCAGGATGAGCAGGGTCGCGAGGAAGAAGTTCGGCAGGGACACGCCGAGCTGGCTGACCGCCCGGGTGATCGAGTCGGACACCGAGCCGTGGTGCGTGGCCGTCCAGACGCCGAGTGGGATCGAGACGAGCAGGGCGATGACGATGCCGACGCCCGCCAGCGACACCGTGGCCGGCAGCCGCTCGGCGAGGATCTGCGTGACCGGCTGGCCGGAGCGGAAGCTGACGCCGAGGTCGCCCGTCACCGCCCGGCCGACGTAGGAGAAGTACTGCTCGACGAGCGGCCGGTCGAGGCCCGCCCGCTCGCGCAGCGCGTCGTAGGTGTCCGGGTCGAACCGGGTGCCCATGGCGATCCGCACCGGGTCGCCCGGCACGAGGTGGACGATCGCGAAGACCACGACCGTCACCCCGAGCAGGACGATCAGCGAGTGGCCGATCCGGGTGAGGACGAAGCGCACGGGAGGTCCCGCCTCAGTCGGCGATCTCCACGTCGCGGAACCGGATCGCCCGGTCCGGCAGCGCGGTGTAGCCGGAGAGGTCGGTCGACCAGGCCTGCACGACGTCGGGGTTGTAGAGGTAGATGTAGCTCGCGGTGTCCGCCACGCGGGTGGCCACCTCGTCGTAGATCTCCTCGCGGGCGGCCTCGTCGGTCTCCGTGCGGCCGGCGTCGAGCAGCTCGTCGAGCTCGGGGTCCGCGTTGCCCTGGTGGTTGTTCGACCCCTCGGAGTGGTGCTGGCTGTAGTAGAAGTCGTCGGGGTCGATGTTGCCGAGCCAGCCGAGCATGAGCATGTCGAAGTTGCCCTCGGTCTGCTCGGACAGCCAGGTGCCGAAGTCGAGGGTGTTGATCGTCGTCGTGATCCCGACCTCCTCGAGCTGGCTCGAGATGATCTGCGCGGCGGTGACGGTCTCCGGGTACTCGGAGGTGACCATGAGGTCGATCGTCAGAGTGGCGGGGTCGACCCCGATCTCGTCGAACAGCTCGCGGGCGCGGTCCGGGTCGTGGCTGTAGGTCGTGTACTCCGTGAACCAGGACGAGGACTCGGGGATGGCGGTCTGGTTGACGGTGGCGGCCCCGAACATCGTGGCCTCCGTGATCGCCTCCCGGTCGATCGCGTAGGCGATCGCCTGCCGCGCCTCGACCTGGTCCCACGGCTCGTTGCCCTGGTTGAGGGCGAGGTACCAGTAGTCGTTCGACCCGACCTGGCCGATCTCGAGGGCGTCCTCGCTCGAGAGGGTCTCGACCTGCTGGGGCGGCACGTTGTCCGTCCAGTGGATCTCGCCGGAGCGCAGCGCGGCCAGCGCCGTCGACGCCTCCGCGATGAACTGGAACTCGACGCCGCCGATCGCCGGCTCCCCGCCGAAGTAGTCGGGGTTGGCGGCGAGCTCGACGGCCTGCCCGGAGGAGTAGGCCTCGAACGAGAACGGCCCGGTGCCGATCGGGTCGGTCGCGATGTCGCCGGAGGAGGCGTTCTCCTCCTGGACGATCGCGACGCCCTTGTACCCGCCGATGCTCGCGAGCAGGTTGGGGGAGGGGGCGCTGACCTGGATCTCGACCGTGAGGTCGTCGGTCGCGGTCACCGACTCGACCGCAGCGAACCGCCACGAGGCGGCGAGCTCCTCGTCGATGATCCGGTTGAACGAGTACGCCACGTCGTCGGCCGTGAACTCCGAGCCGTCGTGCCAGGTCACGCCCTCGCGCAGCTGGAACGTCCAGGTGAGCTGGTCCTCCGACGTCTCCCACGACTCCGCCAGGGCGGGCTGCATCTCGAGGTTCTCGTCCGGCTCGACCAGGGTGTCGAAGACGTTCTCGAGGATCTGGAACGAGAAGTACGAGGTCGTCGAGTGCGGGTCGAGCTGGTCGGGCTCGCCGGCGATCGCGGCCACGAGGACCTCGCCGGAGGAGCCGGACCCGCCGGACCCGTCGGATCCGGACTCGCCGTCGACGTCGACCGACTCGCCGCCGCCCCCGCAGGCGGCGAGGACGAGCAGGGCGGCTGCCGCCACGGCCGTCGGGCGCAGGACGCGGGCTGTGAGGCGCATGGGGGATCTCCTCCGGGGCGGGACGACGACGTCGTCGTAATGAACGTGAGTTCACTATGCTTGGCCTTGGCGGGCGATGCAAGCCCGAATGATGATCGGCGTCACATCGTGACGCGGACGAGACCGGCGTCGACGCCGGAGGGAGGAGGGGGCGTGACCTACTCGATCGTCGCGCTGTCCGACGACGGCGCATCCCTCGGCGTGGCGACCGCGTCGGCGTCGCTCGCGCTCGGCGGGATGGTGCCGGCGCTCGCCCCCCGGGTCGGAGCGCTCGTCACCCAGGCGTGGACGAACGTGACCTTCCGTCCGCGCGGCCTCGAGCTGCTCCGGTCCGGGCTCGCGCCGGCCGAGGTGCTCGACGTCCTGGCGACCGAGGACGAGGGGATCGAGCGGCGCCAGGTGGCCCTCGTCGACGCCCGCGGGCGGGTCGCGAGCCGCACGGGGAGCGGGTGCACGCCGTGGGCGGGGGGCCTCGAAGGTGACCGTGTCGTGGTGGTCGGCAACTGCCTCGCGGGGCCGGGCGTGCTCGACGCGATGCTGGCGGCCTACCGGGACTGCGGGGCGTGGTCGTCTGCTGAGCCGCAGTCTCGATCAGTCGCCGAGCCGCACTCCCGACGACGAACCGCAATCTCGACGACGACGAACCGCAATCTCGACGACGACGAACCGCAATCTCGACGACGGTCTGAGCCGCACTCCCGGCCGGGCGGGGCGGGGGACCTCGGACGGCGACTGGTGGCTGCCCTGGCGGCGGGCGAGGCGGCCGGGGGAGACGTGCGCGGGCGGCAGTCCGCGGCCCTCGTCGTCGCCGCCGTGGACGAGGACGACGTGGCCCCGCCGCGGACGGCGCTCGACCTCCGGGTCGACGACCACCGCGACCCGGTCGTCGAGCTGGGTCGGCTGCTCGCGCTGGCCACCGCCGAGGGGGAGGCCGCGGAGGTCGAGCGCAGCGACGGGTAGTGGGCGAGCCCTCCGGCGGCTCAGCGGCTCAGCGGCACGGTGACGCCGAGGACGACGGCCTCGTCGGGGCCGGGGTTCGCCCACCAGTGGCCGGTCGAGCAGTCGTAGGTCAGGGTGTCCCCGGCGCGCAGCCGGCTCGTCCGTCCGTCGACGGTGACGTCGAGCTCGCCGGAGAGGACGTGGACCGCCTCGGTGCCGAGGTGCCGGTAGGGGCGGGACTCGTTCGTCAGGCCGACGGGGACGACGGTGCGGATGACCTGCAGCGGGGCGTCGAGGCTCGGGGTGAGGAGCTCGCGCTCGAGTCCGGGGCTCTCGTCGGGGGTCCGCAGGCGTCGCCCCTCGCCGGCACGGACGAGGGCCGACTGGCTCTCGCGGCGCGGCTCGAGGAGGTCGGTGACGCCCATCCCGAGCGCGTCGGCCAGCGAGCGGAGCGTGCTGAGCGCGGGGTTGCCCTGGCCGCGCTCGAGCTGGGAGACCAGGCCGACGGACAGGCCCGCACGGGCGGCGACGTCCCCGACCCGCAGGCCGAGGCGCAGCCGCTGGGCCCGGGCGGTCTCGGCCAGGTCGGCGGCGGGGCCGCCGGGGACGTCGTCGTCGCTCGCGGCGCGCGGTGTCATGGCGTCGACCCTAACCAGGGGCATCCGTCAGGCCGCACTCTCGACGCACGACGACGGGGCCGCCGGTCCGGATGGACCGACGACCCCGTCGTGGCGTGCAGACGCCGGGAGCGCGGCGGGCCGGTAGAGGACGGCCCGCCCTGCCTCAGCGGGTCTGCTCGATGCGGACGACCCCGAGGCTGTCGGAGCCGTCGCCGTCCCAGTCGCCGAACGCGGCGGTGTCGCCGTCGCGCCCGTAGCGGGTCTCGGTGATCTCGGCGTCGGAGGAGTTCTCGTTCGTCACGAAGAAGTCCGCGCCGCGCTGGAGGGCGATGCTGTCCGCGCCGTCGCCGTCCCAGTCGCCCACGAGGACGAGGTCGGAGTCGCGGCCGAGGGAGAGCTCGCCGTCGACGGACGCGCCGGCCGGGTCGTTCGTCCAGATGACGTCGGCGCCGCGGCGGATGCCGAACGTGTCGGTCCCGTCGCCGTCCCAGTCGCCGACGAGCAGCGTGTCGCCGTCGGCGCCGAAGGCCGCCAGCTCGATCTCGCCCGGGTTGTCGAGGTCGTTGACGATCTCCATGACGTTGCCGTCGCGGATCGCGAAGGTGTCGGTGCCGTCGCCGTCGAAGTCGCCCTGGACGAGCTCGTCGCCCGCGTCGCCGAGCTCGACGACGTGCTCCGCAGGGCCGGTGCCCAGCGTGTTCGTGATGTGCAGCTCGCTGCCACGGCGTACCGCGATCGTGTCGCTGCCGTCGCCGTCCCAGTCGCCGACGAAGATCTCGTCGCCCTCGACCCCGTAGAGGAAGCTGTGCACGGCGTTGCCGGCGAGCTCGTCGGACAGGAGGAAGCGCGGCGTGCCGGGCACGGGCTCCGGCTCGGGGGCCGGCTCCGGCTCGGTGCGGGCGGTGTCGCGGGTCGCGGCGTCGGCCTCGCGGGCCGCCTCGGCGTCCGTCGCGGGCTCCTGCTCGATCTCGGGCTCGACCTGCGGCTCCGCCTCGACCTGGGGCGCGGCCTCGGCCTCGGGGGCGGGCTCGGCGGGCGCCTCGGCCGTGGGGGTGGAGCCCGAGGGGCCGCCGCCGGCGTAGGTGGCGAAGTTCTGCGTGGCGAACACGCGCCCGTCGGCCGAGACGGCCACGCCGACGCCGAAGTGCGTGTAGGACCCGGTGAGCAGGATGTTGTTGTGCACCGGGGAGTTGCGCCACTGGCTCATGAAGTAGTCGGCCTGGTGGTCCGGGTAGATGCCCCAGGACAGGATCTCGGAGGTCCCCGAGGAGCCGGCGGGCACGGCGGAGCGGCCGTAGTCGCCGCGGTGGACCATGGCGCCGATGCTCGCCTGGTGGTTGGACCAGGACTGGGCGACGGAGTCGATCGAGCCGGTGCGGGTGAGCTGCGAGAGGCCGTTGGCTGCGCGGTAGGCGTTGGTCTGCGCCGCGATCGCGTTGGCGACCTGGTTCTGCCAGCCGGCGTCGGTGCGGATCGAAGGGGTCACGGTGCGGACGCCGGCCGGGGCCTCGGCGGCCTGGGCGCTCGTCGCGACCGACGTCGCCGCGGCGACGGTCAGCAGTGCGGTGGCGACCCGGGGGGCAAGGGTGCGGTGCCGTGTGTGGCGGCCGCGCGGGGGTGCGAACACGTCGGGGGTTCTCCTCGTTATCGGAAAGTTACCGGGCGACGCTAAACCGTGATCTTCACTCGGGTCGAGGAGTTGTGTCATGTCTCACCGGCCGCTCACCGGGCACCCATCGCTCCCTCACCGGCCGGCCGCGAGCACCCGCCGGACGCCCGCACGCCCCCGGTAGCCTCGTCCGCGTGACCTCACCAGCACCGTCGCCCCCCGGTCCGCAGCCGATCACCCGCGGGGCGGTCGTCGACAACGCCCCCGTGCTCGCGCTCATCACCATGGGGATCGCGCTCGTCGGCGCCTTCGCCGGGTTCTCCCTCGGCGACGGCACCATGGCCTGGACGATCGGCGGGTTCGGCATCGGCCTGGTGCTCGTCGGCGGCATCTTCTGGCTCACGCTGCGCCCGTACGTCCGGGTCGACGTCGACCTCGGCGCCTCGACGATCTCGGCCAAGGGCCGCACCGTGCCGCTCGCCGAGATCGACCAGCTGCACATCGGGCCCGCGAGCTTCGGCTCCTTCGGGAAGCCGGGCGTCCACATGGCGTTCGGCACGGGCACCGACGTCATCGCGCCGATCTACCTCCGAGGTGCTCCCCTTCGTCGACTCCCCGGGCCCCAGGCTCAGCTGCTGGCCGAGGCCATCCACCGCACGTCGGCGGCGCCCGCGGCCGACGCCGTCGAGGCGCTCGTCGTCAGCGGCATGATCGAGCGGCCCGCCTGGCACGAGGTACCCGACCCGACCCGGCCCGAGGGCATGGTCCGCTACCTCCTCGTGGGCCCGCTCACCGGGCGCCCCGACCCGGCCGGCCTCGCCCGCGTCGCAGCGAACCTCTCCCTGCCCACCGAGGCCCTCACCGCCGCGATCCGCGGCAGCGTGCGGGCCTCCCGGGAGGTCGCACGGGCGCTCGCCGAGGCCGGCGTCCGCGTCGAGCGCCTCCACTCACAGGGCGACGACGCCGCCTCCGGCGGGGCGGGCACGAGCGACGGGCCCGGCGTCGATGCCGCCGTGCTCACCGAGCGGGCCCGGGCCGTCACGGTGCTCACCGAGGGACCGCGCGACCTCACGGGCATCACCGGTGAGGACTCGACGGCCGCGGTCTTCGAGTACGTGCGTCTCGTCAATCCCGCCGGCGCCCGACAGATGCTCGAGCAGCTCGCCGCCGCCCGGCCCGCGGCACGGGACAAGCAGCTCGACTCCGACGCCGGCCTGCGGAAGGTGTGGGCGCGCTACGGCCACGAGGTCTCGGCCACGTGAACCGCGGACCCGCGGCGTGAGCGGGCCCGAGGAGCCGGTCCGGCTCACCCCGAACCTCTACCGGAACAACCTCCACGTCGTCGTGCTCGGCGTCGCGCTGCTCGGGCTCGCCGGCGCCATGATCGGCGTCGGCCTGGCCGACCTCCGCGGTGAGATCGCGGGGGTGCGCAGCGGGGAGGTCGTCGTGGGCGGCGCGGTCGGAGCGCTGACGGGGGCGGTCCTTGCGCTGCTCCTGCTGGCAGGGGTCGCTCGGAGGTACCCGCCGGTCACCGCCGATCTCGATGCCGGTCTCATCCACTCCGCCGGCACCGCGACGCCCCTCGCGGACATCGACGGCTTCCGCGCCGGCTCCAGGCCCGGCGCCACCTGGTGGGCGCCGACCCCGGCGACCGCGCCCCAGGAGCTGGAGCTGAGTGCGGGTGGTCGAGTCGTCGCCCGCATCCTTCTCATGGGCGTGCCCCTTGTCCGGCGCCTGCCGCGACGGCACGCCGAGCGGGTCGCCGACGTCCTCGGGCGCGCGGGCGGGGCGACCGCCCCGGTCGTGCGCGCCATGGTCGAGCGCGGGCTGCTCGAGCCTCCGGGCTGGCTCGAGCCGCCCGCGGGAGGAACGCCCGAGGCCGCCGTCCGGTCCGTCCTCCGGGGTGCCGTCGTCGACCGGCCCGAGACGGCCGGCATGCGTGCGGTCTCCCGGTCCCTCGGTGCCGGACCGGAGGCCATCCGCCTGGTCATGCTCGGCGACCCCGTCGCGGCCCGGGAGGTGGTGGCGGCCCTCGTCGCGGCCGGGGTCGACGCCGACCGGCTCGGCGCGGCCTCGCGCGGGGGCGGGGAGATCCTCGAGCCGCTCGCCCCGGAGTCGGGCCGACTCGACGTCGACGAGATCTCGACACCTGTTCTCGATGTCGAGGTGGTCCGGGCGCTCGCCGTCCTGACCGGCTCGCGCGACGTCACGGCCGTCGCCGCGCAGGACGGCCCCCGGCACCTCGCCGAGCTGGGCATGCTGCTCAGCCCCTCGGCCACGGGAGAGGTCGTCGAGTGGCTCCGGCGCTCCGGCCCGGTGGGGCGCGCCGTCATGCTCCGGATCTCGGCGCGCCTGCGGGCGGTGTGGGAGCAGTTCGGAGCCGGCACGGGCCACCCGTCCTGAGAGGCGGGTGCGGCCCGCGTGCCCGGATACCCTGATCCGCGTGACCGGACACCAGCCCCCGTGGTCGCCCACGAGCGGGACCCCGTCGTCTGGGCATGGCGCCCCATGGCCCGGCCACGGGCTTCCGGGCCACGGGACACCGGTGCGCGGCCCCGTCACGATTCCACGCCCGTCCCTCTGGGGAACCCTCTGGCGCGCCCTCCTCTACGCCGTGCCGTGCGCGGTGATCGGGTACTTCCTCGTGCAGGTCCCTGGCGGCTGGGGCCATCAGGACCAGGCCACGCCCGAGGAGGCGCTGGTCGTCGCCGTCGGCACCGTGCTCGCCATGCTCGGCATCTACGGGTTCGTCGCGGTGCGGCTCCATCGACGGATCGTCGTCGATCTCGGCGCCCGGACCGTCGCGGTGCGCGGCGAGCACACCTCGCTCGACGACCTCGCCGACGTCGGCTTCCATCCCTATTTCAAGCGCAAGGGCGTGCGGCCCGACCCGCGGGCGCTGCCGCCGGCACAGGGCTACCCGGCGGGCGACACCATGATCTACGTGACGCTCCGGTCCGGCACGCAGGCCGCCCGACCCTTCCGGATGCGGATGGTCGCCCCGACGATGCCCGAGTCCGACGCGCGGCTTCTGCACGAGATCGCCGTCGCGGTGCGCGCCCCGAGCCTCGCGCAGCTGACGACCGCGTTCGCGAAGCAGTACGGGTGGGTGGTCCCGGAGCCGTTCCCGTCCCCTCGCCCGGTCTCGCCCCCGGGACCGACCTCGCCCCCCGGCTACCGCTGAGCGGACCAGCGCCAGGCGCCCGCGCCCGCGCGTCGAACGCCGAGCCGGTGGGCGTGGTCGCCCCAGGCCGAGGTCGCCCGACCGGCACCGCCGGACCCCGTCCCGCCGGCCGTCACGCCGACCCCGGGCCGTCCCGCCTCGCCCGTCCCGCCGCCGTCCGCGTCGTCGGTGCGCGCGAGCGCCCGCGCCGTCGCGAGTCCGGCGAGCAGGGCGGCGAGCTCGTCCTCGTCGGGGGTCCCGGAGACCACCGTGAGCGCAGCGAGAGCCGCGACGTCCTCGGTGGACGGGCCGTTGCCCAGGTCGCGGCGCGCGTCGGCGACGAGCTCGTCGTCGCCCTCGGGTCCGGACCAGTCCCGCGCGTCCCCCTCGGTCACAGCGGGATGTTCCCGTGCTTCTTCTCGGGCAGGGTGGCGCGCTTGGTGCGCAGCGCCCGCAGCGCCCGGACCACCTGGGAGCGCGTCTCGTGGGGGGCGATCACCGCGTCGACGTCGCCGCGGCGGGCCGCCTCCCACGGGTTGATGAGCGCGTCCTCGTACTCGCCGGTCAGACGGGCGCGCTCGGCCTCGACGTCGCCGCCCTCCTCACCGAGCTTCTTCAGCGCACCGCGGTGGAGGATGTTGACCGCACCGCCGGCGCCCATCACCGCGATCTGCGCCGTCGGCCAGGCGAGGTTGATGTCGGCCCCGAGCTGCTTGGACCCCATGACGATGTAGGCGCCGCCGTACGCCTTGCGCGTGATGACGGTGACGAGCGGGACGGTGGCCTCGGCGTAGGCGTAGATGAGCTTGGCGCCGCGGCGGATGATGCCCTGCCACTCCTGGTCCGTGCCCGGGAGGAAGCCGGGGACGTCGACGAGCGTGAGGACGGGGACGTTGAACGCGTCGCACGTGCGGACGAACCGGGCGGCCTTCTCGGCGGCGTCGATGTCGAGCGTCCCGGCCATCGAGCTCGGCTGGTTCGCCACGATGCCCACCGGGCGGCCCTCGACGTGCCCGAACGCGGTGATGATGTTCGGCGCGAACGCCGCGGAGACCTCGAGCGCCTCGCCGTAGTCGACGATGTGCTCGATGACCGTGTGCATGTCGTAGGGCTGGTTGTCCGAGTCCGGCACGAGGTCGTCGAGCTCGTGGTCGATCGCGACGATCTCCGCGGAGTCCTCGGCGTCCGCCGGCGGCCAGCTCGGCGGCTCGGAGAGGTTGTTGCTCGGCAGGAACGAGAGCAGCGCGCGGACGTAGTCGATCGCGTCGTCCTCGTCGGACGCGGCGTAGTGCGCCACCCCGGAGCGGGTCGAGTGCGTCGAGGCCCCGCCGAGCTCCTCGAACCCGACGTCCTCGCCCGTGACCGACCGGATGACGTCCGGGCCGGTGATGAACATGTTCGACGTCCCCTCGGCCATGACGATGAAGTCCGTCAGAGCCGGGGAGTACACGGCACCTCCGGCGCTCGGCCCGAGGATGAGCGAGATCTGCGGGATGACGCCGGAGGCGGCCACGTTGCGGCGGAAGATCTCCGCGAACTGGGTGAGGGCCGCGACGCCCTCCTGGATGCGGGCCCCGCCGCCGTCGGAGATCCCGATGATCGGCACCCCGGTGCGCAGGGCGAGGTCCATCACCTTGGCGATCTTCTGCCCGTGCACCTCGCCGAGCGAGCCGCCGAGCACCGTGAAGTCCTGGCTGTAGACACAGACCTGCCGGCCGTCGATCGTGCCGTGGCCGGTGATGACGCCGTCGCCCGAGACGCGCTTCTTGTCCAGGCCGAACGCGGTCGAGCGCAGCGTGGCGAAGGCGTCGAGCTCGGTGAAGCTCCCGACGTCGAGGAGCGCCTCGATCCGCTCGCGCGCGCTGCGCTTGCCCCGCTTGGCCTGCTTGGCCGCGCCGGCCTCGGTCACGGCGTCGATCTCGCTCTTGCGCCGGCGGGCGAGGTCGTCGATCTTCGACCGGGTCCCGCTCACGCCGTCGGGGCCGCTCGCATCGTCGGGTCCTGTCGCAGGGTCGGCTCCGGTCGTGCCGGTGGGGTGGGGTGCTGCGTCGCTCACCCGTGGCAGCCTAGATGCTCGACCGGCCACCCCGACGCCGGGACGCGGGGCGAGGACCGGGAACCGATGCCACCCGGACCGCGTCTCCACGCATCTCGACACAGATCCCCCACGTGTCGCACGCTCGGCGGGCGCGCGGGGCCACGACGCGTGGTTGGCTCTGACCATGAGCACCTTCAGCCGCGTGGTCGAGGTCGACTCGACCGGTTCGACGAATGCCGACGCGCTCGCACTCGCGGACACCGACCCCGACGCCTGGCCGCACCTGTCCGTGCTCGTGGCGCACCACCAGACCGACGGACGGGGCCGCGCCGGGCGCGAGTGGGTCACTGCGGAGGGCTCGGCCCTCACCGCGTCGATCGTCCTGCGGGTCGACCTGCCGCCGGTGCGCACCACCTGGGTTCCGGTCGTCGTGGCGCTCGCCGTGCGCCGGGCGCTCACCGACCTCGGCGTGCCCGCCGCCACCAAGTGGCCCAACGACGTGGTTCTTCTCGGCGCTGGTACCGATCCGGTCGACGGCTGGGGGCGGGCCCGCAAGGTGGCCGGCATCCTCGTCGAGGTCAGCCCCCGCACGCGCGCGCTCGTCGTCGGCATCGGCGTCAACCTCGCCCCCGGCAGCGTGCCGGTGGAGTGGGGGGCGAGCCTCGGCGACGTCGGCGTCGTTGCCACGCCCGCGCAGGTGCTCGAGGCGATCGGCACGCACCTGCCGGGCCTGCTCGACCGGCTCGTGGCGGCGGGCGGCGACGCGGAGGGGGCCGGGCTCGCCGACGACGTGGTGCAGGGGTCGATCACGATCGGCAAGTCCGTGCGCGTCACGCTGCCCGACGGCTCCGAGATCACGGGCCGGGCGGAACGGCTCGACCCGACCGGTGCGCTCGTCGTCGTCGACGACTCCGGCGAGGAGCACGTCCTCGTCACCGGCGACGTCACGCACGTGAGGTTCGTCCAGGTCGACCCGGCGCTCCCCGCCGGCGACGGGACGGCGGGGGACGGGACCGTCCTGCACGACGACGAGGTCGCACCCTGATCCCGGCCCGGGCGGCACCGACCGCCCACGGGGACGGAGGGCCCACCCACGACCGGCAGGCACCCACTACGATCTCCCTGTGATGCAGCGCACGCCGGAGGGCCGACCTGCCGTCGGCCCGTCCGACGGTGGGGCCCGCGTCGACCCCGGCGCCCCTGAACTTGCCGAGAGTGCGGCTCAGGCGCCGGCGGCCACCTCCGACAGTGTCGAGAGTGCGGCTCAGGTACCGGCGGAGGCAGCGATCGGCCCCGGCACGGTCGACGACCGGGTGCGCGCCCTCATCGGTTCCGACGCCGTGTACACGATCCGCGAGCTGGCCGAGCAGGCCGGGACCTCCCTCGAGCTCGCCCACACGTTCTGGCGGGCGATGGGCTTCCCCAACGTCGGCGAGACGAGCGTCGTCTTCACCGACTCGGACGTCGCGGCGCTGCGCTCGATGGCCACGCAGCTCGACGACGGCAGGATCGACATGTCGACCGCGATCTCGCTGCTGCGCGCGCAGTCGCACACGACCGACCGGCTCGTGCTCTGGCAGACCGAGGCGCTCGTCGAGGGGATCTCGCGCCAGCGCGGGATCGACGACACGTCCGCCCGGCGCCTGTTCCTCGACAAGGTCGGCGACCACACCGACGTGCTCGAGAAGCAGCTGAGCTACGCCTGGCGGCGCCAGCTCGCCGCGCTCCTGCGCCGCACGGAGGCGGAGGTCGCGAGCCGCGAGCCCGCGACGGCGCCGGGATCGGCCGGCTCGGCGGAGCGCTACCCGCTCACCCGCGCGCTCGGGTTCGTCGACATGGTCGCCTACACGCGCCGGTCGACCGAGCTCGGCTCCGCGGCGCTCGCCGACCTCGTCCAGACCTTCGAGTACACCTCGCGCGACGTCATCACCTCGGCCGGCGCCCGCATCGTCAAGACGATCGGCGACGCCGTCCTCTACGTCGCCGACGACCTCGTGCTCGCCGCCGAGGTGTGCGTCGACCTCATCGCCGCGCTCACGGCGAAGGAGCGCATGCTGCCGGTGCGCGCCTCCCTCGTCTGGGGCGAGGTGGTCTCCCGGTTCGGCGACATCTTCGGCCCCAGCGTCAACCTCGCCTCGCGGCTCGTCGACGTCGCCCCGGCCGGGTCCGTCCTCATGGACTCCGCCACCGCGGACGAGCTCTCCGCCCGCGACCGGGTGGGTGAGTTCCGGATGGTCCCGCTGCCGGCCGCCGGCCTCGAGGGGATCGGCCAGGTTTCGCCGGTCGAGCTCGTGCGCGCGACCGGCTGAGCCCCCACGCCACCGGCTGTGCCGCCACGCGACCGGCTGAGCCCGCGTCGCGATCCGCCGAGCCCCCGACGCGACCGCCCCGGCACGTCCACGACCCGTCGACTTGACCAATCGTTGACGATTGCGCCTACGATGCAGATGTGACTGACGTGCTGCTCGTCGAGGACGACCCTGCGATCGCCGAACCGCTCGCCCGCGCCCTCGGCCGTGAGGGTTACGAGGTGCGCTCCCACACCACCGGAGGTGCCGCCCTCGAGGACGTCGCCCGTGGCGCCGACCTCGTGGTCCTCGACCTCGGGCTGCCGGACATGGACGGCCTGGACGTGGCCCGTGCGATCCGTTCACGCGGCCTGACCGTGCCGATCCTCGTGCTGACGGCCCGGGCGGACGAGGTGGACCTCGTCGTCGGGCTCGACGCCGGGGCGGACGACTACGTCACCAAGCCCTTCCGACTGGCCGAGCTCCTCGCCCGCGTCCGGGCGCTCCTGCGCCGCGCCGGTGGGGACATCACCGAGGAGGACGAGCTGGTGGCGCAGGACGTCCGCGTCGACGTCGCCGCCCACCGCGCCTTCCGCGGCACCCGCGAGATGCACCTGACCGCGAAGGAGTTCGAGCTCCTGCGCGTGCTCGTGCGGGACGCGGGCTCGGTCGTCACGCGCGAGGCGATCATGCAGGAGGTGTGGGGGACCGATCCCACGGGATCCACCAAGACCCTCGACATGCACGTGTCCTGGCTGCGTCGCAAGCTCGGCGACTCCGCGGACCAGCCGCGCTACATCACGACCGTCCGCGCGATCGGCTTCCGGTTCGAGACCTCCGGAGGGTGATGTGCGCCGCCGCGCGATCCGCATGATCGTCGTGGCGGTGACGGTGGCGGTCCTCGTCGTCGGCGCACCGCTCGCGGTGTTCGGCGGGGCGATGATCTGGGGCGACCAGCGCGCCACCCTCGACCTGCGCAACTCCTCGCTGTCCCGGTCGGTCGAGCGCCGCATCGCGACGAACGAGGAGCTCGACGACGACATGCTCGTCGCGTGGGTCGGCGGGCAGAACAACATCGAGGCCAACATCGTCGTCCGCAGCCCCGAGGGCGAGGTGTTCAACGGCGGACCGGCCATCGAGGGCGACGTCATGCGCTCGGTGAGCCGCACCCCGTCCGGCGCCGAGGTGATCATGGAGATCCCGATCTCCCAGGTGTGGTTCCGGGTCATGCAGGTGGTCGGCATCATCGCCGTCACCTCGATGATGGCCCTCGGCATCGCGGTGGCCATCGGCTCGCGGCTCGCGCGGCGCCTGTCCGCCCCGCTCATCTACCTCGCCGCCTCCGCCGAGCAGATCGGGTCCGGCCAGGTGCGGCCGCGCATGCAGGTCTCCGGCATCGAGGAGATCGACCTCGTCGCCGATGAGCTCGTGCGGACCTCCGACCGCATGGCCGGCCGGCTCGCCGCCGAGCGCCAGTTCGCCGCGGACGCGTCCCACCAGCTGCGCACCCCGCTCGCCGCGCTCTCGATGCGCCTGGAGGAGATCGAGATGACGAGCGAGCAGGAGGAGGTGCGCGACGAGGCGCGCCGCTCGCTCGAGCAGGTCGAGCGCCTGACCGGCGTGGTCGACGACCTGCTCAAGACGTCGCGCTCCGCGGGCGGCGGCTCGACCGAGGTCGTCAACCTCGACGAGATCTTCGCCCAGCAGGACGAGGAGTGGCAGCAGACCTTCCTCGCCGCGGACCGCGACCTCTCCTTCACCGACGACGCCGACATGCCCGTCCTCGTCACGCCCGGCTCCCTGTCCCAGGTGCTGGCGACCCTCATCGAGAACTCGCTGAAGTACGGCGCCGGCAGCACCACCGTGACGACCCGCTCGGCCTCCGGCGCCAAGGGCGTGTTCATCGACGTGGCCGACGAGGGCGACGGCGTCTCCGACGAGCTGGCGCCCGAGATCTTCACCAAGCACGTGTCCGGCAAGTCCGGGACGGGCCTGGGCCTGGCGCTCGCGCGCGAGCTGGTGACGGCCGACGGCGGCCGGCTCGAGCTCACGCAGCGGCGGCCCCCGATCTTCCGGGTGTTCGTCCACGCGGTCCCGCGCGAGCTGACCCCCGAGGCCGTCCTCCCGCAGGGCGCCCTCGTGTCCGTGGGCCGCAGGCGCGGGCGCCGGTGACCGGGGGCGGGCGTCGCGACGGGCCCCGGGGTGAGGCACGCCCCGGTCCGCGCCGCGGGCCCGGCCGCACCGAGGTCTCCGTCGCCCTCGTGTCCGTGGTGGTCCTCGCCGTCGTCACGCTCACCCACCTGGTCGCCCAGCTCACCGGGCCCGGCTGGCTGCGGGAGGTCTCGCAGCCGCTCCTCCTGCCGCCGCTCATGGTCGCGGTCCTCGCCCTGACCCCGGCGCCCCGCTCGCACACGACCTCCTGGGCGCTCGCCGCGCTCGCCCTGTCCTGGGGGGGCGACCTCGTGCCGCGCTTCCTCGACACGGGTGGGTTCGAGGCGATGCTCGCGCTGTTCCTGCTCGCCCACGTGAGCTGGGTGATCGCGCTGTGGCCGCGCCGTCGGGGCACCCCCGTGTGGCGCGCGCCCGTGCTCGTGCTCCCGTTCCTCGGCTACGGGATCGTGCTCGTCATGCTGTGTGCGCAGGGCGCGGGCACGCTTCTGCCGGCCGTCGTGGCCTACGCCGTGGCGATCCTCGCGACCGCGATGCTGGCGCCGGCGCTCGGCACGGCCGCCGCCGTCGGCGCGCTCGTCTTCATCGTCTCGGACTCGCTCATCGCCCTGCGCACGTTCGCCGGCCTCGAGCTGCCCGGGAACGGGATGTGGGTGATGCTCACCTACGTCGCCGCGCAGGTGCTGCTCGCCGCGGGCGTCGTGCGGGTCCAGGGCCGCGAGCGGGCGCGCGGCTGACGCACGCACATCGCCGCTCGCTGCCGGTCAGTAGTCGCCGGTCAGCGGTCAGCGGTGGCGCTGTCGCTGGACACCGACCCGTGCACGACCGGATCGGAGCTCACGGGATCGGAGCTCACCGGGTCGGCCCCGCCGCCGGCGGGCGCACCGGGTGTGGCGGGATCGTCGTCGGGCACGGGGGTCCGCTCGTCCGCCGTCCCGTCCGCCGAGTGGTCCTCGGTGAACACGACGTACCGGTAGCAGACGTACCGGAAGGCGGTGCCGAGCACGAGCCCCACGCCGTTGGCGGAGATGTTGTCCGCCAGCGGCGAGGTGAGGCGGAGGACGTAGTGCGAGAACGCGAGGCAGCCGACGGCCACGAGCATGCCGCCGATGTTGACGAGCAGGAACATCAGTGCCTCGCGGTGGGCGGCCGAGCGCCGCTTCTCCCGGAAGGTCCACAGCCGGTTGCCGGTCCAGGCCACGACGATCGAGACGGCGACCGAGATGACCTTCGCCGTCAGCGGCCTGTCGAGGAGGAGCTCGCCGGGGCCGAAGCGCAGGAGGTTGAACAGGCCGATGTCGACGACGAACGCCGAGAGCCCCACCGTGCAGAACCTGAGGAACTCGATCCACCACTCCCGCCAGGTCTGGCCGCGCAGGAGGAGATCGATGAGGCGTCGCACCGGACAACTGTAGGCGGGCCGGCCCGCGCGGACGGGGCCGGTGCGGGGGAGTTCGCACCGTCTAGGCTGTCTCCCCGTGACCCGACGGACCGTGGCCGTGATCGGCGGTGGGCAGCTCGCCCGCATGATGGCGCCGGCGGCGCTCGCTCTCGACGTGCACCTGCGGGTCCTCGTCGAGTCCACGGATGCGCCGACCGCGCAGGTGGTCCCCGACGTCGTGGTGGGACGGGCCGACGACGTCGACGCCGTGCTCCGCCTCACCGAGGGCGCCGACGTCCTCACCTTCGAGCACGAGCACGTCCCGGCCGAGGTCCTGGCCGCCGTCGCCGCCACCGGCGTACCGGTCCGCCCCGGTCCGGACGCGCTCACGCACGCGCAGGACAAGATCGTCATGCGCGAGCGCCTGGGCGCGCTCGGCGTTCCGTGCCCGTGGTGGACCACCGTGGCGAGCGCCGACGAGCTCGCCGCCGCCCTCGCCGAGGCCGGCGGTCCGGTCGTCGTCAAGACCGCCCGCGGCGGCTACGACGGCAAGGGCGTGCGGGTGGTCTCCGCCCCGGGCGACGTGGCGGACTGGCTCGCCGACCTCGCCCCGGGCGCGCGGCTCCTCGTCGAGGAGAAGGTGCCCTTCACGCGCGAGCTCGCGGCCCTGACGGCGCGCCGGCCGGGTGGCTCGGGACCTGACGCAGCGGGCCCGGACGGCGCCACGGGCGAGGTCCGCAGCTGGCCGGTCGTCGAGACGCGGCAGGTCGGCGGGGTGTGCGCCGAGGTGCTCGCGCCGGCGCCCGGCCTGACCGAGACGCTCGCCGAGCAGGCGCGCGCGATCGCCGAGCGGGTCGCGACGGGGCTCGGCGTCACGGGCGTCCTCGCCGTCGAGATGTTCCTCGCCCCGGGCGACGACGGCGAACGGCTCCTCGTCAACGAGCTCGCCATGCGGCCGCACAACTCGGGGCACTGGACGATCGACGGCGCCGTGACCAGCCAGTTCGAGCAGCACCTGCGGGCCGTCCTCGACCTCCCGCTCGGGGACACCGCCCCGCTCGCCCCCGCCGCGGTCATGGTCAACCTCCTCGGCGCCGAGCGGCCCGAGCCGTCCGCCGCGTACCCCGCGGTCCTCGCCGGGCACCCGCGCGCGAAGGTCCACCTCTACGGCAAGGAGGTGCGGCCGGGCCGCAAGCTCGGGCACGTGACCGAGGTGGGGGCGGACCACGAGGGGCTGCTCGCCTCCGCGCGGGCGGCCGTGGAGCTGCTGCACCGCGCCTGAGCCCGCAGGGATGCCAGGATGAGGCACGGGCGGACGCGCGTGCCGCCGGAGCCGAAGGGGGACGTCATGGTCGAGGTCGGGATCGTCATGGGGTCGGACTCGGACTGGCGGGTGATGTCCGCCGTCGCGCTCGCGCTCGACGAGCTCGGCGTGAGCCACGAGGTCGACGTCGTCTCCGCCCACCGGATGCCGGACGAGATGCTCGAGTACGGGCGCGCCGCCGCCCGCCGCGGGCTGCGCGTGATCGTGGCCGGCGCCGGCGGGGCCGCCCACCTGCCCGGCATGCTCGCCGCCGTCACCCCGCTCCCGGTGATCGGCGTGCCGGTGCCGCTCGCGCACCTCGACGGCATGGACTCCCTCCTCTCGATCGTCCAGATGCCCGCGGGCGTGCCGGTCGCGACGGTCTCGATCGGCGGCGCCCGCAACGCCGGCCTCCTCGCCGCCCGGATCCTCGGCGCCGGCGAGGGCGCCCGGGCAGAGGAGCTGCGCGACCGGATGATCGACTTCCAGTCCGACCTTGCCGACTCCGCCCGCGCCCGCGGTGCCCGGCTGCGCGCCTCGCTCGCCGACGACCACCGGGACGACTGAGGTGGCGGTGCCCCTCGACGACGGTGCTGGTGTCGAGGTCGACCACCGCCTCGAGCACCTGCGCACGCTCTACACCGACCTCCACCGCACGCCCGAGCTCGGCCTGGCGGAGCACCGCACGGCCGAACGGGTCGAGGCCGAGATCGCGGCCCTCGGTCTGACGCCCGTGCGCATCGGTGGCACCGGCGTCGTCGTCGTGCTGGAGAACGGGGACGGACCGACCGTGCTCGCCCGCGCGGACATGGACGCGATCGCCGTCACCGAGGCGACCGGCCTCGCCTACGCGTCCGAGGTCGAGGGCCTCATGCACGCGTGCGGGCACGACATGCACACCGCCGCCCTGGTCGGCGCGCTCGGCGTGCTCGCCGAGCGGCGGGCGGACTGGTCGGGCACGTACGTCGCCCTCTTCCAGCCCTCGGAGGAGGACGCCGCCGGCGCGCAGGCGATGATCGACGACGGCCTGACGGACAGGGTCCCGACGCCGGACGTCGTCCTCGGCCAGCACGTCATGCCGATCGCGGCGGGCACGGTGGCGATCGCCCCGGGGCCCGTGCTGTCGATGGGGGACTCGGTGCGGATCACCCTGCACGGCCGCGGCGCGCACGGGTCGATGCCGCACACGGCGATCGACCCGGTCGTGCTCGCCGCCGACGTCGTCCAGCGACTCCAGGGCGTCGTGGCCCGGGAGATCGAGCCGGGGACGTTCGCGGTGGTCACGGTCGGCGCGGTGCGGGCCGGGACCTCGGCCAACATCATCCCCGACCGCGCCGAGCTCCTGCTCAACCTGCGCACCTACGACCCGGTCGTGCGCGAGCAGGTGATCGAGGCGGTCGAGCGCATCGTGCACGGCGAGTGCGAGGCGGCGGGGACGCCGCGCGAGCCCGAGTTCGCGTACTACGACCAGTTCCCGCTCACCGACAACGACGAGTCCGTGGTGGCGCGCACCGCCGAGGGCCTGCACGCCGACCTCGGTGCCGAGGCGGTGCTCGAGGCGACCCCGATGACGGCGTCGGAGGACTTCGCCCGGATCGGCGACGCGTTCGGTGCGCCGTACGCGTACTGGTTCGTCGGGTGCGTCGACGCGGACACCTACGACGACGCCGCCGGTCGCGATGCCGTGGCGACCGAGATCCCGGCCAACCACTCGCCGATGTTCGCGCCCGTCATCGACCCCACGCTCGAGGTTGCGGTTCGTGCGCAGGTCGCGGCCGCCCGCGCGCACCTCGGCGCCGGGGCCGGACGACGCGGGGGCGTAGGAGGCTCGGTCGGCCCTCGCTGAGACCCTGGTCCGCCCTCGCTCAGCCCTCGCTCAGCCCTGCGCCGGCCCGCCGGCGAGGTCCGAGCGGGCCTCCTCGGCTCCGTTCGCGGCCTGCTCGATGAGCGGGTGGTCCGGCGGGAGCAGGCGCTCGAGGTCGCCGCTCAGCTCCTCGAACTGGGCCAGCGCCCGGCCCGGGTCGACCTCGAGGGTCGCCCACGCCTCGCGGTGGCGGGCGTCGAGCGTGGAGAGGTGCTCGGGACCGACGCCGGGCCGGTTCGACCGCAGCGCGACCAGCTCGGCGAACACCTGGCGCGCCTCCTCGAACCGACCCTTGGCGGCGAGCAGGTCTGCGCTGCGGGCCGTCGCGATGTCGGCGAGCTCGAGGTCCTCGGGGCGGTACCGGCGCGCGTCACGGCCGAGGAACATGTTGGCGTCGAGGGCCTCGTCGAGCTGCCCGGCCTCGACCAGGGCGGTGACGTGGCGGGCGCCGGCGCGCAGGGCGGTCCCCGAGGTCGGGCCGTCGAGCGAGGAGACGGCCTCCGCGCGGCGGGCGTAGGCCTCGACCGCGCCGTCCGGGTCCTCCGCGCGCGTGCGGGCCTCGGCGAGCAGGAGCAGCGCGTCGGGGAGGAGCTGGCGGTCGGCGGGGGAGTCGGCGCGGTCGACGAGCTCCTGGGCACGCTCCGGCTCGACGCCGGTGGTCGCGGCCGCCCGGAGGTCGTCGGCGAGCGACGAGCCGCCCGACGCCGGGCCGACGCCGGACATCGCCCCGGTGCTCGCGTGCGAGCCGGTCGTGACCGGTGCTCCGGTGTCGTCGAGGTCGTCCGAGCCGTCCGGTCCGGCGAACCGGTCGTGGTCGGGGACCTCGTCCGCGGCCGCGTGTGCCCCACCGTCCGCGTGCGCATCGGCCTGGTGCGGGCCGCCCTCGCCGAGGCCGTCGACGTTCGCCCCACCGGGCGCCCCGTCACCGCCACCGACGCCGCCGGCTCCGTTGCCCGCCTCGCGCCCGTGCGCGGCGGCGTACGACCCGCCACCGGCGTACGCACCGCCACCGGCCTCCTCGAGCTCACGCTCGAGCGACGGCGTCTCCTCGCCCCGACCCGAGGCGCGCAGCGCGTCGATGAGCGCGGAGATGAGACCGGTGCGGGTCTCGGCGTCCTCCGGGCCGAGCTCGCGGGCAAGAACCACCCCGGGGCCGAGGACGTCGACGGCCTCGTAGTGGCGACCGAGCAGCCCGAGGGCCTTGCCGAGCTCCCCGCGCACGAGCAGGACGTCGGCGTCGGCGGGGCCGTAGAGGGACTCGGACCAACCGAGGACGTCGCCGAGGGCGGTGACGGCCGCGGCGTGGTCCCCGGCGTCGAGCAGGTGCCCGGCGCGGTCGACCTCGGCGCCGAGCCGGGCGTCGTCCTCGGGCGTGGGGCGCCGCGGGGCGAACCCCTCGTGGGCGTCGGTGTTCATCGAAGTCCTTCCTCGCGCGACCGGTGCGCCGCGCACACCCCCGACGCTAGCCGCCCGCGGGGGTCGTCGGCTCCTCCGAGGACGGGGCGATCGTCCCGTCGCGGACGGACTCGAGCCACGCGGGCATCGCGTCGGCGTCGAGCAGGACGGTCACGCCGAGGCCGCCGGCCCGGTAGGCGGGGTCGGCCACGGGCGGTGCGCCGACGAACCCGCCGTTCGAGGCGCCCCGGAACGCGAGGGCGAGCCGGCCGAGGTCGACGATGCCGGTCTCCTCGTCGGTGATGAGGACGTCGGTGCCGGTCCGGGCGAGCGAGACGTGGCGTCGCGGGTCGAGCAGGGTGCCGGGCGTTGCCACGGAGTCGGCGATCGCGCCGATGACCTGGCGCTGGCGCAGCCCGCGGCCGATGTCACCGGTGGGGTCGGAGTAGCGCATCCGGGCGAACGCGAGGGCGGTCTCGCCGTCGGAGACGTGGCACCCGGCCTGCCAGCTGAGTCCGGAGAACTCGTCCTCCACGTCGTAGTCGAGGCAGAGCTCGACCCCGCCGACCGCGTCGACGATGTCCGAGAGTCCGCCCATGCCGATCTCCACGTAGTGGTCGACGGTGAGCCCCATGAGCTCCTCGACGGTCTGGACGAGCAGCTCGGGCCCGCCGAGCGAGTAGGCGGCGTTGAGCTTGTTGTCGCCGTGCCCGGGGATCTCGACGAGGGTGTCGCGCGGCAGCGAGATGAGCGAGGGAGTGCCGGACTCCGGGTCGTGCAGCACGAGGATCGAGTCCGAGCGCGAGCCCTCGACCCCGTCCTCGATGGCGCCGCCGCGGGTGTCGGTGCCCGCGAGGACGTAGGTGGTGCCGGTCGTGTCCTCGGCGCCCGAGAGCGCGGTGGTGTGTGCGATCCGGCCGTCGGCCCAGATCGCGAGGCCCACGGGCCACGCGACGACGAGCACGAGGAGGGTGACGAGCACGAGGGCGATCACTCGTCCCGGCCGACGACGACGCCGCTGCCGCGGGGGCCGACCCGGCGGCGGTGGCGGGCGGTGGCCGGGGTCGTCGGGATACCGCGGACCACCGGGGTGCTGCGGGCCGGGGGCGTGCTGCGGCTGGTCCGGGTACTGCGGCCCGGCGGACCGGCCGGCCCGCGAGGACGACGGCGGTGCGTACGACGGCGGGGGCTGTGCGGCCTGCGCGTGGCCGTCGTTCCAGCCGTCCGCCACGGCGGCGGGCATGGCGCGCGTGGCCCCGGCGTCGCGGGGCCCACCGACGGGGGCGCCACCTGCGTCGGCGCGCGTGGGGATGCCGCTGCGGTCGGCGGCCGCGCGGCGCGGGGAGGCGGCCGGGCTCTGACGGATCGACCGCCGCACGGTGGCGTTGCCCTGGTCGTTCGGCGGAGGAGGCGGCGCGGCGGACGAGCGGCGCGGGTTCACCCGGGTCGCGCCGGTGGCGGCACCGGCGCCGTCACGCGCACCGTCGGCCCCGGAGCCCGCGGGACGCTCGGACCGCGGCGGTCGCTGCGGCGCACCGTCGGACCGGCGCCCCCGGCGGGGTGCGTACGACGGCGGAAGCTCGTCGTCGTTCATCGTGTCCCCCCGGGTCGTCGTCCAGCGATCCGCAGGCTATCCGCGATCCCGACCGACCGGGTGGCACCACCCCGTGGAGTGGTCACCGGGTGCACGGCGGGAGGGGGGCGGCCTCCGGCTCGGCCGTCGGGGCGGGCGGGGCAGCGTCGTCGGGCGTGCCGTGGCTGTCGGCCTCGTCGGTGGGGGTCTCCTCCGCCGCGGCCGCGTCCCGTGCCTCCTGGGCCAGGTCGCCGCCCGTGCCGATCGCCGTGCCGGTCTCCTCCGGGGCCGCGCCGTCCGACGCCCCCTCGGACGCGCTCTCGCCCGTCCCCGCGGAGTTCGACTCGTCGGTCGGGGTCCCGCCGCCGAGCTCGGGGTCCGCCGCCGCGGTCGTCCCCGGGATCGGCTCGTCCTCGCGCAGGGCGGCCCACACGTCGTCGGCCTCCTCGGTCGGGGTGACGCGGTAGCCCGCGGGCTCCCAGGGCATCGTGAGGAACCCGATGTTCTCGCCCTCGAGGCCGCGCAGCGAGACCGCGAGGCCGGCGAGGTTGCGGATGCTGCCGAACTCGGGCGAGGTCGTCAGGGTCTGCGTGCCGGCGTCGAGCACCGAGTACAGGCGCGGCAGGTCGAACAGGACGCGGCTGGAGAGCACGTCGCGGGCGATGGCGCTGACGAGCTGCTGCTGCCGGCCGATCCGGGAGATGTCCGACCCGTCGCCGAGCGTCTGGCGGGCGCGCGCGTAGCCGAGCGCCTCCTCGCCGTCGAGGATCTGGCAGCCCTCGTCGAGCTCGAGCCCGGCACCCGGGTCGTCGATGTCCTCGTCCACGTACATCGGGACCCCGTCCAGGGCCTCGACGACGCCGATGAACCCCGCGAAGTCGACCACCATGTAGTCGTCGATCCGGACGTCGGACATGCCCTCGACGGTGGCGATCGTGCAGGCGGCGGCCGCGCTCACGTCGCCGTGCTGACCACCCGTGTGGAATGCGGAGTTGAACATCCCGGCCTCGACGGGCTCGGTCTCGGAACCGTCCTCGAGCGTGCAGGAGGGGATCGGCACGAGCGTGTCCCGGGGGATCGAGACGATGTCGACCCGCTCCCGGTCAGAGGAGATGTGGACGATCATCGTGGTGTCGGAGCGCATGCCCTCGACGTCCTCCTGACCGCCCTGGGCGCTGTTCGCGCCCTCGCGGGTGTCGGAGCCCATGACGAGGATGTTCATCGCCTGCCCGGCGTTCGGGTCGTCCGGGTCCTCGACGACGGAGGGGCGCTCGTCCTCGTCGAGGAGGTGCGTGACGTCCTCGGTGGTGATGTTGCCCTGGAGGTCGTTGTACATCGCGGCGACCGCACCGATCCCGACGGCGACGACCGCCGTGGCGGCCCCCGCGATGATCGGTCCGCGGCGCCGCCGCCGCTGCGCCGGGGCAGGCTTGCGGTGCCGGGGCTGGTAGGGCTCCTCGCGCGGCGTCTCCGGCTCGGCCGCGCCGTCCTCGGCGTCGGGCGGCATGACTCTCACGATACGGCCGGGTGGCCGAAAGGTGGACGTCCGTCGACGGCATGGCGGCGGGGAGTTCTGCCCCCGCGCTGGTCCTCGGCCCGCGATGTGGGAGGCGTCTCGTCCCAGGTGGGGCCGGTGGGTCGGTGGTGCGGGTGCTAGTCGTCGGCCCGGCGGTCCTCGACGGGGTCGTCCGCGTCACGCAGGGGTTCGTCGTCGGGCGCGTGGCGGGTGTGGTCGTCGGGGGCGCGCGGGGTCCCCGACGGTGCGCGCCGTACCTCGCCGTCGGCCTCCCGGATGGCGAGCCGCCGGGCGAGGATCGTCGTCTGCCGGTCGCGCCGTGCGTGCCCCCGGGCCGTGACGACCACGTAGCCGAAGAACACGACGACGAGGATGTAGAGCACGAGGTCCGTGCCACGCCCGACGCCGACGAACCGGGCCACCGACGAGACCCACGAGGGGAACAGCACCGAGATCGCGGCGAGCACCATGAAGCCGAGGAGCCCGAGCCGGCGGATCGCCTGGTGGCGGGAGCCCGCCGTCGACCGGGTGAGCAGGACGGTGAAGGCGACGACGGCGACGAGGAGGAGGATCTGGATGATCCGCGTGTCTCCGGAGACGGGCATCAGCGGATCACCAGCTCCCACAGGATGTTGACGGAGTTGAGCAGCGACTGCCCCTTGGCCTTGGAGTAGTCGGTGTAGACGATCTCGATCGGGTGCTCCGACCACGGCAGCGAGGTGCGGCCGAGCTGGAGCACGATCTCGGTGGCGTGCGCCATGCGGTTCTGCCGCAGGTCGACGTGCCGGGCGGCGTCGCGACGGATGACCCGCAGGCCGTTGTGGGCGTCCGTCAGGCGCATGCCGGTGGACTGGTTGGTCACCCACACGGCCGTCTTGAGGACGAGCCGCTTGAGCAGGCCCGGCTTCGTGCGGTCGTCGAGGAAGCGGGAGCCGAAGACCACGGCGAGGTCCTCGGTGCGGGCCCTCTCCACCATGTCGACCGCGTCGACCACCCGGTGCTGCCCGTCGGCGTCGAACGTGACGAGATAGCGGGCGTCGGTGCGCGTGAGGACGTACTCGATGCCGGTCTGCAGCGCCGCCCCCTGCCCGAGGTTGAACGGGTGCGTGACGACGACGGCGCCCGCCGCGGCGGCCGCGGCCCCCGAGGCGTCGGTCGAGCAGTCGTCGACGCAGACGATGTGCGGGAACGTCTCGCGCGCCTCCGACACGACGCGACCGATGACGGACGCCTCGTTGAAGACGGGGATGACGAGCCAGGCGTCGTCCACGGGTGGCACCATGGGCATGGGCCGCATTGTCGCAGGCTCGTGGACGACAGCAGGGCAGCGTGCCGTGCGCGGGCCGGTCGCGTGAGCGGCTCGCCCGGGGGCGGATCGTTGGCCGCGACACGAAGGGCAGCGCATGACCGCACGGATCGTGGACTCCGCCGACGTGGCGGAGACCGCTCGCATCGGCGACGGCAGCTCCGTCTGGCACCTCGCGCAGGTGCGGGAGGACGTCGAGATGGGGGAGGGCTGCGTCGTGGGGCGCGGCGCCTACATCGGCACCGGCGTGCAGATGGGGCGGCACTGCAAGGTCCAGAACTACGCGCTCGTGTACGAGCCCGCGCGGCTCGGCGACGGCGTGTTCATCGGGCCCGCGGCCGTGCTGACGAACGACACCTATCCCCGTGCGATCAACCCGGACGGCTCGCTCAAGTCCGCCTCCGACTGGGACGCGGTCGGCGTGACCATCGAGGAGGGCGCCGCGATCGGCGCCCGCGCCGTGTGCGTCGCGCCCGTGACGGTGGGCGCCTGGGCGACCGTGGCCGCCGGCGCTGTGGTGACCAAGGACGTCACCCCGTACGCCCTCGTGGCCGGCGTACCCGCGAAGCAGATCGGATGGGTAGGACGTTCGGGCGCCCGACTCGTCCAGGACGGGGAACAATGGCGGTGCCCGCTGACCGGGCAGCGGTACGTCGAGACGAACGGCGTGCTGACCGAGACGGAGGAGAACGCGTGAACGACGAGCTGCCCATGATCCCCGCGGCGAAGCCGGTCATCGGTGACGAGGAACGCGCGGCGGTCGACCGTGTGATGCGGACCGGCATGATCGCCCAGGGGCCCGAGGTCAAGGCCTTCGAGGAGGAGTTCGCCTCGGTCCTGGCCGCCGGCCGCACCGCCGTGGCCGTCAACTCCGGCACGTCCGCCCTGCACATGGGCCTGGTCGCCGCCGGCATCGGTGAGGGCGACGAGGTCATCGTCCCGTCCTTCACGTTCGCGGCGACCGGCAACTCGGTGGCGCTGACCGGCGCGACGCCGGTGTTCGCGGACATCGAGCCCGAGCACTTCTGCCTCGACCCCGAGTCGGTGCGTGCCGCGGTCACCGAGCGCACGCGCGGCATCATGCCCGTCCACCTGTACGGGCACCCGGCGAACATGGACGCGCTCCAGGCGATCGCCGACGAGCACGACCTGCAGATCTTCGAGGACGCCGCCCAGGCCCACGCCGCCACCTACCGCGGCCGCCAGGTCGGCACGTTCGGCGCCTTCGCCGCGTTCTCCCTCTACCCGACGAAGAACATGACCTCCGCCGAGGGCGGCATGGTCACCACGGGCGACGAGAAGCTGGCCCGCCGGGTGCGCCTCCTGCGCAACCAGGGCATGGAGAAGCAGTACGAGAACGAGGTCGTCGGGTACAACACGCGGATGACCGACGTGCACGCCGCGATCGGCCGCGTCCAGCTCGGCAAGGTCCTCGGCTGGACCGAGCGGCGCCGGGCCAACGCCGCGTTCCTCGACGCCAACCTGCGCGGCGTGGTGGTGCCCCCGGTCGCCGAGGGCGCCGAGCACGTCTACCACCAGTACACGGTCCGCGTGCCCGTCGAGGGCGACGGCGGCGCCGAGCGCGACCGCATCGTCGCCGCGCTGCGCGCGGAGCACAAGGTGGGCTGCGGCGTGTACTACCCGATCCCCAACCACCGCCTCGAGTCCCTCGCCGTCTTCGCGCCGGGCCTCGAGCTGCCCGAGACCGAGCGCGCCGCGCAGCAGGTCATCTCGCTGCCCGTGCACCCCTCCCTCGAGCAGGGCGACCTCGACCGCATCGCGGCCGCGGTCGAGGCCGTGACCGGGGCGGGGGCCTGATCGCGATGGGAGACAACGTGGCTGGAACGACTGCGACCGATGCCCCGCTGCGCGTGGGGCTCATCGGGCTGGGCTCGATGGGGCGCCACCACGCGCGCGTCATCCGCGAGACCGACGGCATGGACCTCGTGGCCGTGGCCGACCCGGGGGGCGACCGCTTCGGCGTCGCCGGGTCGCTGACGGTGGGCAGCGACGTCGAGTCGCTCATCGACGCCGGCATCGAGGCGGCCATGGTCGCCGTGCCGACGATCTACCACGAGGAGGTCGCCCTCAAGCTCGCCGAGGCCGGCATCCACACGATGGTCGAGAAGCCCATCGCGCACGACGTCGCCGCAGGTCGCCGCGTCGCAGGCGCCTTCGAGGAGGCCGGGCTCACCGGCGCCGTCGGGTACGTCGAGCGGTGCAACCCGGCGATCGTCGCGCTGCGGGACAAGCTGGCCGAGGGGTTCCTCGGCGAGATCTACCAGATCCAGACCTTCCGGCAGGGCCCGTTCCCGGCGCGGATCTCCGACGTCGGCGTGGTCAAGGACCTCGCGACCCACGACGTCGACCTCGCCGCGTTCGTCGCCGGCTCGCCGTACAGCTCGATCTGGGCGCGGACCACGCACCGCTCGGGTCGCGAGTTCGAGGACATGGTGCTGGCCACCGGACAGCTCGCCGACGGGACGATGGTGGGGCACACCGTCAACTGGCTCTCGCCCTTCAAGGAGCGCCGGACCGTCGTGACCGGTGAGCGCGGGGCCCTCGTGGCCGACACCCTCAACATCGACCTCACCTTCTACGCCAACGGCACGATCCCCACCGAGTGGGACGCCGTGGCCGCCTTCCGCGGCGTGTCCGAGGGCGACATCACGACCTACGCGATCCCCAAGCGCGAGCCGCTGCGGGTGGAGCAGGAGCGGTTCCGCGACGCCGTGCGCGGGACCGGCGACGAGGTCGTGTCGATGGCCGAGGGTGTGCACACGCTCGAGGTGGTCGAGGCGATCCTGTCCGCCGCCGGCGACGGTGTGGCCGTCCAGCTGTAGCCGCTGATCGCTGACGCAGCACCACGAGGGGCCGACCGTCACCGGTCGGCCCCTCGTGCCGTTCGCCCGTGCGTGCCGACCGGCAACCTGGTCGGCGACCACACAACTTCTCGCCGAAAAGACGGTCTCCCGCCGAGGAGTCGGGTTGTGCGCCGAGAGTACTGACGGCGGGGGTCCACTCGGCACCTCGACCGACTGTTCGTCACACCCGACCGACTCTTCGGCACCTCGACCGACTGTTCGTCGCACCTCCGTCACAATGGCCTCGTGACCTCCCGACGCCCGCGCGTGACCATCGCCTCCCGCATCTGGTCCCCGGAGCCCGCGGCCGCGTCGTTCCGCCTCGCCGCCCTCGCCCGCGGCCTGCGCGAGGCCGGAGCCGCCACCCGCGTCCTCACCGCGCGCCCGCCCACCGACGCCACGATCGACGACCACCCGGGCACCCGCGTCTCCCGAGCCCCCGTCCTGCGCGACGCCGACGGCTACCTGCGCGGCTACGTCCCCTACCTCTCGTTCGACGTCCCGCTGTCCGCCCGCCTTCTCCGCGACCCCGCCCCGGACGTGTACGTCGTCGAGCCGCCGCCCACCACCGGCCTCGTCGTCCGCGCCGTTGCCGCGATCCGGCGTCGCCCGTACGTCGCCTACGTCCCCGACATCTGGTCCGACGCCGCGACCTCCACCGGGGCGCCCGGCGCCGTCGTCGAGGTGCTGCGTCGCGCCGAGTCGGCGGTCCTGGCCGGAGCGGCGGCGACGATCGCGGTGTCCGACGACGTCGCCGCCCGGGCGGAGGAGCTGGGCGCGCGGGGCGTCGTCGTCGTGCGCGGGGGAGCGGACACCGAGACGTTCACGCCGACCGGGCACATGCCCGACGACGACGATCCCCGCCCCTACCTCCTCTACGCCGGCACCGCCTCGGAGTGGCAGGGCGCGGACGTCTTCCTGCGCGCGCTCCCGCGGGTGCTCGAGCAGGTGCCGGACGCGCGCGTCGTCGTCCTCGGCCAGGGCAGCGCGTGGCCCGAGCTCGAGCGCCTCGCCGCGCGCCTGCCGAGCGGGGCGGTCGAGCTGCGCGGCCTGGTCGGTCAGGCGGAGGCGGCGCGCTGGCAGCGGGGCGCACGGGCGGCGCTCGTCTCGATCCGCCCGGGCATCGGCTACGACCTCGCGTACCCCACCAAGGCCTACGCGGCGTGGGCGTCCGGCGTCCCCGTCATCTACGCGGGCCCGGGGCCGGCGCGCGCGGACATCGCCGAGAGCCGGCTGGGCTGGGCGGTCGAGCACGACGCCGACGACGTCGCACACGCGATGGTCGCCGCCCTGACCGGCGAGCGCGGTCCCGTCGACGCCGCACGCCTCGCGGGCTGGGTGGCCGAGAACGCGTCGTCGTCGGCGGCGGGGCGCACGGCGGCCGACGTCGTGCTCGGCGCGATCGGCTGACGCAACTGCTGTTGCGTCCTGTGGCTCTGGCGGTTGCTGCCTCGGTGCGCGGGTCAGTCGGGCAGCTCGACGCCGTTGATGAACATCGCCTCGGTCTGGCCCCCTGTACAAGTCGGGGTCGTGTCGCCGTACAGGGCCGGGATCGTTCCGATCTGGCCCTTGTCCACCGAGTACTCGGTGCCCAGCTCGGCAATCGCGCCGTCGGGAAACAGGACGGCGAGGTTCCCGTCGTCGTCGGTGACGGGTGCCGCGCCCTCGGGGAGCGCCGCCAGGCGCGTGATGCCCTGGCCGACTGTGCTGACGACGACGAGGCAGCCGTCCTCGATCTCGAGCCGGCCGTAGAACATGTCGTCGGTCCCCGTGGACGACAGTGTCACGGTCTCCGGCAGTGTCGCGATCGAGAACTCGCCGGCGCCGTCCCAGCCGGGGACGTGGTCCACGGCGCCTGGCTGGAGGACGAGGTCGTCACCATCGCCGGCCGCGCTGACCTGGACGACGATCGAGTCGATGACCGCGGCCTCGTCGACGTCGAGAGGAGTGGGACTGGACCCGTCGAGGTCGAGCGCGCCGGAGGCCAGGTGCTCCTCGATCGCGTCGGCCTCCGCCTGGGACGCCACCTCGACGTTGATCTCGCCTGAGACCGGGTCCGCCACCGTGGAGATGCTCGAGCTCGCCCCGAGGTGCTCGACCAGCGCCATGTGGACGGCGACACCGACGGACTCGGCGGTCTCGGCGTCGTACGCCGCGCCGCCGTGGGCGACGATCCCGGGCTCGGCCGCAAGCTCGTCGACGACGTCGGCGGGGACGTCGCCGGTGAAGTACAGGTGGGCGGTGGCGTCGTCCCGGAGCTCGGAGACGGCGAACGTGTCCGCGTGGCGGGTGGCGATGTCCGTGACGATCGGCGCGGCGCGCTCCTGCATCGCGATGCGGTCCTCGAGCTCGCCGGGCTCGATCTCGCCGCGGGCGATCTGGGCCTGGAGATCCTCCCAGGCGGCGTCCGAGATCCCGTCGGGCCGGTCGGGGACGGCGGCCGCCGAGCTCGTCAGCACCGCGGTGGCGGCGCCGATCGCGAGCAGGGCCGCCGCGAGTCGCTGTCCGGGTCGCCTCATCGCGCGTGCCGTCCTGTCGGGCCGGAGATCGGTGTCATGGATCACTGTACGGAACTCGTACGGGGCGCACAGCGGTCGAGGTCGCGTCGAGAGGGAACCGTGATGAGATGTGCTCTCCAGCTCCAACCGCGCCCGCATCTACCGCTTCTGCTCCAACCGCTCCTTGTCCCGCCGGTCCTTCCACCGCCGCATCCGCCTCTCGATCGGCCGCTCGACGAACGCGTGCAGCGCCCACGCCGCCACGATCGACGGCACGAGGACGGCCGCGTAGATCAGGAGGTTCGACCACCCCATGGGCTGGAGGCCGAACCACGTGCGGCAGGCGTAGATGAGCGTGGCGTGCAGGAGGTAGAACGCGAAGCTCCACTCGCCGAGTCGCACGAGCCAGCCGGCCGGCGCCCCGCGCCCCGACCCGTCCGCGCGGCCGCGCAGCTCCCGCACCGCGTAGGCGAGGATGACCACCCCGCACACCGCGGGGATGGCCACCGGCGTCAGCGGCCCGAGCCGCATTGCCTCCCACGCGTCCGGCGCGCGCAGCGGCCCGAGGAACACCCCGGCGCACACGGCGAGCAGCAGCCCGAGCGCCACGGGCACGGGCAGCCGCGGCCGCCACCCCAGCCGGACGGCGTGCGCGAGCGCCATGCCGAGACAGAACTCCCACAGCCGGAGCACCGGCCGCGGCAGGTGGGCGAGGGCGTCGATCTCGGACCGCGCGAGGTAGAGCACCGCCGCCGCGAGCGGGATCGCGAACAGCACCGCGAGCGCGGCCCTCCGCCCGGTGCGGCCGAGCACGCGGTCGAGCCACGGGTGCGTCGCGTAGAAGAACGCCTCGAGCGACAGCGTCCAGGACGCCGGGTTGCCCGAGAACACCACCTCGTTGTTGCTCGACCACCCGTGCAGCAGCACCACCGACAGCAGGAGGACGAGGGACAGCGGCCGGACCCAGCTCTCCTCGACGTCCGCCGGCGGCCCGACGAACACCGCCACCGCCAGCAGCAGCGCCACCATGTGTGCCGGCCAGATCCGGGCGAACCGCCGCCAGTAGAACGTCGAGACCGGGGTGCCGGGCCGGGCCGACCACGTGAGGACGAAGCCCGACAGGACGAAGAAGAACGCGACGCCCTGCGCCCCGAGCCGCAGCGGCCCCGAGATCGGCAGCGGCGCGAAGTTCGTCATGTGGTGCGCGAATACCGCCAGCGCCGCCCACCAGCGCAGCGCGGTGAGCGAGTCGAGGCGGGGCAGCGTGCCGGGGGTGCCGGACGCGGTCCACCGGCCGCGGGTTGCGACACGCTCGGGACCGGAGGACGGGCGCTCGTCCGGCGTCACGCTCTCCTCGGGGGCCGGGGCGCCGTCCGGCACCGTTCCCGAGGGCTGGTTCTCCCCGCTCGCCGCGTGCTCCCCGCCCTCCCCGCGGGCCCCGCTCACCCGAGCGACCCCGACGACCCTGCGCCTGCCGCGGACTCCTCGCGCCTCGCCAGCCGCTCGGCCGCGGCCACGCCGTGCACCGCACGGCCGACGACGCCGCGCCGCAGCCACTCCCACGCCGTGCGCACGGCGGGCAGGTCGACGGCCACGGCCACGTCTGCCTGCCCGGCCAGCGACTCCGCGGTCGCGTCGGCCCGGGCGGCCCGCCACACGGTGCGGGTGTCGTCGACCGGGCTGAGGGTGGCGAGCAGCCGCCCGGGCACCGAGCGCCTCGCGGCCGCGTCGAACGACCGGTACCTCCCGGAGCCCGCGATCCTCGCGAGCGGCCCGTGGTCCTCGGCGATCACGTGCACGACGTCGACACCCGCCACCGGTGCGACCGGCGCCGTGCGGCACACGAGCGTGACGTGCGCGGGCGTGCCCGGGCTCCCCAGCCGCTCGGCCAGGTCCCCGGCCCCCGCGGACCGCGCGAGCACCTCGTCCGCCGGATCCTCGGACCCGACGACGAGGACGAATCGCCGCGCAGGCTGCGACGCGCGGGGCGCAGCCGGCGGGCCGGACGAGTCTCCGGTGGTCGACGCCGAACCGGTGGCCGGCGATCCCGCGACGGTCGATGCGTTGCCGGCGGTCGGCGCCGCAGCCTTCGCCTCGCCCACGGCGTCGGCGCCCAGCTCGTGCGCCCGCACCTCCGGCACCGGAAGGCCGAGCTCTGCCGCCCGCCGCGCGACGAACTCACCGAGCTCGGCCACCCGAGGGGCCAGCTGCTCCTCGCGCGCGTACCGCCGGGCCCACTCGCGGGTCTCGGCCACGGAGCCCGCGGTCGCCGAGCGCGCGAGCGCAGCGCCCGCCACGAGCGCGTCCGCGACGTCGTCGGCGGACATCGACTCCGTCAGCACCCACGCGGGATGCCCGTCGAGCACGGAGGACGCCGCCGACTCCGGCCCGTGCACCGACACCACCGGCAGGCCGGTCGCGGCGTACTCGAAGACCTTGCCGCTCGTGACGTACCGGCCGGGGATGAGCGGGAGCGCGAGGACGTCGAAGCCCGCGTACACCGACGCCACCTCGGCGCGCGGGACGGGACCGCCGTGCTCCACGCCGTCGCCGGCGAACTCGGCGAGCATGGCGAGGGTCCGCTCCTCGGGCGCGCCCTGGTGGCCCACGTGGCCGCGCAGCACGAGCCGCGCCCGCGCGAGGTCCGCGCTCCGCGCCCGCGCCGCCCGCCAGCCCTCGAGGAGCTCGCGCACCGGCACCGACCCGTACAGGGTGCCGAGGTAGCCGAAGGTGAGGGGGGCGTCGTCGTCGGGGGCGGAGGTCGGGCGCAGGGAGTCGATCGCCTCGCCGAGGTCGCCGTCGTACCCGTTGGCCACGACGTGCGTGCGGTCGGCGACCTCCGGCAGGGTCTCGTCGTACCAGTCGCGGATCGGGGCGTTGACGAACCACGCCTCCTCGGCGCCGAGCAGGAGCTCCCGCTCGGTGCGCCACGCGCGCGAGCGCTCGCCGGACACGCGCCGGCCCGTCGTCACGTCGAGGGCCCAGCCGTCGCGGTAGTCGAGGACGTAGGGCACGTCGGCGCGCCGGGCGAGGTGCTGCCCGGGGACGAAGTCGACGTGCGGGTTCGACGTGCCGAGCACGAGGTCGACCGGGTGGCGCTCGTGGACCTGCTCGGCGGCGGCGCGCAGGTTCGCGGCCCACCCGCCGTAGACGCGCTCGGGGAAGCTCAGCTCGCTCGACCGCATGAACGCCGAGAACCAGCCCGGCTCGGAGGCCACGCGCGCCCGCGAGTACCCGGCGAGGTCGGTCTCGATGTGCGCGAGCTCCTGCTTGACCCGCAGCACCTCGATCGCCGGGTGCACGCGCCGCTCGAGCGAGAGGTCGGCCCCGAACAGCTCGGTGAACAGCTCCCGCGGCGCGGTGAGGACGGTGACGTCCCACCCGGCCTCGGCGAAGGCGTTGGCGGTCGCGAGGGCCCGGTAGACGCCGGAACCCCGGCACGGCGGGAAGCCCCAGGCGACGTAGAGGAGGTGTGGACGCACCCGGCAAGGATAGGGAGAGCGCCCGGAAACGGGTGTGCGACCCCACCGGCGTGCGGCCGTCCCGGGTGTGGGGCCGCGTGGCACGATGAACGGCACGCGCCGGTCGGCGCGCCCCACGGACGCCCCGGCGCCCGGACGACGAGCAGCAGGAGCACGGGTGAAGGACCTTCTGAGGACGACGCGGACGCTGCTGCCGATGCTCCCCGACGGCGCCCGCCGCTACCTCCTCGTGTACTCGACGGTGACGGCGCTGCTCGCGCTCCTCGACGTCGTGGCCCTCGGCATCCTCGCGCTGGTCATGGCCCCGATGGTGTCCGGCCAGCCCGTCAGCCTCCCGCTCATCGGCGAGATCAGCACCGACCAGTACATCTGGGTCCTCCTCGCGGTGTGCGCGCTCATCTGCACGAAGTCGATCGCCTCGCTCGCCATGCGCTGGGTGGCCACCCGGAAGTTCGCCGAGTACGAGATGGAGATCGGGGACCGGCTCTTCCGCGCCTACCTCCACTCGCCGTGGACCGACCGACTCTCGCGCAACTCCGCCGAGCTCGTCCGCATGGCCGACGTCGGGATCGCCAACACCACCTCCGGCCTGCTGCTGCCGGTCGCGAGCCTGCCGACCGAGATCGCCACGACGCTCGCGGTGCTGCTCGTCCTCGTCGTCGCCGAGCCGATGATCGCTGCGATCACGGTCGTCTACCTCGGGGCGCTCGCCGCGCTCCTCTACCTCGTGGTCAACCCGAAGGCCCTCGTGGCCGGCCGCGTCAACCGGGACTACTCGCTCAAGACCGCCCGCCTGATGACCGAGATGGTGGCCACGCTCAAGGAGATCGTCCTGCGGGACAAGACCTCCGAGGTCGCCGACGTCGTGTGGGACAACCGCAAGCACGCCGTCCGCGCGCGCTCCAACAGCCAGTTCCTCGGACAGGCGCCGAAGTACGTGCTCGAGGTGGCGCTCATCGGCGGGTTCGTGCTCGTCGGAGGCGTGGGCTACTGGCAGGGCGGGGCGACCGAGGCGTTCGCCGCGGTGGCGATGTTCGGCGTCGCGGGGTTCCGGATGATCCCCGCGATCACGCGCATGCAGGCGATCCTCACGCAGACCTCGACCACGCTCCCGCACGCGAAGCGGGTCATCTACGACATCCGTGCCTCCGAGAAGTTCATCCGCGACGCCGAGACCGTGGGCCGCGAGCCGATCGTCGGGGAGCCGACGGAGCTCGTGCTCGAGGGAGTCGGCTTCACCTACCCCACCTCGCAGACGCCCGCCGTCCACGACATCGACCTCACCGTCCGCATGGGCACCCACGTGGCGCTCGCCGGCTCGTCGGGCGCCGGGAAGTCCACGCTCGTCGACATCCTCCTCGGGCTGCTCGTCCCGCAGGACGGCATCATGCGGATCGGGGACCAGGACCTCGACGACGTCCTGGCCGACTGGCGCTCCCGCGTGGGCTACGTCCCCCAGGACGTCTCGCTGTTCAACGGGTCGATCGCGCAGAACGTCGCGCTCGCCTGGGGCTCGACGATCGACGAGGACCGGGTGCGCGACTGCCTGCGGCGCGCCCAGCTGCTCGACGCCGTCGACGAGCGCGGCGGGCTCGACACCCTCGTCGGCGAGCGCGGCCTCGCCTTCTCGGGCGGTCAGCGGCAGCGGCTCGGCATCGCCCGGGCCCTCTACACCGACCCGCTCGTCCTCGTCATGGACGAGGCCACCTCGGCGCTCGACACGGCGACCGAGGAGGCCGTCACGCACGCGCTGCGCGAGCTGCACGGCGAGGTCACCGTCGTCACCGTCGCCCACCGCCTCTCGACGATCCGCCACGCCGACGAGGTGTGCTTCATGAGCGGCGGCACGATCGCCGCGCGCGGCACGTTCGAGGAGGTCGTCGCTGCGCACCCCGAGTTCGCGCACCAGGCCAACCTCGCCGGGCTGGCGTAGGGCAGCGGCCGCCGGATGGAAGAATCCCGCCCATGACTCAGGCGGCCCGGCTGCTCATCCTCTCGTTCTCCTCGATCGCCACCGATCCCCGCGTCCTCAAGCAGGTCCGGTACCTCACCGACCGCTACGAGGTGACGACCTGCGGGTACGGCCCGGCGCCCGAGGGCGTCGCCGACCACGTCGAGCTCCCGGCCGGCCGGACGAACAAGCTCGACGGGCGGCTCATCACGCTGCGCGCCTACCGGGCCGCGCTCTGGCGGCAGAACGGGATGCGGACCGCGCGCTCGCTGCTGTCCGGTCGCGAGTTCGACGCGGTGCTCGCGAACGACATCGAGGCCGTGCCGGTCGCGCTCGGGCTGAAACCCCGGGGTGGCGTGCACGCGGACATGCACGAGTTCTTCCCGCGGTGGCGCGAGGACGACCCGCTGTGGCGGAAGCGCATCGGTCCCTACTACCGCTACCTCTGCCGGCGGTACCTGCCGCGCGCGGCCGCGGTGACGACCGTGTCCGGCGGCATCGCCCGCGCGTACACGGAACTGACCGGTGCCGACGTCGGCGTCGTCACCAACGCGACCCCGTTCCACGACCTCTCACCGACGCCCGTGGCCACCCCGATCCGGGTCGTCCACTCGGGCGCCTCGATCCGGCGCCGGCACCTCGACCGGATGATCGAGGCTGCGGGCAAGGCCGCCGACGCCGTCACGCTCGACCTCTACCTCGTCAAGCACGACCCGGCATGCTTCGACGAGCTCCAGGCCCTCGCGGCGACGACGTCGAACGTCCGCGTGCTCGACCCGGTGCCCTACGAGAGCCTCATCGACACGCTCAACGGCTACGACGTCGGTCTCTACGTCCTGCCTGCCACCGGCTTCAACCACGAGCACGCGCTGCCGAACAAGATCTTCGACTACGTCCAGGCGCGGCTCGGGATCGTCGTCGGGCCGTCGCCCGAGATGGCGCAGGTCGTGCGGGAGCATGAGCTCGGGGACGTCACGGACACCTTCGAGGTCGACGACGTCGCCGCCACGCTCCGTGCCCTCGAGGCCGAGCGGGTCGAACGGTGGAAGTCGGCCGCGCACACGGCCGCGACCGAGCTCGCCGCGGAGCGGGCACTGGAAGGCTGGGGACGGCCGATCGCCCATATGGTCGGCGCATGACCGACCGCCGCTCGCTGCTCATCCTGTCCTTCTCGAAGATCGCCACCGACCCGCGGGTGATCAAGCAGGTGCGGTACTTCGCGGACCGGTACGACGTGACGACCTGTGGGTACGGGCCCACGCCCGACGGCGTGGTCGAGCACATCGAGCTCGACGGCTCGCTCCCGCGCAAGCTCGACGGGCGGATCATCACGACCCGCATCTACCGGCTGGCCTACTGGCAGCAGCCCGCCATGCGCGGCGCTCGCCGGCAGCTCAAGGGCCGCACCTTCGACGCCGTCCTGGCCAACGACGCCGACGCCCTGCCTGTCGCGGTGTCGCTCAAGCCGCGGTTCGGCATCCACGCGGACATGCACGAGTACTTCCCCCGGTGGCACGAGGAGGACGAGGCCTGGCGGCGCAGGATCGGCCCGTACTACCTCTGGCTGTGCCGCCGGTACCTGACGCGCGCCCGCTCGGTGACGACCGTGTCCGGAGGCCTCGCCCGCGAGTACGGGACGATCGTCGATGTCCCGGTCGGCGTCGTCGCCAACGCGACCCCGTTCCACGAGCTCGAGCCCGGTGAGGTCGGCGAGCGCATCAGGATCGTCCACTCCGGCGCTGCCATGCCCCGGCGGTACCTCGAACGCACGATCGAGGCGGCGGGGCGCCTGCCCGGGAGCGTCGAGCTCGACCTCTACGTGGTACCGGTCTACAAGGACTACTTCGCCGACCTGCAGGCGCAGGCCGCGGCCACCGAGAACGTCCGCGTGCACGAGCCCGTGCCGTACGAGGAGCTCGTCGGCGTCCTGCACCGCAATGACGTCGGCATCTTCGTGGTGCCGCCCGTGACGTTCAACCTCGAGTGGACGCTGCCGAACAAGATCTTCGACTACGTCCAGGCGCGCCTGGGCATCGTCACGGGCCCGAGCCCGGAGATGGCGTCGGTCGTGCGGGAGAACGGGCTGGGCGCGGTCACCGGCGGCTTCGAGGTCGACGACATCGAGGCCACGCTCGCCACGCTGGACAAGGAGACGGTGGCCGGATGGAAGTCCGCGAGCCACGCCGCAGCCCGCGAGCTCGCCGCCGAGGCCGAGGTCGAGAAGTGGGGCGACGCGATCGAGAAGCTGCTGACGAGCTAGATCTCCGCGACCCCGAGGAACGGCGCCAGAGCCGCCGCCGAGGCCCGCCCGTCGTGGTGCGTGCGCGCCCAGTCCGGCCCACGAACCGCAATCTCGGCGAACCGGTCGCGGTCGGTGAGGATCTCGTCCATCACGTGCGCGAACGTCTCCGGGGTCGCGTCGACGACGGGCAGGTCGCCGTCGAGCCGCGCGCGTACCCGCTCGTGCACGTGCCCGACGACGAGACGCCCCGCTGCCATGGCCTCCGCCGCCAGCACACCGACGGCGCCGAGCAGGATCTGGTCGACGACGACGTCTGCGCCGGCGACGAACTCCGTCATCCGCTCGTGCGGGACGTCCTCGAGCCGCCGGTAGGTGATCCGCCCCTCGGCGTCGAGCGCCTCGAGCACCGGCTCGATGACGGCCGTCCCCTTGAGCGCCGGGTTCGACGGCGCGTGCAGGACGATCGGCCGCTCGTGCCCGAGCGCCGGCACCGTGTGGGGCGCTGCGAACCCCTCGACGTCGACGACGATCGGCAGCAGCGTGGCCCCCGGCGCGAGGTCGAGCTGGTCGGGGGTCGTGACGAACGCCGGCAGGCCCTCGACCTCGAGGAGCCGCTGGGCGGCCCGGATCCGCTCGCGCGCGGCGTCGTCGACTCGCACGGCGTCCCGGTAGGGGCTCGTCGGGTAGAGCTCGGCGTGCCGGTCGGGGTCGCGGATCTCGGAGCCGTGGAACACGACGCCCGGTGTCACGCCCGCCGCCCGGTACCGCTCGATCTCGTCACGGTCCGCCACCGCCGTGGTCATCGTCGTCGGGGAGTAGCCCGTCTCGAACAGGGCGTGGCTGAACCGCGCGAGCACCCCGTCGCGCCACGCCGCCCGGCCCGGGCGCAGGGCGAGCGGCAGGGCGACATCGGTCGGGTAGGAGAAGCGGTCGACGCCGCCGGGACGCTCGAGGGTGACCGAGCGCGCGGCCACGCCGCCCAGGTGCTCCTCGACGGCCCGCGCCCACAGGTAGCCCTGGCCCGCCGTGTTCGTCGGGCCGACGAGCAGTCCCGCGGTGCGGTCGTCCGGCAGGTAGGGCACGAGCTCGCCGGCCGCACGAAGCTCGCGGGCGAACAGCCGCCGTTCGACGGCTTCCCGCCGCTCGTCGGGCAGGCGCCGCACGCCGGCGGCCATGACGTCGCGCAGGCTGGGGCTCATACGGACAGTGTGCCGGGCGACGGGGGCCGCGGGTGGGAGCATGGGCGCCATGACGCACGCCGCCGACGCACCGACCTCCCGCCCCTCGGTGCTCGTCATCTCGTACTCGATCCTCACCTCGGACGCCCGGCTGCTGCGCCAGATCCGGCTCCTCGCGCGCGACCACGACGTCACCACGGTCGGCTACGGGCCGGCTCCCGACGGCGTGGTCGAGCACGTGCAGATCCCCGACGAGCTCGTCGCCTGGCACAAGGACCGGCTCCTGCTCATGCAGCGCCGGTTCGCCGCGGTCTACCGGGACAACGCCGTCAACGCGTACCTGCGGGAGATGCTGCCGGTGGGGCAGTTCGACGTCGTCGTCGCCAACGACGCCGACACCGTGCCCTTGGCCCTCGGGCTGCACCCGCGCGGCGGCGTGCACGCCGACCTCCACGAGTACGCGCCGCGCCAGCACGAGGCCTCGCCGCGGTGGCGGCTCTTCGTCGCGCCCTACTACCGGTGGCTCGTCCGGACCTTCCTGCCGCTGTGCGACTCCGTGACGACGGTGGGTGCGGGGCTGGCGCGCGAGTACGAGCGTGAGTACGGGGTGCAGGCGGGGGTGGTCGTCAACGCCGCCCCGTTCCGGGACGCGAGCCCGACGCCGGTCGGCGAGCCCGTGCGCCTCGTCCATTCCGGGGGAGCGACGCGTGTGCGCGCGCTCGACGTGATGGTGCGGGCGGTCGAGGCCTCGACGTCGGGGGCCACGCTCGACCTCTACCTCATGCCGTCCGACCCCACCTACCTCGCGGAGATCGCGGCGCTCGCCGACGCCTCCGAGAAGGTCACGCTGCACGACGCCGTGCCCGCCGACGAGCTCGTCGAGACCCTCGCCGGCTACGACGTCGGCCTCTTCCTCGTGCCGCCCGTGACCTTCAACCTCGAGTGGACGCTGCCGAACAAGTTCTTCGACTTCGTCCAGGCGCGCCTCGGGATCGTCGTCGGCCCCAACCCCGAGATGGCGGGCCTCGTCCGTGAGCACGGGCTCGGCGCCGTGACGGCCGGCTACGACGAGACCGACCTCGTCGCGCTCCTCGACCGGCTCGACCCGGCCGAGGTGGCGCGGTGGAAGGCAGGCTCAGACGCCGCGGCGCGGGAGCTGTCCGCCGAGCAGCAGATCACCGCGTGGGGCGAGGCGGTCGGGGCGCTGGCGGCCCGCGCCGGGCGGGCGTAGGACGAACCCCTAGTCCCGCACGTACCAGGCGGGCAGCTCCCAGTCGGCGTCGACCCCGTGGTCCCGCGCGGCCCCGCGCACCACCGGCAGCCAGGACGCGAGCTGGAACACCCGCTCACCGGTCAGCGTCAGCGTCCGGGGCCCGCCCCCGGCGTCGAGCTCGATCTCGGCGTCGACCAGGTGGAGCGACCCACCGGACAGGAGGAGCACCTCGGAGAGGTACTCGTCGCTCGCGTCGGGCAGCAGATGGCGTAGCTCGCGGAGGACGTCCGTCCATGTGTCGGCGAGCCGGAGCTCGCCGATGCGGACCCTGAGCCGGGAGACCGCGTCCCACCCGTGGTGCTCGCCGTCGATCTCGACCCCGTCCGGACCGGCGCGCAAGGTCCGCTCCTTCTCGACCTGCCGGCTGGAGGATCCGAACAGTCCGCGTAGTCCGCGACGGCCCTTGGGCGGTGCCTCCTCGATCGTCTCCGTCACGCGCAGGAGATCGGTGGTGGGCGGAGTCCCGAGGAGGCCGAGGCGGTAGCGCGCGTAGCCCGCCGACTCCTCGGGGCGCAGCGCGTCGGGCTCGCCGACAACCGGCAGACGGAATGGCGCCTCCGTCCGGGGACGTGCGGGAGGGTCGACCGCGGCGAGGTCCCCGCCCGCGGCGAGGAACTCCTGCAGCGGCTCGGGCCACGGGTCGGCGTCGACGTCCGACGGCCCCCACGCGATGTCCGCGTCCGCGTCCGCACCGCGGGCCAGCCACAACGCGCCGTGGAGGCGCGCCACCTGGAAGGCGAGGACGCCCTCGAGCTCGATGACGACGGGGCCGGGAGCGACGTCGAGCAGGATGCGGGCGCCGACCTCCCGGGTGGCGTCGGTCCGGGCGAGCATCGCCTTCGCGACCATCGGGTGGCTCGCGTACGGGGTCCGTGCGACCAGCTCCTCACGCGCGGCCCGCTCCTCGTCCGCGCTCAGCAGGCCCGGCGCGTGGACGAGTGCCGCCCGGATGTCCGCGGCCGCCCACCGGTGGTCGCCGACGCTGACGCCGCTCCGGTCGGCCCGGACCACGAGGGGACCGCGCTCGGGAGCGGCGCCGGTGACGAGGAGCGTGCCCGTCGTCGACGCCAGGGCGTACTCCTGGCCGAGCTGCTCGGTGCGGATCTGGTCGCGGTGGTCGATCCAGTCGACGAGCTCGGCGGGGGACAGGGGCCTGGACGTCGGCACGAGGGGCTGCATACCCACGACCCTAGGGATCGTCCGACGTCGTCATCCGGCTCGCGGCGGGCCGTTCTGCCCGTCATGTCCGGCCGCGGCTCCCGTGGTCTGGTCAGGTTGACCAGACCAGTAATATCGTGACGTCATGACCGAGATGGCGAACGTGCAGGAGGCGAAGACTCGACTCTCCGAGCTCCTGGTGCGAGCGAGCAGGGGTGAGGACGTCGTCATCGCCCGGGCCGGCGTGCCCGTGGCCCGGTTGGTCGCCGTCGACGGGGCGCCGCCTCGCACCTTCGGCACGATGTCCTTCGACGTACCGGACGACGTCGACGAGCCGCTCCCGGAGAGTGAGCTGGCCGCGTGGGAGTGAACCATCTCCTCGACACGCACGTCCTGCTGTGGCTCCTCGCGGCACCGCACCGTGTGCCTGAACACGTGCGCGACGCGCTGGCCGATCGAGGATCGGGGCTCGTCGTCTCGGCGGTGTCGGCCATGGAGGTGTCGACGAAGCATCGGCTCGGGCGACTCACGGAGGCGGAGGGTCTCCTCGCCGGCTGGTCACCGCGTGTCGCCGAGATCGGGGCGACCGAGCTCCCGCTCGAGACCGATGCCGCGCTCCTTGCGGGCCGTCTCGACTGGGCCCATCGCGACCCGTTCGACCGCCTCCTCGTCGCTCAGGCGATGACGGAGAATCTCGTGCTGGTGTCCGTGGACCGCGCCGTCACCGGTTTCCCTGGGCTGCGGACGCTGACCTGGTAGTGCCCCCAGCGCTCAGCAGCTGATTCTGCTCAGCCCCTGACCTCGGTCACCCGCTGGCCGCGCGGGGCCAGCTCGGCGTCGAGGACCGCGCGCAGGAGCGCGACGTCGGCGGCCGACCGCTCGCCCAGCTCGACCCGCACGTGCGGCGCCCCCTCGCTCGTGCGGACGGCGGCGGCCTGCAGGGGAGTGGTGGTGCGCTCGAGGGTGGATCGTGGGTCGGTGAGCAGGATCCGCACGAGCGCGGCGGACCGCTCGGCGTCCCGCGTCCCCTGCGCGGTCACCGGGGTCGACGCCGACATCTCGACGCCCGCCACCTCGTACCAGGGGATCGCGAGCCCGCCCGGCCCGACGAGCTCGTTCTCGGTGACGACGAGGTCGATCGCGTCGTCGCCCGTGCGCCGCTCGGCGCGGAGCCTGATCAGCCGCCAGATCGCGCCGCCGGCGCCGAGCACGCCGACGATCCCCAGCAGGACGATCATGAACAGCCGTCGCGTGACCTCGCCGGACAGCAGCCCGCCGATGCAGATGACGGCGAGCACCGAGAAGCCGAGCAGCGCCAGCCACTGCTTGCGCACCTTCGACCGGTGCTCGGCCGGGTCGACGACGAACCGCGCAAGCTGGCCGCCGCTGCCCTGGCCGCCGTGGCTCGCCGTGCCGGCGTCGTTCGTCATGGTTCTCCTCGGGCTGCGTGGCGGTGTGGCTGTGTGACGGTAAGGCTGCGTGGCGGTGCGTCGACTGTGCGACCGTGTCTCAGGCAGCAGGCCGAGGGTAGTCGCGCGAGGTGTCGTGAGTCGTTGACCGTTACTCGACCACCGCCGTAGGCTTCCGGTGTGCAGAATCTGTCTCTCGCCAAGTGGAATCGTGGCGAGGGAGTGGCGGCGACGCGGCAACGGGTCGCGGAACGGCCGGAGGGCGGCTGCCCCCACCGATCGAAGGAGATCCGATGAGCGAGCAGAGCGACGTCCCGACCCACGGCCCCGGCGCCGTCGTGGCCGACGTCAACGACCCCGCGCGCATCCGGGAGCAGATCCGCGCCTTCCGCACGGAGCACGGCCTGCCCGACGACGACGAACGGCCCGTGCCCGCGGGTGCCGGTGACGCTGCGCCTGCCGGTGACGCTGTGCGTACCCGCGAGGACGGCGCGTTCGACCTCGTGCTGCGCGGCGGCCGGGTCCTCGGCGAGGACGGGTTCGCCCCGCGGGAGATCGGCGTGCGCGACGGGTCGATCGTCGCCGTCGAGCCCCTCGGAGCCGGCCTGACCGGCGACCGCGTGGTCGAGCTCGCCGAGGACGAGGTGCTGATCAGCGGCCTCGTCGACGCCCACGTGCACGTCAACGAGCCCGGCCGCACCGAGTGGGAGGGCTTCGCCAGCGCGACCCGCGCGGCCGCGGCCGGCGGCGTGACGACGATCGTCGACATGCCGCTCAACTCGATCCCCTCGACCGTCAACCGGCCGGCGCTGGAGTACAAGCGGTTGGTCGCGGAGCCGCAGGCGTTCGTCGACGTCGGGCTCTGGGGCGGCGCGGTCCCCGGCAACCGGGCCGACCTGCGCGAGCTGCACGAGGACGGCGTGTTCGGCTTCAAGTGCTTCCTGTCCGGCTCCGGGGTGGACGAGTTCCCCCACCTCGAGGCCGACGAGCTCGAGGACTACCTGGGCGAGCTCGCCTCGTTCGGCGGGATGATGATCGTCCACGCCGAGGACGACCGCTCGATCGGCCGCGCGCCCCAGGCCGAGGGCGCCACGTACAAGAAGTTCCTCGACTCGCGGCCTCGCGGGGCCGAGAACCTCGCGATCGCGCAGCTCATCGAGCGCACCCGCTGGGCCGGCGCACGCAGCCACGTCCTCCACCTGTCCTCCTCGGACGCCCTGCCGATGCTGCGCAGCGCCAAGGCGGACGGGGTCGACATCTCCGCCGAGACCTGCCCCCACTACCTCGCGCTCAACGCGGAGGACATCGCCGACGGCGCCACCGCGTTCAAGTGCTGCCCGCCGATCCGGGAGGATGCCAACCGCGACCTGCTGTGGGAGGGCCTCCTCGACGGGACGATCGACTACGTCGCGAGCGACCACTCGCCCTCGACGGTCGAGCTCAAGGACCTCGAGCACGGCGACTTCGCCGTCGCGTGGGGCGGGATCTCCTCCGTGCAGCTCGAGCTGCCGATCGTGTGGACCGAGGCGCGCCGCCGCGGGATCCCGCTCGAGCGGGTCGTCGAGTGGATGTCGGCCCGGCCCGCCGCGCGGGTGGGCCTGGCCCGGAAGGGGCGCATCGGCGTCGGGTACGACGCCGACCTGGCCGTCCTCGCGCCGGACGACTCCTTCACCGTGGTCGCCAAGGAGCTGCGCCACCGCAACCCGATCTCCGCCTACGACGGCCGCGAGCTCACCGGCGTCGTCCGCCGCACCTTCCTGCGCGGCGACGAGGTCGGCGACACCCCGCACGGTCGACTGCTCCGGCGGGGCGACGCCTGACCTCGAGGTCGCGCCGGCGACAGGTGGTCGCCGGCGACCGCCCGGCGCCTCCCGGACGCCGGCGACCTACCGGTGCATCCCGCCCAGGAAGAGCGGCGCGTGCCGGTTGACGTCCTTGTAGAGCAGGTAGCGGAACGGGGCGGGGCCGCCGGCGTAGCAGGCCTGCGGGCAGAAGGCGCGCAGCCACATGAAGTCGCCGGCCTGGACCTCGACCCAGTCCTCGTTGAGCCGGTAGACGGCCTGACCCTCGAGGACGTAGAGCCCGTGCTCCATCACGTGGGTCTCCGCGAACGGAATGATCCCGCCCGGCTGGAACGTCACGATCGTCACGTGCATGTCGTGGCGGACGTCGGTCGGGTCGACGAACCGCGTGGTGGCCCAGCGGCCCTCGGTGTCCGGCATCGGGGTGGGGTCGACGTCGCGCTCGTTCGTCACGAACGAGGCGGGCGGCTCGATCCCGTCGACCCGCTGGTAGGCCTTGCGGATCCACATGAAGCGGGCCGGCTCGTCGCCGTCGTTGGCCAGGGTCCAGGTCTCGCCGGGGGCGAGGAAGACGTAGGAGCCGGCCGTGAGGTGGTGCGGAGTCGCGTCCTCGCCCAGCGTCAGCTCCAGCTCGCCCTCCATGACGAAGAGGACGGCCTCGGCGCCCGGGTCGTCCTCGGGGCGGTCCGAGCCGCCGCCGGGGGAGACCTCGACGAGGTACTGGGAGAACGTCTCCGCGAAACCGGTGAGCGGCCGCGCGAGCACCCACAGCCGGGTGCCGCGCCAGTGCGGCAGGTTCGAGGTGACGATGTCCATCTGCGTGCCGCGCGGGATGACCGCGTACGCCTCGCGGAACATCGCGCGGTCGGTGAGCAGGTCGGTCTGCGGCGGGTGGCCGCCGTGCGTCGCCCAGTAGGTGGGGGCGGGCCTGCGGGTCTGGTCGGTCATCGTCGGGTCCTTCCGTCGTCGGGCTCGGTCTCGATGCTTCCATGGTCGGGTGCGCGGCAGTGCGGGTGCGTGGCAGCGTGGCCTCGGCACGTGCACCTCGCGCCCGATCGCCCTGCGCCCGATCGCCCCGTCGGGGAGGATGTTGACAGGCGGCGAGCGCGCCTTCTACGTTCGTCATCTGGAAGTTCTGTTCCGCGATCCGAAACTATCAGAAGGTGCCGCATGACCACCGCACTCACGCGATTCAACGAGGACGCGGACGCCGCGCGCGAGATCCTGCTCGCCGCCGTGCGGGTGCCGCGCTGGGCCGACGAGATCGTCGCCGGCCGCCCCTACGCCGGCGTCGAGGACGTCGTCCGCGCCGCGGAGACCGCCGCCGACCCGTGGACCGACGAGGAGGTGGACGGCGCCCTCGCCCGCCACCCGCGCATCGGGGAGCGCGCCACGGGCGACGACCCGGACGCCGCGCACTCGGCCCGCGAGCAGGCGGGCGTCGACGGCTCCGACGCCTCGGTGGCCGAGCGCCTGCGCGCCGGCAACCTCGCCTACGAGGAGCGGTTCGGCCACGTCTTCCTCATCCGCGCCGCCGGCCGGGACGCCGAGGAGATCCTCGCCGCCCTCGAGCAGCGCCTGACCAACGACCCCGCCACCGAACGCCGCGTCTGCGCCGAGCAGCTGCGGGAGATCGCCGTCCTTCGTCTCAAGGGAGAGCTCGCATGACCTCGCACGTCACCACCCACGTCCTCGACGCCGTCACCGGCATCCCCGCCGCCGGCATCGCCGTCCGTCTCTCGCGCATCGAGGGCGACGGCGCCTCGGGTGCCGCCGGGGCCGAGACCGCGACCGAGGTCGCCGCCGGCACCACGAACTCCGACGGCCGCATCCGCGACCTCGGCCCCGAGGTGATCGACCCCGGCACCTACCGGATCACCTTCGCCACCGGCGAGTACTTCCGCGCCCAGGGCGTCGAGACCTTCTACCCGTCGGTGACGATCGACTTCTTCGTCGATGAGGGGCGCGACCACTATCACGTGCCGTGCCTGCTCAGCCCGTTCGCCTACTCGACCTATCGCGGGAGCTGAGCAACCGGCTGTCGTCGTCGTGAACTTCACGATGCGAGAGAACTCTTCCGAAATATTGCCCGACCGCGGAGTCTCCGCGTAGAATGTCCGCACACGCCGGGGTTGCCGTGGGGGCCCGGACGGTGGACGCATCGACCCAAGGGGTCGGGGACGCGCGAACCGCCCCACGACTGCACGTCGAGCTCGACAGGGAAGTGAGCAATGGCCCGCATCACGGTGAACGTCAACGGTGAGGACCGGGAGATCTCCGGTGCCCCCGTCCACACGAACCTCCTCGACTGGTTGCGCTCGCTCGGGCTGACCGGCGCCAAGGAGGGCTGCGCCGAGGGTGAGTGCGGCGCCTGCGCGGTCCTCGTGGCACGGCCCGACGGCGAGGGGCGGTCGCGGTGGACCTCCGTCAACGCCTGCCTGCCCCCGGCCCTCGCCTTCGACGGCCAGGAGATCGTCACGAGCGAGGGCTTCGGCACGGCGCCCGGGGCCTGCGCGGTGGAGGACCTCCACCCCGTCCAGCGCGAGATGGCCGACCGCGGCGGTTCCCAGTGCGGCTACTGCACGCCCGGCTTCATCTGCTCGATGGCGGCGGAGTACTACCGGCCCGAGCGGGCGGGGGTGTCGTCGTCGGGGGCCGTCGTCCCGGACGGCACCGCCAGCCCGGACGGCACCGCGAGCCCGGACGGCACCGCCAGCCCGGACGGCACCGTCACCGACGCGACGCCTGAGGGTGCCTCCACGGTGGTCGACACCTCGGTCCTCGACGTCGACGCGAGCGACGCCCACGCGCACGAGGTCGGCCCGAACGGCTTCGACCTCCACTCCCTGTCCGGCAACCTCTGTCGTTGCACCGGCTACCGCCCGATCCGGGACGCCGCGTACGCGCTGGGCTCCCCGGCCCCCGAGGACCCGCTGGCACGTCGCGCCGAGTCCGCCGGTCCGGACGCCCGCCCCACCTCCTACGCGCACGGCGAGGCGGAGTTCGTCCGCCCCGCCACCCTCGCGGAGCTCCTCGACCGCCTCGCCGAGCAGCCCGACGCGCAGATCGTCGCTGGTGCGACCGACCTCGGTGTCGAGCTCAACATCCGGCACACGCGTCCGCCGGTGCTGCTGGCGATCGACCGCCTGCCCGAGCTGCGCACCCTCACGCGCGCCGAGGACCACGTCGAGATCGGCGCCGCGCTCACGCTCTCGGAGATCGAGCGCACGCTCGACGGCGAGATCCCCCTGCTCGCCGAGCTGTTCCCGCAGTTCGCCTCGCGCCTGATCCGCAACGGCGCCACGTTCGGCGGCAACCTCGGCACAGGCTCGCCCATCGGCGACGCACCGCCGGCGCTGCTCGCGCTCGGCGCCTCCCTCGTCCTCGCCTCGCGCGACGGCGAGCGGGAGGTCGACCTCGCGGGGTACTTCACGGGCTACCGCCAGACGGTGCGCGAGCCCGGCGAGATCATCAGGGCGGTGCGGATCCCGCTGCCGCTCGCCCCGACCACCGCGTTCTACAAGATCGCCAAGCGCCGGTTCGACGACATCTCGAGCGTGGCCGTCGCGATCGCCGCCCGGATCGAGGACGGGGTCGTGGCCGACATCCGCATCGGCGTCGGCGGGATCGCCGCCACGCCGGTGCGCGCGCTCGCCACCGAGGAGGCCCTGCGCGGCCGCCCGTGGACCGAGGAGACCGTGTCCGCGGCCGCCGAGGTCATGTCCGGCGAGGGCACCCCGATGGACGACCACCGGGCGAGCTCGCGCTACCGCAGCGCGATGCTCGGTCAGGCCCTGTGCCGCTTCTACGTGGAGAACAGCCCGTCCGAGGTCCTGGAGGTGGCCCGATGAGCGCCCTGTCCGAGCGTCCCGTCAACCCGATCGTCGGACGCAGCGTCCCGCACGAGAGCGCCGGCCTGCACGTCACGGGCACCGCCCTGTACACCGACGACCTCACGGTGCGGACCCTGGGGGTCCTCCACGCCTGGCCGGTCCAGGCGCCGCACGCCCACGCGCGCATCGTGTCGCTGCGGCCGGAGCCGGCGTACGACGTGGAGGGCGTCGTCCGCGTGCTCACCTCCGCGGACGTCCCCGGCGTCAACGACGCCGGGACCAAGGCCGACGAGCCGCTGTTCCCGCCGGAGGTCATGCAGTACGGCCACGCGGTGGCGTGGGTGCTCGGCGAGAGCCTCGAGGCCGCCCGGCTCGGTGCCGAGGCCGTCGAGGTCGAGTACGAGCCGCTGCCGTCGATCCTCACCCTCACGGAGGCCATCGAGCAGGAGTCCTTCCAGGGCTCGCAGCCGATGATCGACCGGGGCGACGCCTCCTCCGCGCTCGCGGGCGCCACCCACCGGTTCTCCGGCGAGTTCGAGTTCGCCGGCCAGGAGCACTTCTACCTCGAGACCCAGGCGGCGCTGGCCACGGTCGACGAGGGCGGACAGGTCTTCGTCCAGTCCTCGACCCAGCACCCCTCTGAGACGCAGGAGATCATCGCCCACGTCCTCGGGCTCCACAACCACGCGGTGACCGTGCAGAGCCTGCGGATGGGCGGCGGGTTCGGCGGCAAGGAGGCGCAGGCGAACGGGCCGGCCGCGGTCGCCGCCCTCGGTGCCGTCCTCACGGGTCGGCCGGTCCGCGTGCGCTACAACCGCACCCAGGACCTGACGATGACCGGCAAGCGGCACGGCTTCCACGCCTCGTGGGAGATCGGGTTCGACGACGACGGACGGATCGTCGGTCTCGACGCCACCCTGACGGCCGACGGCGGCTGGTCGCTCGACCTGTCCGAGCCCGTCCTCGCCCGCGCGCTGTGCCACATCGACAACGCGTACTTCATCCCCGACGCGCGGATCCGCGGCCGGATCGCCCAGACGCACAAGACGTCGAACACGGCCTTCCGCGGGTTCGGCGGCCCGCAGGGCGCACTCGTGATGGAGGACATCCTCGGGCGGTGCGCACCCCTGCTCGGCATCGAGCCGGGTGAGCTGCGCCGGCGGAACTTCTACCGGCCGGGCGACTCGACGCCGTACCTCATGCCCGTGCGGCACGCGGAGCGGCTCGAGGCGCTGTGGCAGCAGGCGCTCGACTCGTCGGACCACGCCGAGCGCACGCGCCGGGTCGAGGAGTTCAACGCGAGCCACCGGCACACGAAGCGGGCGATCGCGATGACGCCCGTGAAGTTCGGCATCTCGTTCAACCTCACGGCGTTCAACCAGGCCGGCGCGCTCGTGCACGTGTACAAGGACGGGTCCGTCCTCATCAACCACGGCGGCACGGAGATGGGGCAGGGCCTGCACACGAAGATGCGGCAGGTCGCGGCCACGGCCCTCGGGGTCGAGCTCGCGGACGTGCGGCTCGCGCCCACCCGGACCGACAAGGTGCCCAACACGTCCGCGACGGCGGCCAGCACCGGCGCCGACCTCAACGGCGGCGCCGTGAAGAACGCCTGCGACCAGATCCGCGGCAACATGGCCGACGTGGCGGCGCGGGAGTTCAACTGCCACCCCGAGGACGTGAGGTTCTCCGGGGGCACCGTGACCGCGCTCGGGCGCGCGGACGCCGAGCTGACGTTCGCTCAGCTCGCGCACAAGGCCTACTTCCAGCGGGTGCCGCTGTTCGCCGCCGGGTACTTCCGCACGCCCGGGCTGCACTGGAACGCCAAGACGTTCCAGGGCGAGCCGTTCCGCTACTTCGCCTACGGCGTCGCGGTGTCCGAGGTCGAGGTCGACGGCTTCACGGGTGCCTACCGGTTCCTGCGCACCGACATCGTCCACGACGTCGGGGACAGCCTCTCGCCGCTCGTCGACGTCGGGCAGGTCGAGGGCGGGTACGTCCAGGGTGTCGGCTGGCTGACCCAGGAGGAGCTCGTCTGGGACCAGTCCGACACCGAGCGGCGCGGGCGCCTCGCCACCCAGGCGGCGAGCACCTACAAGCTGCCGAGCTTCTCGGAGATGCCGGAGGAGCTCAACGTCCACTTCCTCGAGCGGGCGGAGGAGACCGGCGTCGTCTACGGCTCGAAGGCCGTCGGCGAGCCGCCGCTGCTGCTCGCCTTCGCGGTGCGCGAGGCGCTGCGCACCGCCGTCGCGGCGTTCGGCGAGCCGGGCACCGAGGTCAAGCTGGCGAGCCCGGCCACGCCGGAGGCGGTGTACTGGGCGATCGAGTCCGTGCGGTCGCCGGGGGATGCCGATGCTCGTGCTGAGGGTGCTGGTGCCGAGGGGGCGGAGACCGGGTCCGACGGCGGGGTGTCCGACGTCGTGGGCATTCCCGACTCGCCCGCCACGGCCGGCGTGCACCACGGCGGCGACGTCGTGAACGGATCGGCGTCGAACGGTGCTGCGACCAGCCCCTCCGACGCCGAACACCGGCCCTCGTCGCCGGTGCCCGTCTCCGGGACCTGACGGTGGTGGCGTGATGGACTGGCTCGCCGCCCTGCAGCGCCTCCGTGAGGAGTCGCGTCCGGGCGTGCTCGCCACCGTCCTCACCGTGCGCGGCCACGCGCCGCGGGAGGCCGGGGCGAAGATGGTGGTCGGCGCCGACGAGACGTGGGGGAGCGTCGGTGGGGGGAACCTCGAGGCGAGCGTCGTCGAGCGTGCGCGCGCGGTGATCGTCGAGGGTGGGACGTCGCCGGAGCAGATGTCGTTCGGGCTCAACGAGCACGCCGACAACACGCACGGCACGCAGTGCTGCGGCGGCGACGTCACGGTGCTGCTCGAACCGTTCGGTGCGCGGCCGTCGATCGCCGTGTTCGGGCTCGGGCACGTCGGGCTCGAGCTGGGTCGGATCCTCGCGCGGCTGCCGATCTCGCTCCACCTGGTGGACAGCCGGGCGGAGATGGTCGACGCCGAGCGGCTCGCCGACGTCGTCGGGAACGCCACCGTGCACCGGCACCACGCGCCCGCGCCCGAGGTGGTCCTGCGCGGGCTGCCCGCCCGCACCCACGTGATGATCATGAGCCACGACCACTCCGAGGACCTGTTCCTCTGCGACGCCGCGATCACTCGCGGCGACCTCGGGAGCGTGGGCCTCATCGGGTCGCGCGCCAAGTGGCTGCGGTTCCGCAAGCGCCTCGCCGACGCCGGGCATTCCGGTGAGGCCATCGAGTCGATCCACAGCCCCGTCGGGATTCCCGGGATCACAGGGAAGACTCCCGAGGTGATCGCGATCAGTGCTGCCGCGTCGCTCGTGCAGATCCTCGAGGGCGCCGAGATCGCGCGCGGCTGGGGGAGTGGGACGGTCGTGCCGTCCGAGTGGTCGTCGGCCGGGGCGCAGGCTGGTGCTGGTGCTGGTGCTGGTGCTGGTGCTGGTGCCGGTGCTGGTGCTGGTGCTGCCGGCGCTCGTGTCGGCCGCGTGGTGGGTGCCGAACCGGCGCGCTGACTTTCGCACCTGGTCCGGGGAGCTCGCACCGACTGCTCGGTCAGGCTGCCTCGCGGCGGTGCGCTTGGGGCACTGCCCCCGCGCCCGGCCGCCGCGCGCGGCACGACGCACACCGCACCCTGAACACCGGCGCCGCGCCCCGCCCGGCACCCGCCTGTCGTCCGACGGTGCCGGTCGTGCTCCACGCAGTTCCGCGTGCGCCGTTGAGCGGTGGCCGTCAGCGACGCGGACAGGCCGAGATCTGCGGTCCCGATCGGACCCGACGGGCTCGTCCCGGCTCGTGGCTGCCTCGGTGAGCTGTGGTGCGATCGCGCTCGTCGCGCTCGTCGCGCTCGTCGCGCTCGTCGCGCTCGTCGTCCCTCCTCGTCCCTCGTCGTCCCTCCTCGTCCCTCGTCGGGCTCGTCGCGCTCGTCGCGCTCGTCGTCCCTCCTCGTCCCTCGTCGTCCCTCCTCGTCCCTCGTCGGGCTCGTCGCGCTCGTCGACGTGTGCGTCCTCCCGCCGGTGCTGCCCTCTGCTCGTGCAGGCGCTGCTCGACCACTTGCGCAGGTGCTGCCTACTGCCGGCGCTACCGTCCGTCTGGGCCGCACGCCCATATGGACCGCGCGCCCGGCAGGAGCGCCGTTCCGCGCGGTCGCCGACCGCCCTGCCACGCCCACCGGCGTTGCGCGTCACCGGCTCACAGGCTCACAGGCTCACAGGCTCACCGGGTCACCGGGTGACCGGGTGACCGGGTGACCGGGTCACCGGGTGACCGGGGCGCCGAGTCACCCCCCCAACGACGCTGCGAGTTACCGAGTCACCGAGTCGCCGAGTCACCCCTCAGTGACGCTGTGCGTCACCGAGTCAGCGCGTCACCAGGTCACAGAGTCGTCCGGCGACCGAGCCGGGCCCCGAGCGGAAGCCCTGCTGAGTCGCCCGTGTCCGTGACGCCGTCCGCATCGACCCGGGTCCACAGGTACATCTGATGCCTGTGCGTCCACAGATATGTCGATTGGTCTTGTTTGATCACCATCCGTCGCGATAAACTGAGAGCCAATCGAACGACAGTTCGATGCGAGTGGCCGCGATGTGGCGGGCGGGGGTGAAGACGGTGGAGACCAGGTTCTGGGCGGACGTGGAGCGAGACATGATCAGGCACGTCCTGAAGACGGCCGAAGGCATGCGCTTCGTGACCGAGGCTCTGGCGGACATCCAGGTCACGGCCGAACCGGACGCGATCGACATCATCGCCGCAGCCGAAGGCCTCAAGTCCGCGGCAGCAGCGGCCCAGATGCGAGCGACGGCCATGTTCGACGTCCTGCGATGCACCCGCGAAGGCATCAACGGGGTGCCGAAGGCCCGCCAGGGGATCGGTGTCGCGGACGAGATCGCGCTTGCCCGGCGCGAGTCCGCGTCGTCGGGCCAGCGTCGGCTGTCCGCGGCTCAGGTCGTCGTGCGCGACATGCCCTACGCCCTGGACCTCATGGAGTCCGGCGAGCTGTCGGAGTCGCGGGCTCACCTCCTCGTCAACGAGGTGCGTGAGCTCGGTCAGGCCGATCGCCGGACGGTGGACGAGGAGCTCGCGCCGGTCCTGGGCGGACTGAGCGATCGGCAGGTCTCCCACCGGGCCAAGCGGATCGCCCAGCGGCTCGACGCGGAGGCCGCGACGCGCCGTGCCACGGAGGCCGAGAAGACGCGGCGGGTGACGATTCGGCCTGCGACCGAGCCGGGGATGTGCTTCCTCACCGCCCATCTCCCGGTCTCCCAGGCGCGGCGCGTCTACGACTCGCTCATGGACGAGGCCGACCGGATTCTCACAGGGAATGCAGCGAGCGCCGGGATGATCGGCAACGGCAACGGCAACGGCAACGGCAACGGCAACGGCAACGGCAACGGCAACGGCAACGGTGATGGTTCCGCCGTCGAGACGTTCCCGACGGATGCGGCCAAGGTTGAGCCGAGCGCCTCGATCAACCTGACCACGGGGGAGATCACGACGCTTGGCCACATCGAGCCAGGCGCCGTGCTCTCTTCTTCCTCAGCATCCGCGCCTCCCGACGTTTCTGGTTCTGCCTCCGGTCCCGGCGGCCCCTCTGGCTCTGGGCCTGCCGCTGACCTCGCGTCGGTCGGTCGGCCGGTCGGCGCGGATGGCAGGTCGCGTTCGCAGCTGGTGGCGGACCTGTTCGTCGAACGCGTGACGGGCGTCGGGCTCTCCGAACCCCGGGATGTCGACCTCACGCTGGTGATGACGGACGAGACCCTGCTCGGCGGGGACGACCCGGCGTGGGTGCCTGGCCAGGGGCCGATCCCCGCGTTCGTGGCTCGCGGCATGCTCAACGAGACGCAGGCCAACGACGTCGAGCTCCGGCGGATCTGGACCGAGCCGACCACCGGGCTGATCACGAAGATGGATGCCCGGTCTCGCACCTTCAGCAACAGGTTGCGACGGATGGTTCTGCTTCGGGACGACGACTGTCGCAACCCGTGGTGCGGGGCACCGATCCGCGACATCGACCACGCGATGCGGTGGGCCGACGGTGGGCAGACGAGGTTCGAGAACGCGTCAGGGCTGTGCAAGAGATGCAATCTCATCAAGGAGCAGGCGGGCTGGACCCATCAGGCTGACGCGACGTCCCTGACGGTCACGACCCCGACGGGCCACACGTACGTCGCCGCCCCGACACACCTGGCAGATCCCGGGCCACCTCCCGAAGGCGTATCGCTCAACAGGAACGGCGCCGGGAACGACAGGCGGCCGAGAACGCGGCGAGGGTCCGCGGCGGAGGGCGGCGATCCGCCACCAGATGCCGACCCCTGCGACGAGCTCGACGATCCCTACGCATAGGGATGACTGCTCGCGCCCCACGACGAACGTGGCCCCATTCCGACGGGCTGACTTCTGACTACTGACTACTGATTACTCGCGCCCGAGGCCGAGCTCGAAGAATCCTGGGCACAGATCTCACCGTTCGAGCTGTGGCAGCGACGCGTGCGGGGCAGCCGGCGGTGGTGGTGGCGGTCGAGCCCGGTGGTCTGGTGGTGGAGGGCGGCTGCCCCGATGCCTCGCTGTTCCGCTGCTGGACAACCTGTGCGTTCCTCAGCCTGTGCGCTACTCAGCCCGCGACCAGCTTCTTCGCAACAGCGGAGTGCTCGGCGACCAGCTCGGCGACGTCGAGCCCGAGCACCTGACCGTCCTCGACGCGCCACTGTCCACCGACCATCACCCGGTCGGCCCGCTCGGTCCCGCACAGCAGGAGTGCGGACAGCGGGTCGTGGCTCCCGGAGAACTGGAGGTCGTCCTGCCGGAACATGGCGAGATCCGCCTGCTTGCCGGGCGCGAGCACACCGATGTCGGTGCGCCCGAGCGCGCGGGCCGACCCCTGCGTGGCCCAGTCGATGGCCCGGCGCACCGTCACCTTCTCGGCCCCGTACTGCAACCGCTGCAGATACATGGCCTGGCGGACCTCGGTGATCATGTTGGACCCGTCGTTGGACGCCGACCCGTCGACCCCGACCCCGAGCGGGACGCCGGCGTCCTCGAGCTCGACGCCGCGGCAGACCCCGGACGCGAGCCGCATGTTCGACGACGGGCAGTGCGCCACGGCGGTCCCGGCGCCGCCGAGCCGGGCGATCTCGTCGTCGTCGAAGTGGATCCCGTGCGCGAGCCACGTCCGATCCGTCAGCCACCCGACCGACTCGAGGTAGTCCACGGTGCGCATGCCGAACCGCTCGAGGCAGAAGTCCTGCTCGTCGTCGGTCTCGGCCAGGTGGGTGTGCAGGCGGACGTCGTTGCGCTCGGCGAGCTCGGCGCTGTCCCGCATGATCGACGTCGTCACCGAGAACGGGGAGCAGGGCGCGAGCGCGATCTGCACCTGGGCGCCGTCCCCGCGCTCGTGGTGGGTGTCGATGAGCCGCTGGGAGTCCGCGAGGATCGTGTCGGGATCCTCGACGACGGACTGCGGAGGCAGCCCGCCGTCCTCCTTCCCGAGCGTCATCGACCCACGCGTGAGCGTGGCGCGCATGCCGAGCCGGCGCGTGACGCCGACCTGGATGTCGACCGCGTCCTCGAGCCCGCCCGGGAAGATGTAGTGGTGGTCGGCCGCCGTCGTGCACCCGGAGCGCAGGAGCTCGGCCATCGCCACCGTCGTCGCGAGCTCGAGGGCACGCGGGTGCAGCCGCGCCCACACGGGGTAGAGGTTGACGAGCCACGGGAACAGCGGGACGTCGGCGACCGGCGCCCAGGCCCTCGTGAGGGTCTGGTAGAAGTGGTGATGGGTGTTGACGAGACCCGGCACCACGACGTGCGACCCGGCATCCACCACAGTTCCCGGTGCCGACGACGGCGAACCTCCGGTGGGGACCAGCTCGACGACGGTCCCGGCCTCCGGGTCGATGACGAGGCCGCCCCCGGTGTCGTCGGACGTGCCGGTGTGGATGGCGAGCGGGTTCTTGAGCCAGACGGTCATGGTGACTCCGGGGTGAAGTAGTGGCAGTGGCAGCGACGGTGAGGGTCCGAGGGCGGCAGGGCTGGTCAACGGTGCGCCGGCCGGAGCGCGGTGCTCCTGCCGGGGCACCGGCGCTTACACGAAGAAGATGTATCTGACGGCGAGCAGGATGGCGACGATGTAGAGCACGGGGTGGACCTTGCGGATCCCGCCCGTGAACATCTGGATCGCGCAGTAGCTGATGACGCCGATGCTCACGCCGTTGGCGATCGAGAAGGTCAGCGGCATGACGATGATCGTGAGGAACGAGGGCACGCCCTCGGCGATCTCGTCCCAGTCGATGTGCCGGATCCCGTCCATCATCATCGCGCCGACGAGGATGAGGATCGGTGCCGTCGCGGCGCCGGGGACGGCGCCCATGACGGGCCACAGCACCATCGAGACGGCGAACAGGATTCCTGTGAACGACGAGCTGACGCCGGTGCGCCCGCCGTCCTGGATGCCGGACGCGCTCTCGACGTAGGCGCTGACGGTCGAGGTGCCGAGCGTGGCGCCGACCATCGTGGCCAGTCCGTCCATCGAGAAGGCCGTCTTGGCCCGCGGCATGTCGCCGCTCTCCGAGAGGTGCCCGGACTTCTGCGCGAGGCCGGTGAGGGTCCCGGTCGCGTCGAAGAAGTCGACGAAGAAGAACGTGAACACGACGCTGAACAGGCCGATCCCGATGGCGCCGGCGATGTCGAGCTGTCCCACGAGGTCGGAGGGCCACACCGGTGCGGCGATGATGCCGTCGGAGAAGCCGCCGAACGCCGCGGGGCTGCCGTCGGCTCCGGTGTAGACCTCGGCGCGGCTGACGATGGCGATGATCGCGGAGGCGATGATGCCCCACAGGAGCGCGCCCTTGATCCGCAGCTGCAGCAGCACGGCCGTGACGAGGAGCCCGACGACGGCGATCCACGCGTCCGGTGCCGTGAGGTCGCCGAGAGTGACGAGCGTGGCCTCGTCCGTGACCACGAGCCCGGCGTTGCGCAGGCCGAGGAAGGCGAGGAAGCAGCCGATGCCGGCCATGATCGCCAGCTTGATGCTCATGGGGATCGCCATGACGATCGCCTTGCGGGCACCGATGACGCTGAGGACGACGAAGAGGATGCCGGAGATGAACACGGCCCCGAGGGCGGTCTGCCACTCGACCCCCATGCCCAGCACCACGGTGAAGGAGAAGAAGGCGTTGAGCCCCATGCCCGGTGCCTGGGCGAACGGGTACCGGGCGATGACGCCCATGAGGAGACAGCCGATGGCGGCCGCCATCGCGGTCGTCATGAGGAGCTGGACCTGGCCGTTCGGCACGTCGATCGCCGCGCCGAGCACCTCGGGGTTGACGAAGAGGATGTAGCTCATCGTGAGGAACGTGACGAGACCCGCGCGGAGCTCCCGGGGGATCGAGGACCCCGCCGCGGTGATCCCGAACCACTTGTCGAACCAGTTCTTGGGTGCGGGGGTGGCGCTGTCCGTATCCGCGGGGCGGGCGGTGGCGCCGGCCTCGGTCGCCGTGCCCGCGTCGTCGGCCGGTCTCGCGGCGTGGGCCGCGCCGTCGGCCGGTCTCGCGGCGTGGGCCGTGCCTTCAACGTCGTCGGGGCTCGCGTCCGTCGTCGTCGGTGACTCCGGGTGCGTGCCGGTGGCGCTGCGGGTCCTGCGGTCGTGCTTGTCGTCCTTGCTGGTCATGCCGGCCTCCATGGGCGTTCGTGTCGCGCTGAGGACTGCGGACGTGCGGTGGTTGTGCGAGGGCCTGTCCCTCGCTCAGTCGTGGGGGAGGGCGGCGACGTCGCCGCCGATCCACACGGTGTCGATGTCGGCGGGAGTGCCGAGGGCGAAGATCGTGGCGAGCGCGTCGGCAGGGTCGGCCGCGTGCCGCAGGGAGGTGCGCAGCGACCCGCGCGGGCCGGGGCGCAGCAGCACGGCGTCGAACTGCTTGCCGACCGAGAGGTCGCCCACCGTCTCGTCGAGCCCGAGCGCCGTGGCGCCCGATCGCGTGGCGAGGTGGAGGAGGTCGGGCGCGCCGAGCGGCACGCCGTCGGGGCGCAGCTGCTGCGCGAAGTAGGCCTGCAGCCCCTCCTTGAGCAGGCTGAAACCCGTCCCGGCCCCGACGTCGGAACCCAGCGCCACGGTCACCCCGGCGTCGAGGTGGTCGCGCAGGGGGAAGAGGCCGCTGCCGAGGGCCGCGTTGGAGGTGGGGCAGTGCGCGACGGCGGCCCCCGCGGCGCCGAGCACCTCGAGCCCGTGCTCGGTCGGGTGCACGTTGTGGGCGAACACCGACCGCTCGTTGATGAGCCCGTGCCGGTCGTAGGTGTCGACGTAGTGCCGGGCGTCCGGGAACAGCTCACGGACGTCGGCGATCTCCTGCACGTTCTCGTTGACGTGGGTGGTGAACCACAGGTCGTCGTCGAGCAGCTCCCCGCACGCGGCGAGCATCTCGTCGGTGGTCGAGAGGGCGAACCGCGGGGTGACCGCGTACCGGAGCCGCCCCTTGCCGTGCCACCGCTCGGCGAGCCGACGGCCCGCCTCGAGGCTGTCGGCGGGGCCCGCCAGCAGCTCGCCGGGCAGCGTGCGGTCCGAGACGACGAGCCCCGACGTCACGCGCAGCCCCGAGCTCTCGGCCTCCGTGAAGAGAGCGTCGACCGCGCCCTCGAAGTGGGAGCCGAAGACGAGCGCGGTCGTGGTGCCGGCACCGACGAGGCCACCGACGAAGTCGCGGGCGACCTCCTGCGCGTACGCGGGGTCGGCGAGGCGGGCCTCCTCGGGCAGGGCGCAGGTGTCGAGCCAGTCGAGCAGCGGCATGCCGAGGCCGCCGATGGCCCGAACCTGGGGGTAGTGGACGTGGGTGTCGACCATGCCCGGCAGGAGGATGCCGTCGCGCAGGTCGACCACGTCGTCGTCCGGATGGTCCGCGCGGGCCGTCGCGTAGTCGGTCCGGGCGACGATCGTCCCTCCGACGACGACGAGCGCGCAGTCCTCGTCCGACCGCAGATCGACCGGCCGACCGATGCTCGTGGCGTCCCCCGGGGTGTCGAGCACCCGGGCGCGGTAGATGGTCATGACAGCACCGGGACATCGTCCCGGCGCACAGGTGTGATGGGCCTCGGCGTCATCGCCACACGCTCCTCGACGCAGCCGGCATCGCACAGGGCGGAGGCTGCAGCTTCGGCACGGTTGAGGACTCGCAGCGCGTCGATGGTTATCCATGCCGTGAACAACGACGCGTCGGTGGCAGGGACGTTAGCGGGACTCGCTCAGTTGCGCAATAGATTCTGGAAGAGAAGTTCCGATCCGTGAAAGTGGGGAGGTGGTGGGCGGGTGGTGCTACACCCAGAACCCCTCGTGCGCCTGCGCGGCCTCGTCCTCGAGGTGCGGGCCCGAGACCGTGACCTCGCGCTGGCCGCGGGCGAAGACCTCGCGGCAGGGCAGGTCGAGCGTCGGGTTCTCGGGGTGCGAGCCCGTGATCGTCAGCAGGCGCGACTCGCTCAGCGCGTAGACGACGCGACCGACCCCGGTCCAGTACGCGGCCCCCGCGCACATCGCGCACGGCTCAGCGCTCGTGTAGAGCGTGCTGCCGCGCATCCCGTCGGGGCCGGCGGACCGGGCGGCGGCGGCCGCGGCGAGGAGCTCGGCGTGCTGCGTCGGGTCGCCGCCGGGGCCGGACGAGTTGTTGACCGCCTCACCGAGCACCGTCCCGTCGGCCCCGACGACGATCGCGGCGAACGGGTGCCGTCCCTGCTCCCGCGCCGCCGCCGAGCGGGCGATGACGTCACGGAGCCGGCGCTCGTCGTCGTCGGGGAGGGGTGTGACGGAGGAGGTCGTCATGGTGGTGCTCCTGCTCGAGAGTGCGGCCGGGTCGAAGGATGCCCGCGCGCCACGCTAATCGTCCACGACCTCTCCGTGGCCACCCCACGACCTCTCCGTGGCCACCCCGCGACCTCTCCGTGGCCACCCCACGACCTCTCCGTGGCCCGTCCGGCGCGGGTAGCGTGAGCGACGGGGTTCTGCGCGCCGACACCGCCCCGCACCTCGTGACGCGTCTCTTGACACGACCCGTGCCCGGTCGTAACTTGATGCCGCATGGTGGATTAGTTATTCCACCTCATGAAAACGACAAGGACGTCAGAGTGGATGGCCGCACCCCCTGCGGCGCAGGCCCGCGAGGCGCGGACCGGCAGCGAGGACACGGCATCCGGACGGCACAGGACCAACGAGGGAGCTGGGCATGAGCGAGAGCACCACCACGAACGGGACCGGCGGCATCGTCCTCGGCGAGAACCAGTACGGCAAGGCGGAGGTCCGCCTCGTCAAGGTCGACCGCCAGGAGGCGCGGCACTGCATCACCGACCTCTCGGTGACCTCGCAGCTCCGCGGCGACTTCACCGTGGCGCACACCGAGGGCGACAACAGCCCGGTCGTGGCCACCGACACGCAGAAGAACACGGTCTTCGGCCTCGCGCGCGACGGCATCGGCTCGCCGGAGGACTTCGGCCTGCGCCTCGCGGAGCACTTCACCAGCTCGTTCGACTGGGTCACCGGCGGTCGCTGGCAGGTCAAGGAGCACACGTGGGAGCACATCCCCACGTCGCTCGCGAACAACTCGGCCGACGGCGAGCACAACCACTCCTTCGTCCGCACCGACGTCGAGACCCGCACCGCGCTCGTCCAGCGCGACGGCGCCGACACCTTCGTGGTGGCGGGCATCGAGGACCTCGCCGTCCTCAAGTCGACGGGCTCGGAGTTCCACGGGTTCCCGCGCGACCGCTTCACCTCGCTGGTCGAGACCACGGACCGCGTGCTCGCCACGTCGGTGACCGCCAAGTGGCGCTACCTCGACACGTCGATCGACTTCAACGCCGTCTACGACGACGTCCGCCGGATCCTGCTCGAGACGTTCGCCGACGTGCACAGCCTCGCGCTGCAGCAGACCCTGTACGAGATGGGCCGCCGCGTGCTCGAGGCGCACCCCGAGATCGGCGAGATCAAGTTCTCCATGCCGAACCTCCACCACTTCCTCGTGGACCTCGAGCCGTTCGGGCTCGACAACCCGGGCGAGGTCTTCTACGCGGCCGACCGTCCCTACGGGCTCATCGAGGGCGAGGTGCGCCGCGAGGGCGTCGCCCCCGAGCCGCGCGCCTGGGCGACCTCCGCCGGCTTCTGCTGACCCGCCCCTCCGTCCGCCACCACCTGAGCGAAGGAGCCCGGGAGACATGAGTACGACCACAGCCGACGCCGTCGAGAAGGGCAAGAGGCCCGAGGACGAGACGTACGGAGCCGGCAAGACGACCCTCTTCGGGTTGCAGCACGTCCTGACGATGCTCGGTGGCGTCATCGCGCCGCCGATCATCGTCGGCCAGGCGGCCGGCATGAGCGCCACCGACCAGGGCATCCTCATCTCGGCCGCCCTGTTCGTCAGCGGGCTCGGCACCGTGGTGCAGACGATCGGCCTGCCGTTCTTCGGCTCCCAGCTCCCGCTCGTCCAGGGCGTCTCGTTCGTCTCCGTCTCGACGATGACCACCATCGTCGTCGGCGGGGGCAGCGTGACGACGATCTTCGGCGCCGTCCTCGTGGCGGCGGCGATCGGTCTGGTCGTGTCGTCGTTCTTCTCCCAGGTGGTGCGGTTCTTCCCGCCCGTCGTCACGGGCACGATCATCGCGACGATCGGGATCTCGCTGCTGCCGGTGGCCGCCGGCTGGATGATGGGCGGCAACGGGAGCCCGAGCTGGGGTGCCCCGGAGAACATCGGGCTCGCGATGTTCACGCTGCTCGTCATCCTCGTGCTCAGCCGGTTCACCACCGGCACGTTCTCGCGGCTGTCGATCCTCATCGGCCTCGTCGTCGGAACGGCCTTCGCGGCCGCCGTCGGGATGGCCGACTTCTCGGGCATCCCGGAGGGCGACGTCGTCGCCGTCCCGTCGCCGTTCCACTTCGGCGCACCGACCTTCGAGATCGGCGCGATCATCTCGATGACGGTCGTCATCTTCATCGCGATGACCGAGACGACGGCGGACATCCTCGCCGTCGGTGAGATCGTCGAGACCAAGGTCGACGCCCGACGGGTCGGCGACGGCCTGCGTGCGGACATGGGTGCGTCGCTCATCGCTCCCGTGTTCAACACGTTCCCGATCACGGCCTTCGCGCAGAACGTCGGGCTCGTGGCGATCACCGGCATCAAGAGCCGGTTCGCGGTGGCTGCGGGCGGTGGCGTGCTCGTGCTCGTCGGCCTCGTGCCGCTGCTCGGCCGGGTCGTCGCCGCCATCCCCAACCCGGTCCTCGGCGGCGCCGGCATCGTCCTCTTCGGTTCCGTCGCCGTCTCGGGCATCCGGACGCTGTCGAAGGTCAAGTACGACGGGAACCTCAACCTCACCCTCGTCGCGGTGTCCCTGGCGTTCGGCATCATCCCGATCGCGGTGCCGGACTTCTACGCCGGGTTCCCGGAGTGGGTCGGCATGATCTTCCACTCGGGCATCAGCGCCGCGGCGATCGTCTCCGTCATCCTCAACCTGCTGTTCAACGAGATCCGCTGGGGCCGGTCGAAGGACCCGTCGGTCTTCACGGCCGGGTCCACGGCCCGCGCGAACATCGCGGAGGACGAGCAGGAGCGCCGCTCGGCCTACTTCGCCCAGCTCGACGGTCGTCGGCGCGCCGAGCACGCGGCCCGCGAGCAGGCCGAGCGCTCCGCGCGGCGCAGGCTGGGGCACGGGCGCCGGTCCGGCTCCGCGTCCTCGCTCGACCGGGCGGCCGACCGGGCGAGCGACGCAGACCTCGCCTGGCCGCACCTCACCCGCGCCGAGGACTCCGCGCGACCGGCCAGGCGCGCGGACGACGTCAACCGATGAGCGGGCACCGGTCGGTCGGGCGGGCGGGATCAGCCGTCGGCCGACCGGTGCAGCCCGGCGGCGTCCGCCACCTGCCGCTGCACGCGGGCGAGGAGGCCGGCCATCCCGGTCAGCCGGAGCGGGCTGACGACCTGGTCGAGGCCGAGCCGGGTGGGCAGGTCCGCGGGGACGGCGAGCACCTCGCCCGCCGTGGCCCCCGCCAGGCCGACGACGACGATCCCCGCGAAGCCGCGCGTGACCGGCGCCTGGGGGGCCGCCGAGACGTGGACCGTCACCGGCGCGTCCTCGCCCGACCCGTCGACCTCGGCCCGCACGTGCACGGGGGCCTGGCACTCCCGCACCGCCTCGAGCAGCTCGGGGTGGTCGACCAGCCGCTGCGGCAGCCCGGGAAGCTCGTCCCCGAGCTCGACGAGGAGCTGGACCCGGTCGCTCGGTGCCAGGGCCGCGAGGTCGCGGGCGATCTCGGCGAGGGCGGGCCGCAGCGCGGCGGCGTCGTCGTCGGGCATGGGGGTCCTCCTCGTTCCGCCGACCCGTCAGACGGACGGGAGCAGCTCGGTGGCGACGGCCGTGGCGACCTCGCGCAGGAGCGGGACCGCCCGGTCGCCGAACTCGTAGGTCACGCGCGCCTCGGGGCCGGACACCGAGAGCGCGGTCGGGGTGGGGGCGCCCGGCACCGTGACGGCGAAGCAGCGTACGCCGAGCTCCTGCTCGCCGTCGTTCATCGCCCAGCCCTGCTCGCGCACCTGGTCGAGCTCGGCGAGGAGGGCGTCGATGTCGACGATGCTCTTCTCGGTCACGGCGGGCATCCCGACCCGGCCGACGATCTCGCGCACGGTCTGCTCGGGCAGCTCGGAGAGCACCATCTTTCCCACGCCCGTGCAGTGGCAGAACACGCGCCGGCCGACCTCGGTGAACATCCGCATCGAGTGCGAGGACGACGCCTGCGCCACGTACACCGCCATGTCGCGGTCGATCATCGCGAGGTTCGCGCTCTCGCCGAGCTCGCGGGCGAGCCGCTCGAGGTGCGGGCGGGCGCCGGCGCCGAGCTGGCGACCCGCGCTCTCGCCGAGGCGGATGAGGCGGGGGCCCAGGGTGTAGCGGCGCGAGGCCAGCTGCCGGGCGTACCCGCGGTCGACCATGGTCCGCATGAGACGGTGGATCGTCGGCAGCGGGAGCTCCGAGGCGGCCGCGAGCTCGCTGAGGGCGGCGTTCCCGCCGAGGTCCGTGAGGAGCTCGAGGAGGTCGATCGCCCGGTCGACCGACTGCACGCCGGAACCGCTTGCCATCATGTTCCCCTCGTCGCCGTCGGTCGGATGGTGGTGCGGGGCCCGGGCGCAAACCCGGAGCCGAGACCCGACGCATTCTTCCACGTGCCGGAACCGACCGGCCCAACGATCGGAGCGATCGCATGACCAGCCCTCGACCGTCCCTCGACGCCGGCACGTACGACGACGTCGACGCGATGCTCGCCGGTGCCGACGAGCACCTCGCGCGTACCTACCCCGGCGACGACGGCACCCGCCAGCCCGTGCACACCGTGTACGTCCCGGCGGACCGCTTCCGCGCGGGCCTCGCGGGGGAGTGGGGCGAGCGGGCGCTGGCCGTCCTCGAGGAGGGCGGCGGGACCGCCGCGCTGCTCGACGCCGTCGGCGTGCGGGAGGACCTCCGGGCGGACGTCGGCGCGCTCGTCGAGGCGAAGCTCGCGAGCGAGCCGATCGAGGACCTGCGCATCGACCTCGAGGACGGCTACGGGGACCACGGCGACGCCGAGGACGACGACGCGCTCGCGGCCGCCCGCGCGGTGCGCGCCGAGATCGACTCCGGGACGTCGACCCCGTTCGTCGGCATCCGGTTCAAGAGCTTCGAGGCCCCGACGCGTGCGCGCGGCCTGCGGACCCTCGACCTGTTCCTCGGCGAGCTCGCCGGCTCGGGCGAGCTGCCGGCGGGCCTCGTTCTCACGCTGCCGAAGGTGACCTCGGTCGAGCAGGTCGAGGCGATGGTGCTCGTCTGCGAGCGGCTCGAGACCCTGCACGGCCTGCCGGCGGGACGCCTGCGGTTCGAGATCCAGGTCGAGACGCCGCAGGCCGTGCTCGGCTCCGACGGGACCGCGCTCGTGGCCCGGATGATCCACGCCGGCGGCGGCCGGGTGACCGGGCTGCACTACGGCACCTACGACTACTCCGCCTCGCTCGGCATCGCCGCGCGCTTCCAGTCGATGGAGCACCCGGCCGCGGACCACGCGAAGGCCGTCATGCAGCTCGCCGCGGCCGGCACCGGCGTGCGGCTCTCCGACGGCTCGACGAACGTGCTGCCGGTGGGCGACGCCGACCAGGTGCGCGCGGCGTGGTCCCTGCACGGCCGCCTCGTGCGCCGGTCCCTCGAGCGGGGCTACCACCAGGGCTGGGACATGCACCCCGGTCACCTGCCGGGCCGGTTCGCCGTGACGTACGCCTACTACCGGGAGGGCTTCCTGCCCGCCGCCGAGCGCCTGCGGATCTACCTCGCGCGCGAGGAGGGGGCCGTGATGGACGAGCCGGCCACGGCGCGCGCGCTCGCCTGGTTTCTCGCGCGCGGCACCGACTGCGGTGCCATCGCGGTGGCGGAGCTCGAGGAGGCCGTGGGCGCCTCGGCCGCGGACGTCGACGCGCTCGCCGGCCGGCCCGGGCGGTAGACGCCGCATGGGCGCCCGGTCAGTCGACCTGCGCGACGAGGCCCGCGGCCTCGATCGCCGCGACGGCGGCGGCCTCGTCGTTGTCGGAGGTGTCGCCCGAGACGCCGATCGCGCCGAGCACGGTGCCGTTCGCGTCCTTGACGAGCACGCCGCCGGCGACCGGGATGAGCGCGCCGCCCACCGCGGCGGTCGCCGCCGAGACGAAGTAGGGCTGCTGCTCGGCGCGTGCCTGGATCGCCCGCGACCCCATGCCGAGCGCGATGGCGCCGTGCCCCTTGCCGTGCGCGATGTCGAGGCGGCGCGCGGAGGTGCCGTCCTGACGCTCGGCCGCGATGACGAGACCGGCCTGGTCGAGCACGGCGACGGCGAGCGGCTTGAGCCCGCGCTCGGCGGCCGTCGCGAGGGTGCCGGCGACGAGGGTCCGGGCGGTGTCGAGGGAGAGGCTCACGGGAGGTCCTTTCGATGGGCGATCGAGCGGCGGGAGTGCCGGTCGGTCGGTTGTCGGGACGGGTGGTCGGACGGGCGTCGGGTCGGTCCGTGCGGCAGGGCGCGAGCGCGCTGCGCGGCCTCGGGCAGGAGCTGGGGCGCTCGCTCACCGGGCGCCGGGAGACGAGGTAGATTCCTCGATACGGAAAAGCGCTATCGCGTTGCGGATAGCATGTCAGCGGCGGCGATCGGGCACAAGGGAGCGGCCGTGGCGGCCGCGGACGAGTCAGCGACGAGCACGAGAGAGGTCCGACGATGAGCACAGGTCAGGGCGGCGGTGTCCAGTCCGTCGAGCGCGCGTTCCGGGTCCTCGAGATCATCGCGGCGGCGGGCGGTGAGATGACCCTGTCCGACCTGTCGGCCACGGTCGAGCTCCCGCTGCCGACGATCCACCGGCTGCTGCGCACGATGGTCACCCTCGGCCACGTCCGGCAGATGCCCAGCCGGAGCTACGCGCTCGGGCCTCGGCTCGTCCCCCTCGGGGAGGCCGCGAACCGTCAGCTCGGCGTCGCGAGCCGGCCGATCCTCCAGCGCCTCGCCGACCAGCTCGGGGAGTCCGCGAACATGGCCACGCTCGACGGTCCGATGATCGTCTACATCGGCCAGGTTCAGTCGACCCGGTCGATGCGCATGTTCACCGAGGTGGGACGACGCGCCCTCGCGCACGCGACCGGGGTGGGCAAGGCGATCCTCGCCACGATGTCGGACGCCGACGTCGAACGGCTCGTCGGTCGGGACATCGCCCAGCCCACGCCGCGGTCGGCCGCGACGCTCGGACAGCTCGTCGAGCGGCTCGAGGTGGTGCGTGCGCACGGCTACTCGATCGACGACGAGGAGCAGGAGCTCGGTGTGCGCTGCTACGCGATGGCCGTGCCAGGGACGCCGGTGCGTAGCGGGATCTCGGTCTCCGGCCCGAGCTCGCGGGTCGACGACGCGTTCGGCGCGCGGGCGGTCCCGCTGCTGCGTCGGGCCGCCCAGGAGATCGCCGACGGGCTCGGTGCGGTCGGCGCCGCCGGGTGACGTGCGTCGTGGCGATCGGTACCCCGACCGCAGTGCCGCGAACGGCCGGGACCCGCGACGGGTCCCGGCCGTCGTCGTGTGCTGACCGGTCTGTTGACCCCTCCCGGCGCCGCTGCTAACGTTTTCGACATCAGGAAGGAAACATCCACGAAGCGGAAAAGGAACCTGATGGCCGACGACGTCCTCTACACCGTCAACTGCTCGATCCTGCTCACCGACCTCCCGCTCCTCGAGCGCCCGGCGGCCGCGGCTGCGGCGGGCTTCGACGGCATCGAGCTGTGGTGGCACTTCCCGACCTCGACGCCGGAGCAGGACGAGATCGACGCGCTCCTGCGCGCGATCGACGACGCCGGCGTCCAGCTGACCGGCCTCAACCTCAACGCGGGCGACATGCCCGGCGGCGACCGCGGCCTGATCTCGTGGCCCGAGCGCTCCGCCGAGCTGCGCGCGAACCTCGACGTCGTCACCGCGATCGGCGAGCGCACCGGATGCCGCGCGTTCAACGCGCTGTACGGCAAGCGCGTCGACGGCGTGGACCCGGCCGAGCAGGACGCCCTCGGCGCCGAGAACCTCGCGCTCGCCGCCCAGGCGGTCGACCGCATCGGCGGCACGATCCTCCTCGAGCCCGTCTCCGGGGCCGACGCCTACCCGCTGAAGACCTCCGCCGACGTCGTCGGCGTCCTCGACCGGGTGGGTGACGAGCACGGGGCCACGAACCTCGGCCTCCTCCTCGACGTCTACCACCTGGCCGTCAACGGCTCCGACGTCGACGCCGACATCGCGGCGTACGCCGACCGGATCGCCCACGTGCAGATCGCCGACGCCCCCGGGCGCGGCGCCCCGGGCAGCGGCGACCTGCCGATCACCCGCTGGATCGACGACGTCCGGGCCACCGGCTACACCGGCCCGGTCGGGCTCGAGTACAAGACCGCCGACGCCGACCCGTTCGCCTGGCTCCCGCGCGAGCAGCGCTCCGCCTGACCCTCACGACCACCTCACAGATTGGGGACCGACCAATGAGCACCATCGCCTTCATCGGCCTCGGCATCATGGGCAGCCCGATGGCCGTCCACCTGCAGAACGCCGGGCACACCGTCCGGGGCTACAACCGCACGCCCGACAAGACCGCCCCCCTCGTCGAGGCCGGAGGCACCGCCGCCTCCTCCGTGGCGGAGGCCGTGACCGGCGCCGACGTCGTCGCCGTCATGGTTCCGGACTCGCCGGACGTGCGCGACGTCCTCACCGGCGAGGACGGCGTGTACGCCAACGCCGCGCAGGGCACCCTCGTCATCGACTTCTCCTCGATCCGGCCCGACGTCACCGTCGAGCTCGCCGACGAGGCGAAGGAGAAGGGCATCCGCCTGCTCGACGCCCCGGTCTCCGGCGGCGAGGCCGGCGCGAAGAACGCGGCGCTGTCGATCATGGTCGGCGGGGCGGAGGAGGACTTCGCCGCGGCGAAGGAGATCTTCGACGTCGTGGGCAAGACGATCGTCCACGTCGGCCCGTCCGGCTCCGGGCAGACCGTCAAGGCCGCGAACCAGCTGATCGTCGCCGGCAACATCGCGCTGCTGGCCGAGGCCGTCGTGTTCCTCGAGGCCTACGGCGTCGACACCTCGGCCGCGATCGAGGTCCTCGGCGGCGGGCTCGCCGGGTCGAAGGTCCTCGACCAGAAGGCGCAGAAGATCCTCGACCGGTCCTTCGACCCGGGCTTCCGGATCGAGCTGCACCACAAGGACCTCGGCATCTTCACGTCGGCCGCGCGCGAGGAGGGCGTCGTCGCCCCCGTCGGTGCGCTCGTCGGTCAGCTCATGGCCGCCGCCCGCGCCGCCGGCGACGGCTCGCTCGACCACTCCGGCCTGTTCCAGACCATCGCCCGCCTGTCCGGGCGCGAGTGACCCACCGAACCCCCTAAGGAGATCGACATGCCTCGCATGCGCGCGGTCGACGCCGCGGTGGCCATCCTCGAGAAGGAGAACGCGACCCACGCGTTCGGCCTCCCGGGCGCCGCCATCAACCCGTTCTACGACGCCATGCGCAAGCACGGCGGCATCCACCACGTCCTCGCCCGCCACGTCGAGGGCGCCTCGCACATGGCCGACGGGTACACCCGCGCCGAGCGCGGCAACATCGGCGTGTGCATCGGCACATCCGGGCCCGCCGGCACGGACATGATCACCGGGCTGTACGCCGCGTGGGCCGACTCGATGCCGATCCTGTGCATCACCGGCCAGGCGCCCGTCGCGAAGCTCGACAAGGAGGACTTCCAGGCGGTCGACATCGCCTCGATCGCCGCGCCGGTGACGAAGATGGCGAAGACCGTCCTCGAGGCCGCCCAGGTCCCCGGCGTGTTCGCCAAGGCGTTCCAGCTCATGCGCTCCGGCCGTCCCGGCCCGGTGCTCATCGACCTGCCGATCGACGTCCAGCTCGCCGAGATCGAGTTCGACCCCGACACGTACGAGCCGCTGCCCGTGGTGCAGCCGGCCGCCACGCGTCCGCAGGTCGACAAGGCGCTCGACATGCTGCTCGCCGCCGAGCACCCGATCGTCATCGCCGGCGGCGGCATCGTCAACGCCGGCGCGGAGGCCGAGCTCGTCGAGCTCGCCGAGACCCTCGGCGTCCCGGTCGTCTCCACCCTCATGGGCTGGGGCTCGATCCCCGACGACCACCCGCTGGCCTCCGGCATGGTCGGCATCCAGACCTCGCAGCGCTACGCGAACGCGACGTTCCTCGAGTCCGACGTGGTCCTCGGGGTCGGCAACCGCTGGGCCAACCGCCACACCGGTGGCCTCGACGTCTACCGCCAGGGCCGGGCCTTCATCCACGTCGACATCGAGCCCACCCAGATCGGCCGCGTGTTCGCGCCCGAGTACGGGATCGTCTCCGACGCCGGGGCGTTCCTGCGCACCGCCCTCGAGGTGGCCAAGGAGCGCAAGGCTGCCGGGCAGGTGCCCGACTGGTCGACCTGGGCCGACGAGGCCCGCGGCCGCAAGGGTTCCCTGCAGCGGAAGACGAACTTCCCGGAGACGCCGATCAAGCCGCAGCGGGTCTACCAGGAGATGAACCGGGCCTTCGACCGGGACACCGTCTACGTGACGACGATCGGCCTCTCGCAGATCGCCGGCGCTCAGTTCCTCCACACCTACGCGTCGAGACACTGGATCAACGCCGGCCAGGCTGGGCCGCTCGGCTGGACCGGTCCCGCCGCGCTGGGCGTGGCCGCCGCCCGGCCGGACGCCAACGTGGTCGCCCTGTCCGGTGACTACGACTTCCAGTTCATGCTCGAGGAGCTCGCGGTCGGCGCGCAGCACCACCTGCCGTACGTCCACGTGGTCGTCAACAACGCCTACCTCGGGCTCATCCGGCAGTCGCAGCGCGCGTTCGACATGGACTACCACGTGTCCCTCGCGTTCGAGAACATCAACTCCGCCGAGGTCGCCGAGTACGGGGTCGACCACGTCAAGGTGGCCGAGGGGCTCGGCTGCAAGGCCCTGCGGGTGACCGACCCGGACGACCTCGAGGCCTCGTTCACCAAGGCCCGCGCGATGGCGCAGGAGTCGCGGGTGCCCGTCGTCGTCGAGGTCATCCTCGAGCGCGTCACGAACATCGCGATGGGCGTCCAGCTCGACGGCGTCAACGAGTTCGAGGACCTCGCGCTGTCCGCCACGGACTCGCCGACGGCGCTCGCGCTGCTCGACTGACGGAGCTGCTCGACCGATCGCGCTGAACGACGGCCCCGGACCTTCCCAGGTCCGGGGCCGTCGTCCGTGCACGGGCTGCGTCCGGGTCTGGTCCCGTCAGAGCTGGTACAGCCCGCGCCCGCGGCGGCCCAGCTCCTCGGCGAGGACGCGGACGGCGAACTCGAGGCGGTCGGCCCGGTGGTCCGTCAGCTCGACCCGCACGTGCGACGTGAGTCCGGCGACGTGGACCGCGCGGCGCTGCCGGTCCGTGACGGCCCGCTCGATGACGCCGGCGGGCGTGACGAGGTCGATGAGCACGAGCACCGGTGGGCGGGAGCGGACCGAGTGCCCGGCGGCCCGGCCCGCGAGGTACTGCCCCTGTCGCCTCGTGCGACCGAGGCTGGAGAGGAGCCAGATCCCACCGATCTCGACGGCGTCGGCTCCGTGGGCGATCGGGAGCGGGCCGATGCGCACGCCCCGGATCTCGTCCCAGGAAATGTCGAGCCCACCCGGCCCGGTGAGGCCGGCCGTGGTGACGAGGAGCTGGATCGCCTCATCGCCGATGGTGCGCCGGCGGGCCTGCTGGACGATGCCGACGACGAGGACCCCGATGGCGCCGAGGACGTGGACGAGGACGAGAGAGATGATCGCCGTCGGGATCGGGGACCACGGAATCTCGACCTGGAGGGGACCGACGCGGTCCGGGGTGAGGGAGTCGACGAGGCTGACGACGAGCCAGACGGCGAGCGCAGCGACGGCGACCAGGAGGACGCAGTAGATGGTGATCCGGTCGCCGGCCTCCTTCCGGTTCGCGCCCAGGCCCGCGACGACGTGGCCGCGGCCGACCGCGGAGGTGCCGTAGGGCTGCGGACCGTACGGCTGCGGCCCCGGGTGCGGCCGCGAGGCCGGGTACGGCTCGCGCTGCGGCACGTCAGCGCCGGTGGAGGAGCAGGCCGTGCTCGCCGAGCTGCTGGTCGAGGGCCGTGAGGACGTTCGCGATCTCGTCCCCGGGGTGCTCGGTCAGCTCGATGCGGACGTGCGGGGGGCGGTGGTTCGGCACGACGGCGCCGCGCTGCCGCTCGGTGGCGGCGCGCGCGAGGACGCCCGACGGGTCGCGCAGCTCGACGACGACGAGGACCGGGGTGCGGCGCGCGACCGCCTGCTCGTGGCTCCGCACCTTGCGCTTGTACTCGCGGGCGGTCATGTCGCGGTCGGGGCGCCGGATCGCCCGCTCCCGGGACATCGTCGAGATTCGCTGGACGAGGGTGGAGCCGGTGCCGAGGGGGAGCGCGTCGACCACCACCTGGTGCATCTCGTCCCAGGGAATCCCGAGCCCGCCGGGACCGACGACGCCGGCCGGCGTGACGAGCAGGTCGATCGCGTCGTCGCCCTCGCGGCGACCCCGCACGACCTGCCCGATCGCGATGCCGAAGACGGCGATCACGCCGAGTCCGACGACGGACAGGCCGAGCGGAGTCACGTGGTCGGAGGTCTGCGCGTCGCCCGCCCCGAGCGCGCGGACGAGCTGGACGCCGTGGTACCCGGCGATCGCGAGCCCCACCACCACGCCGACGCCGTAGCCGACGAGGCGTGTCGTGGCGGTGGAGGAGTCGACGGCGAGGCCGGTGATCACCTCGCCGCGCGGGTGCGGCACGTGTACGCCGGTCTGCGGCGGGGTGCCCCGCGGCGGGGTGCCCTGCGACGGGGTGCCCCGGGGCGGTCCATCGGGTGGTCCTGCGGCGTCGTACGTCATGGGTCCTCCGTGCCGGTAGCGATCGGCGACCATGGTCTCGGTCATGTCCGCACGGCGCAGGACCTCGGGAGGGGAGTTCTTCCTCGAGCACGGGTACCCGCGCAGAGCGAAACAAGCCGAGGAGAAGTGGGCACCGGAGCGTCGGGCGGTTTCCGGTAGCCTCGACGGGATGAGCCTTGGCATCCGGTGTGTGTGGCGGAGAATCGCCGACCCCCACCATTGGATGCGGCCCGACGACGTGCGCACCGTGGTCGTCGCGTGAGCCCCGGCGACGAGTCCGCACAGCCCAGCCGTGGCCGCGTCGCGTGGATCGATGCCGCGCGTGGATTTCTCGTTGTTCTCGTCGTGCTTGGGCACACTCTCTACTTCATGCGTATGGGGGGTATGCCGTTCCCTGAGTTGGAGCCTGCGGTGCGGGTGGCGCAGGCCATCCGTATCCCTGCTCTGTTCGCGCTCTCTGGTGCCCTATTTCTCCATGCTGCCTCGCGAAGCTGGCGGACGGTGATAGGCACACGCATCGTTCCCATGGCGTGGGTCTTGGGGGTCTGGCTACTCGTCGAACTCGTAGTGCGGAGCTGGCGCTTCTCGGTCGCGACGACGTTGCCGGACGGGGTGGCGGCGTGGGCACTCGAGCAAGCGCTGCTGCCTGAGGACTACTTGTGGTTCATCTGGGCACTTGCCGTCATGACGCTGATGGCGCGACTCCTGCGTTCCTACCCCGTGCTGATCGTTGCCGTTGGGTTGGCGATGTTGTTGAGCCCGGAACTCCCGAACCTCGGCAGGCAAACGGTGCCGCTCTTCACCTACGCGCCGTTCTTCCTCATCGGCTTCCTCGTCGCCCCTGCCCTTCGCGTACGGCAGCGGTGGCTGGTCGTGCTGGGCGCGATCTCGGCGCTCTGCTTCATTCCCCTTGCAATCGCTCGTAACGAGTTCGACCTAGTCCTAACGAACAACCGGACCGACGTCGTACTGCTGGCGCTACTCGGCCTAACGGCTGTCGCACTCGTAGGTATCGGACTTTCACGGATACCAGGGTTCGCGCTGTGGAGTTGGCTGGGGCGGCGTACCCTTCCGATCTACGTGGCCCACATGCCCTTGTTGCTTGTGGGGCTATGGCTGGTGGAGGGCCCGGCTCGCGCCTTCGCCGAGCCCCGACCCGGAGTCGTCGTCCTCCTTCTCCTCGTGTACGCGGTAGGTGTCCCAGTGCTGCTCAGGGTCGTGTGCGACAAGCTGCCGTTCGACGGGATCCTGGCCGAGCCCCGGTGGCTGCGCCGCCTCGTGCTCGGCGACGGGGGCGGTGGGGCGTCCGCCCGGTCGGCTCGTACCGAGGCAGCGGCCCCGGACGACGCGTCCGGCGCGCCCGAGGCGGTCGAACCGCCCGCCCCGGAGGACGCGTCCGGCGCGCACTCACCGGCGGACCCACCCGACGCGGCTGACCGGGCCGCGCGCGAGCGACGGGGTTCCTCGTCCGGCTGACCTCTCGTGGCCGCGGTCGGCGTGACGGGGAGGCTCAGGTGGAGATCGCGCGCGCGGCCGCCCTGACGGCCCCCGGCGTCCGGCCGACCGCACGGACGAACGCGCGGCTGAAGGCGGCGTCGGACCGGTAGCCGAGCTCGGCGGCGACCTGGGCGGCCGTCGCGTCGCCGCCGGCGAGCCGCTCCTGGGCCAGCCGCATCCGCCACCGGGTGAGGTACCCGTTCGGCGTCTCGCCGACCAGCTCGGAGAACCGCGCCGCGAACGTCGACCGGGACATCGTGGCGGTGCGCGCGAGCCGATCCACGCTCCAGTCGCCGCCCGGCTCGGCGTGGATCGCGTCGAGCGCGCGGCCGATGCGGTCGTCCCGCAGGGCGGTGAGCCAACCGTCCCGTGCGGCGTCGTCGTGCGCGAGCCAGTCCCGGATGACCTGGACCACGAGGATGTCAGCCAGCCGGGTGGCCACGGCCTCGCTGCCGGCGCGCGGGCGGGTGAGCTCGTCGACCATGAGGCGGAGCGTGTCGCGGATCGCCGAGCCGACCGGGGAGGCGTCGGCGTCGACGGTGAGGACGGCCGGCAGGCGGCTCGTCAGCTCGCGCGCGGCCGGCTCGTCGAAGCCGACGATCCCGCAGATCAGCCGGGTGTGCGCGCCGCCACCGCCGTGCTCGAGGACCGCGTAGTGCTCGCCCAGCCACTCCTGGGGGAGGTCCTCGACGGGACGCGGCGTGCCGGCGCCCTCGCCGCTCGCGATGTCGTGCCCGCGCCCGTGCGGGACCAGCGCGAGATCGCCGGGGCCGAGCTCGACCGGGTCGCTGCCCCCGACCTCGAGCCGGCAGGCCCCCGACGTGACGACGTGGAAGCTGAGCGAGTCGGGCACGGTCGGCATCCGCAGCGACCACGGCGCGGTCAGCTCGGAGTGCCCGTAGAAGATGCCGCGCATCCGCAGCGTCTGCAGGGCCCGCGCGAGCCGGTCGCGGGTCTCCCAGGGTGTCGTCAGCATGACCTCAGCCTTGCGTATCCGGCCGGGTCGCGACAGTGCTTCCGGACGATCGGACAAGAACGACGGCGGAACGGGGCTGGGAACGCCTGGAGGGAGCTTCTAGCGTCGGTGGTGCCGCGCCGGGCACGCCGGTCGGCACCGACATCGGGGAGGACGCCATGTACGCAGTCGCAGGAGCCACGGGACGGGTCGGAGGGGCCGCCGCGCGCCGGCTGCTCGACGAGGGGGAGGAGGTGCGGGTCCTCGTGCGCCGCGACGCGGACGCCGAGCGGTGGCGCGATGCCGGGGCCGACGCAAGGGTCGTCGACCTCGCGGACCGCGCGGGCCTGACCGACGCCCTGCGCGGGGCGGAAGCGATGTTCGCCCTCCTGCCCTTCGACCTCACCGCCGACGACCTCGATGCGCACGCCGACCGGCTCACCGCCTCGATCGCGGGCGCCGTGGAGGATGCCGGGGTGCCTCGCGTCGTGCTGCTCTCCTCGGGCGGTGCGGACCTCGGGGCCGGCACCGGCCCGGTCGACGGCCTGCACCGGCTCGAGGAGGCGCTGCGCGGGGTGAGCGTGCTGACCGCGATGCGGTCCGGGCACTTCCAGGAGAAGGTCACCGACGTGCTCGAGGTCGCGCGTACCGAGGGCGTGTACCCGGTCCTCGCGCCGTCGGCCGACGAGCCTCTGCCGCTCGGGGCCACCGCCGACGTCGGGGCCGTTGCCGCGCAGCTGATCCGAGAGCAGGGAGGGGCGAGCGAGGTGGTCGACGTGCTGGGGCCCGAGGTCACCGAGGCCGAGGTCGCCGGTCACCTGGGCCGGGCGCTCGGGCGGGAGCTGCACGTCGTCGTCGTACCGGAGGAGGCGTGGGCGGGCACGCTCGCGGGCGCCGGCTTCGACGCCCACGTCGCGGAGAGTCTCGCCGAGCTCTACCTCGCCGACGCACGTGGGCTGCTCGCGCCCCGCGGCGACCGGACGGTGCGCGTGACGACGCCCGTCGAGGAGACGATCGGCGCGCTGGTCGGAGGAGCTGCGGTGGGGACTGTTCGATGAGTGCCGCCTCCGCCGCGCTGGTCACGGCCACCGTGGGTAACGGGCTCGTCGCGGGACTCTTCCTCGGCTTCACCTGCGCGGTGATGCCCGGCCTGCGCCGGGTCGACGACGCCGCGTTCGTCGCCACGATGCGGTCGGTCAACCGGGCGATCCTCAACCCGCTGTTCGGGGTGGTCCTCGTGGGGACGCCGGTCGCGACCGTCGCGGCCGTGGTGCTCGGGTGGACGAGGGTGGACGACGCCGGCGGGGCCGACGGAGCTGGATCCGCGCTGCCCTGGCTGGTCGCCGGCCTCGCGGGGACGGTCCTCACGCTCGCGATCACCTTCGCGGTCAACGTGCCGCTCAACGAGCGGCTCGACCGGGCGCCCGACGACGACGATCGCCTGCTCGCTGCCGCCCGTTCGGCGTTCGAGCGGCCGTGGACCAGGTGGAACGCGTGGCGCACGCTGACGGCGACCGCGGCGACGGCGCTGCTCGCGATCGGGGGACTCGCGGCGCGCGGGTGAGGTCGGTGGGTGGGTGGGTGAGTGAGTGAGGGGAGGTGCTGGATCAGGCGTTCGGGTCGCGCGGGGTCGCGCGCGGGATGCCTGCCTCGTCCTCCTCGAGCCCCCTGATCTGCCGGCCGTACAGGTTCCACATGTAGGCGGCCGCGGCGAAGCCGAGGACTCCGGCGGCGAGGACGACCCAGCGGGTCGGTGGCTCGAAGAGGAACAGGCCGACCGCGATGACGACGAGGTCACCGACGACCATGGCACCCACCACGTAGGCCCGCGTCCGGCGCAACCCCGCGGCCGTCCCGGAGGGCGCGGACGAGCGCTCGGGTGCCTGCGAGGCGTCGGCGCCGCCGGTGGAGGCGTGGTGGGCCGAGGGCGCGTCGGCCCCGCCGCTGCGTCCACGGTGCACAGGTGCCTGTGGGCCCCAGTCGTCGAGCGGGTCGGTGCCGGTGGTCATGGTGGGGCTCCGTCGTGTCGGCCGTGTGTGGGCAGCGGGTGGGTGAGGGTGAACGCTGGTCAGCGGGGCGCGAGCAGGGCGTCGAGCACGCGGGCGGCGGCGTCGCCGTCGCCGTACGGGGTGGCGTCGGTGTCCGCGGGGCGCGGCCGGGTGGCGGCCGCGAGCAACGCGTCGCCCGGCTCGACGAGCACGTTCCAGCCGAGCTCGACGGTCTCGACCCACTCGGTCTCGGTCCGCACCGTGGTGCAGGGCGTGCGCAGGAGGAAGGCCTCCTTCTGCAGGCCGCCCGAGTCGGTGACGACGCCGCGCGCCCGGTCGGCCACGGCCACGAGGTCCCGGTAGCCGAGCGGCGTGCGCGTGCGCAGCGCGCCGCCGGACAGGTCGATGCCCGCCGCCTCGGCCTTGGCCACGAGGCGCGGGTGGGCGAGCAGCAGGACCGGCGCGTCGAGCCCCGCGAGGGACTGCACGATCGCGCGCAGCCGGTCGGGGTCGTCGGTGGACTCCGCGCGGTGGATGGTGGCGAGGTAGAACTCGCCGTCGGCCAGTCCCTCCTCCTCCAGCGCTGCCGGGCGGGCGTCGCCCACGGCCTCGCGGGTGGCGAGCAGGACGTCGGTCATCACGTCGCCGACGACGACGGTGCGCCCGGCCAGCCCCTCGTCCGCGAGGTGCCCGGCCGCCACCTGCGTGGGCGCGAGGAGGAGGTCGGCGGCGTGGTCGGTGAGCACGCGGTTGATCTCCTCGGGCATCCGCCGGTTGAACGAGCGCAGGCCCGCCTCGAGGTGGGCGATCGGCACGTACAGCTTCGCGGCGGCCACGGCGCCGGCGAGCGTGGAGTTCGTGTCGCCGTACACGAGCACCCAGTCGGGGCGGTGCTCGGTGAGCACGTCGTCCATCGAGGCGAGCATCGACCCGGTCTGGTGGCCGTGGCTCCCGGACCCCACGCCGAGGTGGACGTCCGGGGCCGGGATCTCCAGCTCGGAGAAGAAGACGTCGGACAGCAGCGGGTCGTAGTGCTGGCCCGTGTGGACGATGAGGTGCTCGGCACCCCGGCGGGCGCTCTCGTGCGCGATCGGCGCGAGCTTGACGAACTGGGGGCGGGCACCGACGACGGAGAGGATCTTCACGGTCACCGAGCCTAGTGCGGCCTGCTCCCGCCGGAGGCGGAGCGGCCGGGTAGTTTCGGGGGCATGCGAGTCGTCGTCGTCACCACCTGGTTCCCGACCGCCCTGGCGCCGAGCTCCGGCTCGTTCGTCGTCCGCGACGCGCTCGCGATGGCTTCGCGCGGGGACACGGTCGACGTCGTCCACCTCGTCCCCGGCCACCAGGACGACGGCACGCGGCACGTCTACCACGAGGGGCTCAAGGTCCTGCGCCTGCCGATGACGCCCTCGCGCCCGGACCAGATCGCCCAGGTCGCCGCGGCCCTGCCGGGAATCCTCGACGGCGCCGACGTCGTCCACACCACCGCGATCTCCGCGCTCCTGCCGTTCGTCGTCGGGCGCCCGGACGCCCCGTGGGTGCACACGGAGCACTACTCGGGACTGACGAGCCCGGAGAACCTGGGGTTCGGAACGCGCGCCGTCCTCCCGCTCGTGCGCCGCCTGCTCGACCGGCCGGACGTCGTCACCGCCGTGTGCGAGTTCCTCGCCGACCCGATCCGCGAGGTGCGCGGCGACCGCGCGACCGCCGTGGTGCCGTGCATCGTCCCGCCGCTGGCGACCGTCCCGGCCAGGCCCGAGCCATCCGGCGAGCTGCGCATGGTCAGCGTCGGCGGCCTGGTCGAGCGCAAGGACCCGCTCCTTGCCGTCGACGTCGTGGCCGAGCTCGGCCGCCGCGGGCACCCGGCGCACCTCACCCTCGTCGGCGACGGCCCGCTCGCGAGCGCCGTCCGCGACCGGGCGGACGAGGTCGGGGTGGGGGAGCGGATCCACCTCACCGGCACGCTCGACCGCGACGGCGTCCTCGGCGAGCTCGCCCGCGCCGACCTCTTCCTCGGCCCCACCCGCGGCGACAACTTCTTCGTCTCCTGCGCCGAGGCGCTCGTGGCGGGGCGCCCGGTCGTCGTGGGCTCGACGGGCGGTCAGGGCGAGTACGTCGACCCGCGCGTCGGCACCCTCGTGGACGTCCAGGACGCCGGCGCCTACGCCGACGCGGTCCTCGACCTGCACGAGCGCACCGCCGCGCTCTCCGCCGAGGACGTCGCCGCGACGATCGGCGACGCCTTCTCCGTGGAGACCGTGGCCGCCGGCTACGCCGACGCGCACGCCCTCGCCGCCCACGTCCACGGCTCGGTCCGGTGAGCGAGCAGTCGGTGGGGCAGGGCCGGGCGATGGTCTACCACGCCCCCTACCCGGTGGGCGAGGGCTCGACGTCGGGCTCCGGGATCCGGCCCGTGCGCATGCTCGAGGCGTTCCGCGGGCTCGGGTACGAGGTCGTCGAGGTGACCGGGCACGGCAAGGAGCGGGCGGCGGCCGTCCGTGACCTCGCACGCCGTCTGAAGGACGGGCTGCGGGTCGACCTCGCGTACGGCGAGTCCTCGACGATGCCGACCGTGCTCACCGAGTCGCACCACCTGCCCACGCACCCCGTGGTCGACGTGCGCCTCGCCCGGCTGCTGCGGCGCCACGGCGTGCCGACGAGCGTCTTCTACCGGGACATCTACTGGCGCTACCCCGAGTACACCGAGCGCGTGCACCCGGTCGTGGCCGCCGGGACCCGGACGCTGTACCACGCGGAGCTGCGCGCCTACCGCCAGCTCCTCGACCGCGTCTACGTCCCCTCGCGGGAGTTCGCCGCGCACGTCCCGCACCTGCGCCCCGAGCAGATGGCGCCGCTCCCGCCGGGCGGCGCGATCCGCGACGTGCCGCGCACGGACGGTCCGTTCACGCTCCTCTACGTCGGCAACGTCACCTCCTACTACCGGATGCACGAGCTGCTGCGCGCCGTCGACGCGACGCCCGGCGTCCACCTCCTGCTGTGCACCCCGAAGGACTCGTGGGAGGCCGCGCGCGGGGAGTACGCCGACTGGCTCGGCGACCGGGTCGAGGTGGTCCACGAGCGCGGAGACGGCCTGCTCCCGCTGTTCGGCCGGGCCGACGCGTGCTCGATCGTCGTCGAGCCCTCGGAGTACCGGGACTTCGCGGCGCCCATCAAGCTCTACGAGTACATCGGCCACGGCAAGCCGGTGCTCGCGACCACCGGGACGCTCGCCGGCCGGACGATCGAGACCGGCGGTCTCGGGTGGGCGGTCGACTACGACGCCGACGCACTCGCGGACCGGCTCGCCGCCCTGCGCGACGACGCGGGCGAGGTCGAGGCCGTGGCGGCGCACGTGCGCGAGGCACGGCACGAGCACACGTGGGCCGCGCGCGCCCGCCAGGTCGCGGCCGACCTCGCCGCGCTCGACCGGAGGGCCTGACCGATAGCGCGGCCCGCGGACTCACGGCACCTACGATGGGACCCGCCGCGGAAGAGGCGGGCGCGGGGCCACCGCGCGCCGCACCGAAGTCGAGAGGACACTCATGCGCATCGCCGTCGTCGCCCTGGGAAAGATCGGACTGCCGCTCGCCGTGCAGTTCGCGGACGCCGGGCACGAGGTGATCGGCGTCGACATCAATGCGGCGACGGTCGACTCGGTGAACGCCGCCACGGAGCCCTTCCCGGGCGAGGCCCACCTCCAGGAGAAGCTGACCGAGCTCGTCCCGGCCGGCCGCCTGCGCGCCACCACCGACTACGCCGAGGCGATCCCCGGCGCCGACGCGATCGTCCTCGTGGTCCCGCTGTTCGTCGACGACGCCACGTGGGACCCGGACTTCGACTGGATGGACGCCGCCACGCGCTCGCTCGCCGAGCACCTGACGCCGGGCGCGCTCATCTCCTACGAGACGACCCTCCCGGTCGGCACCACCCGCAACCGGTGGAAGCCGCTCATCGAGGAGATCTCCGGCCTCACCGAGGGGGAGGACTTCCACCTCGTCTTCAGCCCCGAGCGCGTGCTCACCGGCCGCGTGTTCCAGGACCTGCGCCGCTACCCCAAGCTCGTCGGCGGCCTGACCGAGGAGGGCACGCGCCGGGCGATCGAGTTCTACGAGGCCGTGCTCGAGTTCGACGAGCGCCCCGACCTCGACCGCGCCAACGGCGTGTGGGACATGGGCAACGCGGAGGCCGCCGAGATGGCCAAGCTCGCCGAGACCACGTACCGGGACGTCAACATCGGCCTGGCCAACCAGTTCGCGCGCTACGCCGACACGGTCGGCATCGACGTCATGACCGTCATCGAGGCGTGCAACTCCCAGCCGTTCAGCCACATCCACCGCCCGGGCATCGCGGTCGGCGGCCACTGCATCCCGGTCTACCCGCGCCTCTACCTCTCGACCGACGCCGACGCGACGATCGTGCGCACCGCCCGCCAGCTCAACGCCTCGATGCCCGCCTACGTGGTGGGCCGGCTCGAGTCGACCCTCGGCGACCTGTCCGGCCGCCGGGTCGCCGTGCTCGGCGCGAGCTACCGCGGCGGCGTCAAGGAGACCGCGTTCTCCGGCGTCTTCGAGACCGTCACCGAGCTGCGCGCCCGCGGCGCCGAGGTGGCCGTCCACGACCCGATGTACTCCGACGCCGAGCTCGGCGAGTTCGGCTGGGCCCCATACCACCTCGGCGAGCAGGTCGACGCGGCGGTCGTCCAGGCGGACCACGCGGAGTACAAGGAGCTGACCCCGGACGACCTGCCGGGCATCCGCATCCTCGCCGACGGCCGCAACGTCACCGATCCCACCCGCTGGGCCGGTACGCCCCGGATCACGGTGGGCGGCGGCCAGTAGTTGGACCCCAGCGGAGCCCCGCTGGGAGGGATCGCCGCCACCGCGGCACTGTCCCTCCTCGCGCTGCTCGGCCCCGGCCTCGCGATCGGACACGCGTGGCTGGGGCTGCGCCGACTCACCCTCCTCGCCGCGGCGCTGCCGCTGACGGCGGGGGTGGTCGGCGTGCTCTCGATGCTCGTGCCCACCCTGGGGCTGCCCTGGGTGCCGACCGCGTGGGTCGTCCTCCTGGCCGTCACCGGAGCCGCCGTCCTCACGGGCGCCCGACGACGACGCCGCCCCGCATCGGGCGTGCCGTCCGGGGCGCCCGGCCCTGATCGGGCGGGTGCTCGCGACGCCGATCCCGACCTCGGCCGCGGCGACCGCCTCGTCACCGGACTCGCGCTCGTGGGCGGGCTCGTCGTCCTGCTCGCGGTGGTCTCCTCCGGACTGGGCGGGCTCGGACTCGGGCAGCCGATCGAGCACCGCGACGCGATATTCCACTACTCCGCCACCGCGCTCGTCACCTCCGGCGACGGCAGCCCGTTCCCGCTCGGCGGTCTCGACGCCCTCTTCCCTGGCGAGTCCGGCGTCTACTACCCGTCGCTGTGGCACGGGCTCGCGGCGCTGCCGGCGTTCGCGTCGGACGTCGTCGTCGCGTCCCACGTCGTCGTCGCCGTCGTGGCCTGGTGCTTCCTCGTCGGCGTGGCCGCGCTCGCCCGGGCCGCGGCGCCGCGCGTGCCGTACGCCGCCGGGCTGTCCGTCGTCGTGGCGTCGGCCGCGGTGGCCTTCCCGTACTACTCGATGTACTTCCACGGCCAGTGGCCGTGGGCGCTCTCGCTCGTCCTCACCCTCCCGGTCCTCGTCCTCGGGCTGCGGTGCGCCGCCCGTCCCAGGGACGTGCGGGCCTGGGTGGCGGTCGGCGTCGCGGGGCTCGGGGCGGTGCTCGCCCACGGCTCGGCGCCCGCCGTCGTCGTCGTGGCCGCCACCGCGTGGGGCATGGCGCTCCTCGCCCGCGGCATCGCGCGCGGACCCGCGGGCCACCGGGTGGGCTCGGGGCTCGCCGTGCTCGCGCTGCCGATGCTCGTGGGCGCCCTGGCGTGGATCGCGGTGACGACGATCCCGCTGCTGTCGTCGATGGGTGACTTCGAGCGGATCTCGATCGACCAGCTCGGCGAGGTGACCCAGACGCTGCAGTACGCGGTCCCGGTGCCCCCGCTCACCGGGGTCCAGGACCCGGCCTGGGTGCTCACGGCGCTCGCCGCGCTCGGGCTGCTCGTCCTCGTCCAGCACGTGCGCGGCCGCTGGATCCTCGCGACCGCGGTGCTCCTGCTCGTCCTGCGCGTCCTCGCGGCCGGGCCGGACGGGCCACTGCGCGACCTCACGGCGCTCTGGTACAAGGACTACGACCGGCTCGAGGCGCTCCTCGTGGCCCCGATGGCGGTCATCGCCGGGGCCGGCGGTGCCGGCGTGGTCGCGCTCGCCGTCCGGCTCGTGCGGCGCCGGGCTGAGGCGGGGGAGCGGGACACCGGCCTCGCCGCGGCCGGCAACGCCGCCGGCAGCACCCTCGCCGTGGCGGCGGTGTCCCTCGTGGCGGTCACCGCCGCGATCGTCCTCGGCACCGGCGGGCTGCACGCCTCCGTGTCCGCCGAGACCGTGCGCCAGGGGCCCCGCCAGGCCGTCCCGGACCGGCCCTACTCGATGCACGTGGGCGAGGCCGAGTGGCTGCGGTCGCTCGCCGGCGAGCTGCCCGAGGACGCCCGCGTGCTCGGCGCCCCCGCGAGCGGCGCCGTCCTCGCCCCGGCGCTCGCCGGCTGGGACGTCGTGCCCCGTCCCCTGTACCCCGCGGCGGACGACCCGGCCGACCAGCTCCTCTACGACCTCCAGCATCTGGGCCAGGACCCTGACGTGTGCGACCGGATCACCGAGCTCGGCATCACGCACGTCTACCTCGACACCCCGGGGCACCGGCTCCTCGGCTGGAGCTACCCGGACCAGGCCGACGTGCCCGCCGACACGCTGCGCACCGTCGCCGCGCACGAGGACGCGCGCCTCATGGAGATCGCCGTCTGCGGGTGACGGGCTCGCCGTTGCGGGGTGACTCGTGACCTCGGGGGGCGTGGTGTGAGCAAGGCGACCGGAGCGGGCCGCGACGCGACCGGGCCCACGCCCCACAATGGCGAGGCCGATCGAGAAGGAGAGCGATGACCTGGGCGCAGTTCGTCCTGCCGACGACCCTCATGCTCGTGACGTCGATCGTCCCGGGAGCGCTCATGCTCGCGGCGGTCGGCGTGCGCGGGCTCATCGCCGTCGGCGGCGGCGCCGTCCTCACGATCTCCGCGGCGGGCGGGCTCGGCATCATCTACGACCTCGTCGGGGTCCCGTACACGACATTCACGCAGCTGTTCGGCCTGCTCGTCTGCGTCGGCCTGGCCGCCGCGATCGGGCACGGCCTCGGCACCGCGCCGTGGGTGACGGGGCCGCGCGCGAGGGAGATCGTCCAGCCCGTGCCGCTCGGCCGGACCGCGACCGCCGTGCTCGTGGCCATGGTGCTGGTCGGCACGATCGTCCACTGCGTGAGCCTCGCCCGCGGCATGGTCGCCCCCGGGCAGCCCGTCCAGACCTGGGACGGCGTCTTCCACCTCGGCGCGATCCGCACGATCGCGGAGACCGGCAACGCCTCCGTGCTCGGCGGCCTCGCCCCGATGTACGACGAGCTCGAGAGCCCCTTCTACCCCGCCGTGTGGCACGGGTTCGTCGCCGTCTCGCCCGGGTTCGACCTCCCGTCGACGGCGGCCAACGCCTCCTCGTTCGTCATGGGTCCGATCTGGCTGATCTCGAGCGCCGCGCTCGCCCGGGCCGTCTGGCCGCAGCGCCCCCTCGCCGCCGTCGCGGCCCCGCTGGTCGCCGCCTCGTTCGTCACCACGCCCGGCGTCCTCCTCGGTGTGGTCTCGCTGCTGCCCTACGGCGCGGCGCACGTCGGCATGCCCGGGCTGCTCGCACTCGTCGCCCTCGCCCTGCGCCAGCTCCCGCACGCCGCGCCGACGGTCGCTCTCGCCGTCCCGTCCCTCGTGGGGTTCATCGGGGTCGGCCTCACGCACGGGTCCGCGGCCTTCACGATGATGTTGCTTGCCGGGCCGCTCGTGGCCGTCGGCATCTACCGGGCGTCGCGCCACGCGTGGGACGCCGGCCACCGGCAGCCGGTGTACGTCACGCTCGGGGTGCTCGCGGCGCTGCTCGTCGCCGGAATCGTCGCCCTGGCCAACTTCCCCGTGCTCGACATGGTCACCGGCTTCGAGCGCGGCGGTCAGGAGACCTACTGGGGGCCGCTGGGGCAGGTGCTCATCGACAACCCCATGGTCTACAGCTACGACTGGCGGCAGTCCGTGGGCCAGATTGTCGTCACCGCGCTGACGGTGGTGGGGCTCGCCGTCACCTTCACCCTGCGCTCGGGACGGTGGGTCGCGCTCGGCTGGGTGTGCGCCGTCGTCCTCACCGTCATCACCGCCGGCCCCGAGGACGGGGCCCTGCGCGTGATCGCCGGCCCCTGGTACACCCAGCCCAGCCGGGTGGTCGTGCTCGTCGGGATCATGGCCGTGCCGCTCGCCGCGCTCGGCGCCTCCGCCGCGGCCCGCTCGCTCGCGGACCTCTGGGCGACCGTGACGGGGCGGGGCGCGACGACCGAGGTCGAGGAGCCGCGGTTCGTCGATGGCGCCGTCCCCGGCCATGCCGACGCCGACCGCAGGTACACCAGCCGCGCGGAGGTCGAACGTGCGTACTCCGAGCGCGTGGAGGGCGAACGTACGTCCGGCGAGCGCGTGAGGTCCGAACGCGCTGACGCCGAGCACGCGGACCCCTACGCCTCGCCACGGCAGGCGGCCGCGCGCCGGCGGCCCGAGACGTCCGCGGCCACCACCACTCCCAACGACCGCGGCCGCCGGTCGGACACGCGGCCCGCGCTCGTCGCGCTGGTCGCCGTGCTCGGGGTGATCGTCCTCGTGACGAACGGGCTCCGGGCCGACCTCAAGAGCCAGGTCATCGTCAACTCCTACGTGCCCGACCGCATCGCCTGGGGCACGATGCTCAGCCAGGACGAGATCGAGCTCGTCACGCACGCGGGCGACGTGCTGCCCGACGACGCCGTCGTCATCGGCGACCCGTTCTCCGGCGCCGGCTACCTGTGGTCGATGGGCGGGGTCAACGTGCTCTACCGCCAGCTCGGCCAGTGGGACAGCGAGGAGCTGACCACCCTGGGGACCAGCTTCGACGAGATCTACACGAACCCCGAGATCTGCGAGATCGTCCGCGACCTCGGCGTCACGCACGTCTACACGGACACCGACCCGCGCGGCGCCCAGGAGGACGAGCAGAAGTACTCCTACCGGACCGAAGGCCTCGCCTACGTCCGGCCGGCCGAGGGCTTCGAGCTCGTCGCCAGCGCGGGGACCACCTCGATCTGGCGGCTCACGTACTGCGACGACCCGGCGGCCGGGACGCCCGCGGGCGGATGACCTGGGCGCAGACCCTGCCCGGGCTGGCCGCCATGACTGTGCTCATGGTGGGGCCCGGGTGGGTGATGCTGCGCCTCCTCGGGCTGCGGGGGCTGGTGGCGCTCGGTCCCGCGGCCACCCTGACCGTGGCGCTCTCGGCCGGGTGGGCGGTCGTCCTCGGCGCGCTCGGCGTGCGCTGGGGCCTGGGGACGTTCCTGCTCGGCATGCTGCTCGGCGCCGCGGCCTGCGCGGGTCTCGGCCACGTGCTGGGCACCGCGCCGTGGCGGACCGCCGGGCTGGTCGACGACGCCGCGGATGCTGCCGCCGACCTCACCGAGCGCGCCGGGCCCTCGGCCGCGGCCCCGCGAGCGGGACGGTCCGTGGCGGCTCGGCGGGCGCGGCCCCCGCGGGCCCCCGACCGCTCGACCCTGCTGTCGGCCCCCGGCGCGGTCCTCCAGCCGGCGCCGCTCGCCCGCCCCCACCTCGTGCTCGCCGTCGTCGCCGCGGCGGTCGCCACCGGCCTGTACGTCGTGGCGATGACGCGCGGCATCGGGGTGCCGGACCGGCCCAGCCAGGTGTGGGACGGCGTGTTCCACCTCAGCGCGATCCAGACCGTCCGGGAGTACGGCGACGCCTCCGCGTTCGGCGGCCTCGCGCCCCTCTACGACTACGGGTACGCGCCGTTCTACCCGACCGGCTGGCACTCGGTCGTCGCCGTCGTGCCGTTCCTCCCCTCCGTCCCGGCGGCGGTCAACGCGTCGATCGTCGTCGTCGGGCTCCTGTGGACCCTCTCCGTCGCCGGGCTCGTCCGCGCCACGTGGCCGACCCTCCCGGTGGCCGCGGCGGCGGCCCCCGTGCTCGCCCACTCCTTCCTCGCCCTGCCCGTCGGGCTCATCACGCAGATGGGGCAGTTCCCCTACACCTACGCCCACGTGCTGCTCCCGGGGTTGCTCACGCTCGTGGTCCTCGCGGTGCGTAACCTCCCGGACGTCCGGGCGACGGCCGCCCCCGCGCTGCCCGCCGCCGTCGCGGCCTTCGGGCTCGCCCTCGTCCACGGCAGCGCCTGGTTCTCCACGCTGGTGCTCACCGCGCCGCTGCTCGTGGCCACCCCGGTCGGCGCGTTCCGGCGACTGCGCCGCACCGACCGGCGGCTCCCGGTCGCCGTCGCCGTGTGGTCGGCGGCAGGGCTCGCCGTCCTCGCGTCAGTGCCCCTCCTCGCCGACGGCGTCGTCGAGTCCGTCCAGGCCTTCGAGCGCCCGGGCGACGACGGGTACGACTGGATCCTCGCCTCCCTGCTCGTCGACCGGCCGCTGCGCTCGTTCGGCGGGTACGAGCTCGGCGGGCTCGACTCCCTCGCGCAGGTCGCGATCAGCGGGCTCGCGGTGGGCGGGGCGGTGCTCGTGTGGTGGCTGCGGCGGGGACGGTGGCTCGCCGTCGGGCTCGTCGTCACCGTCACACTGACCGCGGTCTCCTGGGGGCCGGCCGACCACCCGCTGCGGTGGGCGACGGGGGTCTGGTACTCGGAGACGATGCGGCTCGACGCGCTCGTCGTCATCTGCGCCGCGCCGCTCGCCGCAGCCGCCCTCGCGGTGCTCGTGCGTGAGGGCACGGCCCTGGTTCGCGGGCTGGTCGCGGCGCGTCGGGGGCGGAGGTCGGGCGAGGGGCAGGACGGCGACGACGGGCGCGAGGCGGGTCCTTCGCGGGGCACGGGTGCCTCGCCGGCTGCGCGCCACGGGCGGGAGGCCGACGAGGCGGCAGCCGCGGCGGGGGGTCGTCGTCGTGGGATCGAGTCCGTGGTCGCGGCCGTCCTCCTCGTCGCGCTCGTGGCCGGCTCCGGCGGGCTGCGCCACACCCTGCGGACCTACCACGCGGTGGAGAGCTTCGTGCCCGGCCACCTGACGTACCGGATGCTCGCCGGCGAGGGCGAGCTCGACCTGTTCCGGCGTGCGGACGAGCTGCTGCCCGAGGACGCCGTGGTGCTCGGCGACCGGTTCCGCGGCACGCCCTACTGGTACTCGATGGGCGGCGTCGCCGTGGTCTACCCGCACCTGGCCGGGCCGCGCGGGCCGGACGGGCAGTTCCTCCTCGCGAGGTTCGACGAGATCGGCGAGAACCCCGAGGTCTGCACGGTGGTCGAGCGCCTCGGCGTCACCCATTTCTGGACGAACACCCGGGACACGGGGCCCGCGCCGTGGCACCAGATGGCGCCGCTCGGGGACCCCACCCTGTTCACCTTCCGGCCCGTGGACGGGTTCGAGCTCGTCGCCACCGGCGGGCACGGCGAGCTGTGGGAGATCACGGCCTGCGACTGAGGGTGCCTCGCCCTGCCACCGCCGGTGCTCATGGGCACGCCCCTCCCGCGCGGCGGCCCGGCGCGCGGATAACCTGCTCGCATGGCAGTCCTCATCACCGGCGGAGCCGGCTACATCGGCGGGCACGTCGTGTCCCTGCTCCGGGAGCGCGGCGACGACGTGGTCGTGGTCGACGACCTCAGCACCGGCATCGCCGAGCGGATCGACGGCGTCACGCTCGTCACGCTCGACCTCGCGGCCGAGGGGTCGGAGGAGAAGCTCGCCAAGGTGATGGAGGAGCGCAGGATCGACGCGGTCGTGCACTTCGCCGGCCGCAAGCAGGTGGGGGAGTCCGTCGAGCGACCCACCTGGTACTGGACGCAGAACGTGGGCGGCCTGCTGACCGTGGTGCGGGCGATGGAGTCCACGGGCTGCCGGCGGATCGTCTTCTCGTCGTCGGCCTCGGTGTACGGCGTCTCCGACGCCGAGCTGCTCGCCGAGACCGCGCCGACCAGCGCGCTGAGCCCGTACGGGCGCACGAAGATGGTCGGGGAGCAGATCCTCGACGACGCCGCCGCGGCCGGCACGCTCGACCCGATGTCCCTGCGGTACTTCAACGCTGCCGGCGCCGCCTCGCCGCTGCTCGGGGACACCTTCGTTCAGAACCTCATCCCCATGGTGTTCGAGCGGCTCGACGCCGGGGAGTCGCCGCGGATCTTCGGCGACGACTACCCGACCGAGGACGGCACGTGCGTGCGCGACTACGTCCATGTGGTCGACCTCGCGCGGGCGCACCTGCTCGCGCTCGGCCACCTCGCGGGGGCCGGCGAGCGGCGCGCGGCGGGGGCGCCGCCCTCGCCCACGGTCGTCAACGTGGGGACCGGCGTGGGCAGCTCCGTGCGCGAGGTGCTCGCCGAGGTCCGGGCCGTGACCGGCGACCCGGTCGAGGCCGAGGTGACCGCACGGCGCCCCGGCGACCCGCCGCGGGCGGTCGCCGACGTCACGCTCGCGCGCGACCTCCTCGGGTTCACCGCCGAGCTCGGGCTGCACGAGATGGTGGACTCGGCGTGGAAGGCCTGGCGGGCCCGGTGAACGGCACCGACGGCGCCGGGGGGCGGGCCGTCCAGGTCGTGACGATCGCGTACGACCCCGGGCCGCTGCTCGGGCGGATGGCGGAGACGCTCGAGGCGGCGACCAGCGCCGACGTCCGCCTGACGATCGTCGACAACGGCCGCGAGCACGCGGACGTCGACCGGGTCGCGGCCGAGCACGGCGCCGAGGTGGTCCGGCCGGGCGCGAACCTCGGGTACGGGACCGGCGCGAACCTCGGTGCGCGCGGGGGGACCGAGCCGTGGCTCGTCGTCGTCAACCAGGACGTCGAGTGGGAGCCCGGGGCGCTCGACGCGCTCCTCGAGGCGGGGGAGGCCCGCCCGCGGGCCGGCTCGCTCGGGCCGACCGTGCTCAACCTCGACGGGACGGTCTACGCCTCGGCGCGCGCCGTGCCGAGCCTCGTGGTGGGCGGCGCGCACGCCGTGCTCGCGCCGATCTGGCCGGGCAACCCGTTCACCGCGCGCTACCAGCAGCGCTCCGGCCTCGGGGCGGAGACCGACCGGGCGGTGGGGTGGCTGTCCGGCTCGTGCCTGCTCCTGCGGCGCGCGGCGTTCGACGAGGTCGGCGGCTTCGACGAGGGCTACTTCATGTTCTTCGAGGACACCGACCTCGGGGACCGGCTCGGCCGCGCGGGCTGGGAGAACGTCTACGTCCCCGCCGCGCGCGTGGTGCACGACCAGGGCGCCAGCTGGCGAGAGCGCCCGGCGCCGATGGTGCGGGCGCACCACCGCAGCGCCGAGCGCTACCTGCGCGGGCGGTACGACGCGTGGTGGCAGCTGCCGCTGCGCGTCGCCGTGGCCGGCGGCCTCAGGGCCCGCGCCCGCCTCCTCTCCCGCTGAGGCGCCGCGTGGGCGAAGGGGTCAGTGGCCCTGGGCCTTGTACCGCGCCTCGACGGCGGCCTTCTGCGGCCGCCACCAGCCCTCGTTCTCGCGGTACCACTCGATGGTGGCGGCGAGTCCATCCTCGAAGCCGGTGAACGCCGGCTCCCAGCCGAGCTCGGTGCGCAGCCGCGTCGAGTCGATCGCGTACCGCATGTCGTGGCCCGGGCGGTCGGTCACGTGGTCGTAGTCGCCGGCGTCGCGCCCCATGAGCTGAAGGATGAGCTCGACGACCTCCTTGTTCGACCTCTCGCCGTCCGCGCCGATGAGGTAGGTCTCGCCGGGGGTGCCCTTCTCGATGATCGTCCACACCGCCGAGTTGTGGTCGTCGACGTGGATCCAGTCGCGCACGTTCGCGCCCGCGCCGTAGAGCCGCGGGCGCACGCCGTCGATGAGGTTGGTGATCTGGCGCGGGATGAACTTCTCGACGTGCTGGAACGGCCCGTAGTTGTTCGAGCAGTTCGAGATCGTCGCCGTGATCCCGAAGGACCGCACCCAGGCGCGCACGAGCAGGTCCGAGCCGGCCTTCGAGGCCGAGTACGGGGAGGAGGGGTTGTACGGCGTCGTCTCGTGGAACCGCTCCGGGTCGTCGAGCTCGAGGTCGCCGTACACCTCGTCGGTCGAGATGTGGTGCAGCCGGACGCCGTGCCGCCGCACGGACTCGAGCAGCTGGAACGTGCCGACGAGGTTCGTCTGCACGAACGGGCTGGGGTCGTTGAGCGAGTTGTCGTTGTGCGACTCGGCGGCGAAGTGGACGACGAGGTCCGACTCCGCGACCAGCGGGTCGACCGTGTCCCGGTCGGCGATGTCGCCCGTGACCAGGCGCGTGCGCTCGACCCCCGCGAGGGACTCGGAGTGCCCCGCGTAGGTCAGCTTGTCGAGGACGGTGACGTCGGCGTCCGGGCGCTCGGCGATCGTGCGGTGGACGAAGTTGGCGCCGATGAACCCGGCGCCCCCGGTGACGAGGATCTTCATGGTCTCTCCTGGCTCGTGGGCGGTCGGGTCAGGGACGGCCGACGCCGGCGTATGTCCAGCCGGCTGCGCGCCACGCCTTCGGGTCCAGCGCGTTGCGGCCGTCGACGATCGCGCGGACGGAGACGACCTCGCCGAGCTCCTCGGGATCGAGCTCCTTGAACTGCTTCCACTCGGTGAGCAGCATGACGACGTCGGCGCCCTCGGCGGCCTCCCGCGCAGAGTCGACGACCTCGAGGCGGGTCCCGCGCTCGCGCAGCACCGGACCGGCGGCCGGGTCGGTGACCTTGACGTTCGCGCCCTCGTCGTGGATGCGGCGCGCGATGTCCAGGGCCGGGGAGTTGCGCATGTCGTCGCTGTCCGGCTTGAACGCGGCGCCGAGCACGGCGACCGACTTGCCCCGCAGGCTGCCGCCGACGATCTTCTTGGCCATGTCGACGGCGCGCAGGCGCGTGCGGTCGTTGATGAGGTCGACCTCGCGAAGGAAGGTGAGCGACTGGTCGGCGCCGAGCTCGCCTGCGCGGGCCATGAAGGCGCGGATGTCCTTGGGCAGGCAGCCGCCGCCGAAGCCGATGCCGGCGCGGAGAAACTTCTTCCCGATCCGGTCGTCGTGCCCGATGGCCTCGGCGAGGGTGGAGACGTCGGCGCCGGTGGCGTCGCACAGCTCGGCCATGGCGTTGATGAACGAGATCTTCGTGGCGAGGAACGAGTTCGCGGCGACCTTGACGAGCTCGGCGGTCGCCCAGTCCGTGACCACGAGCGGGATGTCGCGGGCGAGGAGCTGGGCGTAGGCCTCGTCGAGCGGTGCGCGGGCCTCGGCGGCCAGGGCCTCGTCCTTCGGGAGGCCGTAGACGATGCGGTCGGGGTTGATCGTGTCCTCGACGGCGAACCCCTCGCGCAGGAACTCGGGGTTCCAGACGAGCAGGCCGCCGGCCTCCTCGATCCGGGTCGACAGGCGCTCGGCCGTGCCGACGGGCACGGTCGACTTCCCGACGACGACGGGGCGCTCGCCGTCGACCGGGGAGAGGTGGGGGAGCAGGGAGTCGACGGCGGCGTCGACGTACCTGAGGTCCGCCGCGTAGCCGCCCTCGATCTGCGGGGTGCCGACGCCGATGAAGTGGAGGCGCGCGCCGGCGACGTCCGCGGGGTCGGTCGTGAACGTCAGCCGGCCGGAGTCGACCTGCTCGCGGAGCAGCTCGTCGAAGCCCGGCTCGTGGAAGGGAGCCCGCCCCTCGGAGAGCATCGCCACCTTGGTCGCGTCGACGTCGAGACCGACGACCTCGTGGCCCAGCTTGGCCATGCATGCCGCGTGAACGGCGCCCAAATAACCCGTTCCGACTACAGACATTCTCATGTCGCCACGGTACCGTCGCGCGCGGCAACCGCCATCACCCACCCCGTCCTTCCCCCGAGGTGTCGCTTTCATGTCTGCTCCGCAGCGCCCTGTCCGGATCCTTCGACGACCACGACGGGCGGTGCTCGCGTCCGCCCTGGTCACCGCCCTGAGCGTGCCGGCGATCCTGAGCCCCGCCGTCGCCGAGCCCGACGACTCGCCCACGGACGCGCCCACCGCGTCCACCGACCCCGCCGACCCGGTCGAGACCGCCTCGCAGGGCGCCGACGACTCCGGCGCCGACCTCATGACCGACTCCCCGGCGCCAGGCTCCGACCCGACGCCCCTTCAGGTCCTCGACCTCACCGACGACGCCGGCGAGCCCACTGCGTCCGGCGACGCGGGCGCGGCCGACCCGGGCCGGGTCTCCGCCAGCGCGCTGCCCGGCGCGAGCGCACCGAACGCGGTCGACGCCGAGGTGGCCGACGCCCAGGAGTCCGGCGACCTGACGATCCTCACGGAGGAGATCGACACCGAGGGCTTCAACCTCGCCGGTGTCACGTGGGCGGCGGGCGAGATGCTGCCGCAGGACGCCTCGATCTACGTCCGCACGCGCGCGGGCGGCGAGTGGTCCTCGTGGGCCGACCTCGAGCCCGAGTCGCCCGGTGACGACTCCCTGCCCGGCGGCACCGAGCCGTTCCTCACGACCGAGTCCGACGGCGTCCAGGTCCAGGTCGACCCCGGCTCCGGCGCGCTGCCCGCCGACCTGCGCCTCACGCTGGTCCCGACCGACGTCTCCGGCGCGGTCGAGCTCGCCCCGGACGGCCCCGGGACCGCTGCCGTGACGATCGACGAGCAGTCCGTGTCCGGCGCCCCGGCGACGGCCGGCTCCGGGGGAGAGGTCGAGGGGTCGGGCGACGCGCCCGTGCTCGAGGGATCGCCCGACTCCGGTTCGGCTCCTGACGCGGGCTCGACGCCCGACGCGGCTCCCGACGCCGGTTCTGTCGACGCCCAGGCCCAGCCGGACATCATCGCCTCGCGGCCGAACATCATCTCGCGCTGGTCGTGGGGGGCGAACCAGGACCACTTCTTCTGGCCGCCCGAGTACTCGGAGCTGCGCGCCGCGGTCGTCCACCACACTGCGGGGACGAACACCTACACGTACGCCGAGGCCCCCGGGGTCGTGCGGAGCATCTACTACTACCACGCACAGACGCGCGGCTGGGGGGACATCGGCTACAACTTCCTCGTCGACCGCTGGGGCCGCGTGTACGAGGGCCGCTACGGCTCGCTGTGGTCGCCGAACGAGCAGATGACGATCGGCGCGCACGCGGCGCCCGCCAACCAGAACACGGTCGGCGTCTCGATCATGGGCGACTTCACCTACGGCCCGGCGCCGCAGGCCGCCATGAACTCCGTCCGCGACGTCATCGCGTGGCGCTTCGCGCTCGCCGACGTCGACGTCGACGCCCCGACCGGCATCACCTCGCGCGGCACGAGCTTCGCCTACGCGGGCCAGCCGCTGCCGGCGATCATGGGCCACCGGGACGTCGCCTACCAGACCCGGACGATCTGCCCCGGCCCCTACGTGGCCGCGGCGCTGCCCGGGATGATGGCCGAGATCCGCGGCATGGTGGGCAACGAGTTCTACCTGTCGAACACGTGGACCACGACCGCGGAGGTCGAGTTCGAGTTCGGCGAGCGCGGCCTCGAGGTGCTGGTCGGCGACTGGACCGGCAACGGCCGGGACACGGTCGGCGTGCGGCACGGCAACACGATCGAGCTGACGAACGGGCACGACTCCGTGCCGGACATCGTCCTCAACTACGGCCGCCCCGGTGACGAGCTCCTCGTGGGGGACTGGGACCGCAACGGCACCGACACCCTCGGCGTGCGCCGCGGCAACGTGCTCTACCTGCGCAACGACATGGAGTCCGGTCCCGCGCACGTGGAGTTCGCCTACGGCCGGACCGACGACGAGCTGCTCGTGGGCGACTGGACCGGCAACGGTCGGGACACGTTCGCCGTGCGTCGCGGCAACCGGTACTTCCTGACGAACGGGCTCGCCGCGGGCCCCGCGTCGACCGTCCTCGACTACGGGCGGGCGGGCGACCAGGTCGTCGTCGGCGACTGGGACGGCAACGGGACTGACACGTTCACGGTGCGCCGGGGCAACCGGTACTTCATGCGCAACGACCTGAGGACCGGGGACGCGCACCGCGAGATCGGCTTCGGCCGCGCGGACGACCGGGTCATCGCCGGCGACTGGGACCGCAACGGCACCGACACCCTCGGCGTGGTCCGCTGACACCAGCTCCGCGCCACACCCACGGCGGTCCGGCACCTCACGAGGTGCCGGGCCGCCGTCGTGCGTGCGGCGGGTGGGTGAGGTGCACGGGTGGCGCGCGGGGTCGTTCGTCGTCGTGCGTGGACCGCGTGGACCGCGTGTACGGGGGAGCAGGTGAGGCGTGCGGGGTCGTTCGTCGTCGTGCGTGGGGCGGATCGTGGCGCACACGCCGAGACCCGTTCGTGACATTCCCTACACCCACTCACGCACCACCCGTCACAGCGGGCGCTCCTGCCCTCACGCGTCCCGTCACACGTGACGCGTTTGCCCCATCGGTCACAGTGGTGTAGGGCGAGTTCATTACTCCGAGTCGTCGTCACCGTCGCGTGACGCGCCGACACCTGCGCGTGATCTTCCTCACGAACACCACCAGTCACAGACGCATCACCGTAAGGTCACGGTCGAACATCCCCCCCATGCCGGAGCGGACCACCAGATCCGCGTCCGGACCGCAACTGCGCGGACCGCGCCCGACCCGGGCGAGGACGCCGGAACGAGGAGCGACTCTGGTGCGAACGACGACCCGGCTCACTGCCGCGACCCTGACCGTCCTCGGCGCCGCCGTGGTGACCGCCCCGCCGGCCATGTCCGCCGCGGGCGGTGACATCGGTGGCTCCGGCAGCGAGTTCCACCTGTCCAACTCCAGCTCCGGGCAGACCGCCGTGACGATGCAGTTCGGCCACCCGGACGGCAACGCCTACGTCGGCGACTTCAACGGCAACGGCGTGGACACCGTGGCCGTGCGCCGCGGCCAGGAGTTCGCGATCACGACGTCGAACACCACGAGCCCGGGTCACGAGAGCATCCGTTACGGCCGCGCCGGCGACGAGGTCTTCGTGGGCGACTGGGACGGCGACGGCGTCGACACGTTCGCGGTCCGCCGGGGCAACCAGTTCCACATCCGCAACACGGTGACCTCGGGGGTCGCCGACCAGGTCATCCACTACGGCCGCGCCGGCGACGAGGTGGTCGTGGGCGACTGGGACGGTGACGGCGTCGACACGATCGCCGTCCGCCGCGGCAACCAGTACTTCCTCAGCAACACGCTGCGCTCGGGCTACGCGGACGCCGTCGTCGACTACGGGCAGTCGGACGACCAGATCATCGTCGGCGACTGGAACGGCGACAGCGTCGACGGTCTCGGCGTGCGCCGCGACAACCAGTACCACCTGCGCAACACGCTCTCGAACGGCGTCGCGGAGCAGGTCGTCTCCTACGGCCGGACCGCCGACACGGTGATGGCCGGCGACTGGGACGGCGACCGCGTCGACACGCTCGGCGTGCGCCGCGACACGCGGGTCGTCGAGGCCCCGTCGCGCACCGAGGAGCGCGAGACGCCGCCCGCGACCGACTGGATCGGGGACGAGGTCGTCGCCACCGCGATGAGCTACGTCGGCTCGCCCTACCGCTGGGCCGGCACCACGCCCGCCGGCTGGGACTGCATCGGGTTCGCCCACTACGTCTACGCGCAGCACGGCATCGAGATCCCGCGGACCACGATGTGGGGCGCGTTCGCCAACCTCGAGCAGGTCCCGGCGTCCGAGGCGCGCCCGGGCGACCTCATCTGGTGGCCCGGCCACGTGGCGATCAACCTCGGCGACGGCCAGAACGTCGCCGCCTGGAACCCCTCGATGGGTACCCGCGTGGGACCGAACTCGTGGGTCGGCGGCGAGCCGACGTACTTCCGGGTCCTGCCCGACTGAGCCTGACCAGTCCGACAGCTGCGGCACGGCGTCTTCCCCCGTCGACCGTCCGCAGCCCGACCCGGCGCCCCGCGGCCTCGCTGCCGCGGGGCGCTGGTCTACCCTGGTCGGTGCCCCGCGCCCGCGGAGCACCGGCGCCACGGGAGGGCGGACGCACGTGAGGTTCCTGCGCGACCTGCGCGGCTCGAAGGAGCTGCTGGTCAACCTCACGATGCGCGAGGTCAAGGGCAAGTACAGCCGCACCGCGCTCGGCCAGCTGTGGTCGCTCGCCAACCCGCTGGCCGCCATGGCGATCTACACGGTCGTCTTCGCCTTCATCATCCGGATCGAGCCGGACCCGGGCGACCCGTCCGGGCTCGACATCTTCGCCGTCTGGCTCCTGTGCATGCTCCTGCCGTGGACGTTCTTCACCAACGTCGTCACGGGCTCGATGAACGCGCTCGTCGGCAACGAGAACCTCATCAAGAAGGTCCACTTCCCGCGTGGCGCCCTCATCGTCTCCACGGTCGCGTCCTGGCTGTTCACGTGGTCGATCGAGATGGGCGTCCTCACGGTGGTCCTGCTGATCGTCGGCGCGAACCCGCTGCCGCTGCTGCCGCTGCTCGTCCTCGCGATGGCGGTGTTCGCGGTCTTCGCCATGGGCGCCGGGCTGCTCGCCTCGATCGCCAACGTCTACTTCCGCGACACCCAGCACTTCGTGACGATCCTGTTCCAGATGTGGTTCTACCTCACGCCGATCGTCTACCCCGTGCGGCTCGTCGCCGAGCAGTCGGAGCGCATCGGCGACCTGCTCGGGCCGATCTCGATCCTCGACGTCTACCTGCTCAACCCGCTCGTCCAGTTCGCCGAGGTCTTCCGCAACCTCCTGTACGACAACCGCCTGCCGGAGCTGAGCACCACGCTCGTCGTCCTCGCCTGGGCGGCCGGCACCTTCGTGGTCGGCGCGCACCTGTTCTCCCGGCACGAGAAGGGACTGGCCGAGGCCCTGTGAGCACCGAGACCCCCGGCGCCGCCGCGATCACGGTGGACGACGTCTCCAAGCGGTTCCGCGTCTACCACGAGCGCAACCAGACGCTCAAGGCCGCCGTCATGCGGCGCCGTCGCTCCGTGCACGAGGACTTCTGGGCGCTCAAGGACGTCTCGCTCGAGATCCCCGAGGCCTCGACGTTCGCGCTCGTGGGGGACAACGGCTCGGGCAAGTCGACCCTGCTCAAGTGCCTGGCGAAGATCCTCTACCCGACCTCCGGGTCGATCACGACCCGAGGTCGGATGGCGGCGCTACTCGAGGTCGGCTCCGGCTTCCACCCCGAGCTGTCCGGGCGGGACAACATCTACCTCAACGGCTCGATCCTCGGGATGACGCGGCCCGAGATCGACGCGAAGTTCGACGACATCGTCGGCTTCTCCGGCGTCGAGCAGTTCATCGACCAGCCCGTGAAGAACTACTCGTCCGGCATGTACGTCCGCCTCGGCTTCTCCGTGGCCATCCACGTCGACCCCGAGATCCTGCTCGTCGACGAGGTCCTCGCGGTCGGCGACGCCGCGTTCCAGGAGAAGTGCGCCGCGAAGTTCGCGCAGTTCCGCCGCGAGGGTCGCACCGTCGTCGTCGTGTCCCACTCGATGCCCACCCTGCGCACGATGGCCGACCAGGCCGCGTGGCTCGACCACGGCGAGCTCAAGGCCGTCGGCCCCGCCTCCCACGTCCTCGAGCGCTACCTCGACTCCACCCACGCCTCGACCCGGCTGGACGACAAGGGGCGCACGCACTGGGGCTCGGGCGAGCTGACGATCGAGGAGGTCGAGGTTTTCGGCGCCGGCGGGCCCGGCAGCCCGGTGCGGCAGGACGAGGACATGACCGTCCGCGTGCACTACGACGCGCACGAGCCCGTCACCGACCCCGTCATGGGCATCGGCATCGAGCACACCGACGGCACCTACCTGTGGGCGTCCAACACGTTCGACGACGGGCCGCGGCTGGGCACGATCCGCGGCCGCGGCGTCATCGACTGCTCGGCCGGGCGGGTCCCGTTCGCCCCCGGCGGCTACGTGGTCGTCACCTCGCTCACCGACTCGACCACCCAGCACACCTACGACCAGGTGCGGGACTCGGCTCGGTTCGTCGTCGAGAACGGCGCGACGCGGTGGTGGGGCGGGTACATCCAGTCCGCCTCCGCGTGGGCCGTCCCGGCCGGCGCCCCGGAGCCGACCGGACAGGACGGGCCCACGGGGATCGTCCCCATGGAGAGCGCGGACCCGACCCCGGACCTCGACGGCGCCCCCGACCCCGAGGAGACCCGATGACCGACCGCCGACGCATCCTCGTCGTCACCCTCGACACGCTCGCCGAGCGGATGGCCGGCCCGGCGATCCGGGCCTTCGAGATCGCCCGCGCGCTCGGCGCGGAGCACGACGTCCGGCTGGTCACGTTCGGGGGCTGCTCGCGGCAGGGGGAGGGCTTCACGACGGCGCAGACCACCGTCGAGACCTTCCGCGCGGAGGTCGGGGCGGCGGACGTCGTCGTCGTGCAGGGGTACGTCGTCTCCACCTTCGACTGGCTGCAGGACGCGGACGTGGTGCTGGTGGTCGACCTGTACGACCCCTTCCACCTCGAGTCCCTCGAGGTCGAGCGCTTCCGGCCCGCCGCCGAGCGGCACGCGGCCCTCGCCCGCGCGCTCACCGAGCTCGGCGCCCAGGCGCGGCGCGGCGACCTCTTCCTGTGCGCGTCGGGCAAGCAGCGCGACCTGTGGATCGGGCACCTCGCCGCGGCCGGGCGCGTCAACCCCGACACCTACGACGCCGACACGTCGCTGCGCTCGCTCATCGACGTCGTCCCGTTCGGCACGGACCCGGTGGCGCCCGTGCAGCGAGCCCACGGCATCAAGGGCGTGGTCGACGGCATCGCGGCCGACGACCCGGTGATCCTGTGGGGCGGAGGCGTCTACAACTGGTTCGACCCGCTCACCGTCATCCGGGCCGTCGACCGGGCGCGCGCGGCGGTGCCGAACCTGCGCCTGTACTTCCTCGGGATGAAGCACCCCAACCCGGACGTGCCCGAGATGGCGATGGCCGTGCGCACCCGCGAGCTGTCCGACGAGCTCGCCCTCACCGGCACCCACGTGTTCTTCAACGAGGACTGGGTGCCCTACGAGCGCCGCGCCGACTACCTGCTCGACGCCGACATCGGCGTCTCCGCCCACTTCGACCACGTCGAGACCGCGTTCAGCTTCCGCACCCGCATCCTCGACTACCTGTGGGCCGGGCTGCCGATCGTCTGCACCGACGGCGACCACTTCGGCGCGCTCGTGACCGCCGAGGGTCTCGGCGCGGCCGTGCCCGCCGAGGACGTCGACGCGCTGGCCGACGCGCTGACGGGCCTGCTCACCGACGAGGCGCGGCTCGCGGACGTGCGCGAGTCGGTCGCCCGGGTCGCGGCCACGCACACGTGGACCGACGCCCTCGCGCCGCTCGTCGCGTTCTGCCGGGACCCGCGACGGTCCGCGGACGCGGGGCGGCTCGCCGCCGAGCGCGCCGCCGGGGTGGAGCCGGGACAGGTCTCGCGGGCCACGCGGCTGCGGGCCGACGTCGGCGGGGCGTGGCGGACGCTGCGCGCCGACGGTGTGGGCGGCGTGACGCGGAAGGTGCGCCGCCGGCTCGGGCGGTAGCGCGGGTGGCCGTCCTCACCCCCGCGGCATGGCTGCGCCTGGCGATCGGCTGGGGCGCCGTCCTCGCGCTCGCCCTCGCCGGCCCCCTGCTCGAGCCGCCCGTCCCGGGCCCGCTGCTCGTCGGCACGCTCGCGGTGATCGTCGGCGTCATCCTCCTGTGCGCCTTCGGCGTGGTCGGCGAGGCCGAGCACCTCGCCCGGCGCCTCGGCGACCCCTACGGGTCGCTCGTGCTCACGCTGTCGATCGTCGTCATCGAGGTCGTCCTCATCTCCGCCGTCATGCTCGGCCCAGGCGACCACGCGACGATCGCCCGCGACTCCGTCATGGCGGTCTCGATGATCATCCTGTGCGCCGTCGTCGGGCTCTCCTTGCTCGTCGGCGGGATGCGGCACGGCGACCTCGAGCACAACCGCACCGGGACCTCGAGCTACCTCGCCGTGCTCGTCGTGCTCGTGGCGCTGGCCTTCGCGCTGCCGGCCGCGATCGGCACGGACGGCTCGTACACCGGGGGCCAGGCGGTGGTCGTCGTCGCTCTGACGGTCGTGCTGTACGCCTTCTTCCTCTGGCGCCAGACGGGCGCGCAGGCCGACGACTTCCGGGAGGTCGACCCGCGGGTGCGGCAGGACTCGGCGGACGGCGACGTCGGGGCGTCCCTGGGCGAGACGTTCGCCGCGCACCGCACCGAGATCCTCCTGCGGGCCGGCCTGCTCGTCGTCACCGTCCTCCCGATCGTCCTGCTCTCGCACGACATGGCCGCGCTGCTCGACGACGGACTCGGCCGCCTCGGCGCGCCCGCCGCCCTGTCCGGGCTGCTCATCGCGTGCATCGTCTTCCTGCCGGAGTCGATCACCTCGGTGCGCGCGGCGCTCGCCGGCGAGGTGCAGCGCGTGAGCAACCTCTGCCACGGCGCTCTCGTGTCGACGGTCGGCCTGACGATCCCCGCCGTCCTCGTCATCGGCGCGCTCACGGGGCAGCAGGTGGTGCTCGCGGAGTCGCCGGCGAACCTCCTGCTCCTCGGCGTCGCGCTGGTGCTCTCGGTGGCAACCTTCGCCGGCCGACGCGTGACGGCGGTCCACGGGGCGGTGCACCTGACCGTGTTCGCGGTCTACGTGCTCGCGCTGTTCGCCTGACGCGACCGGCGCCGCTCCGGACACGCGCCCGGTCAGACCCCCCAGTACCAGGGGTCGAGCGCCGTGACCCCGGACCACCAGGTCACGGCCGCGTGCTCGCGGTCGGTCACGGTCGCATCCCGGGTGACCGACTCGTGGTGGACCACCCGCACGCTCCCGGCGCAGACCGTCCGCAGCCCGGCGGCCCGGAGCTTGAGGCAGTAGTCGACGTCGTTGTAGCTGAGCGGCAGGTCCTCGCTCAGGCCCCCGACACGCACGAACGCCTCGCGCGGCGTGAGCAGGCAGGCGGCCGTCACGGCGAGGTGCTCGAGGTCGGCGCTGCCCACCCCGAACCGGCGCTCGCCGTCGGCCTCGTGCGCGAGGAGGTGGGACGGCGTGCGGTCCGCGCTCATGACGATGCCGGCGTGTTGGATCGTGCCGTCGCCGTAGAGGAGGCGCGCCCCGACCGCGCCGACGCCGTCCTCGAGCCCGATCGCGACGAGGCTGCGCAGCCAGGTCGGCTCGACGATCTCGGTGTCGTCGTTGAGCAGGAGGACGAGCTCGCCGGTCGCCGCGCCGACGCCGGCGTTGATCGAGCGCGAGAAGCTGAACGGGCCGTCGACCTCGACGACGCTCACCCGCGGGTCGAGGCCGCGGCAGTGCGCGGCGACGCCCGGGTCGGTCCCCTCGGAGGTGACGACGACGACCTCGTAGTCGGGGTAGTCGGTCCGCTCGAGCAGGGTCGCCAGCGCGACGTCGACCGAGCGGACCTCGCCGCCGGGGGTCGGCCGGTGCCCACCGCCGGTGGGGATCACGATGCTCACCCGGGGAGCGGTCGGCAGCGCGCGCTCGAGGACGAGATGGTCCGACGGCGGGGCGGAGGTCTCGTGCGAACCCTCGTCGGCCCCGGCCCCGGCTCCGGCGCCCGATTCGGCCCCGAGACCGGTCGGTGTCTCGTGCGGCCGGACGACGACGTTCCCCGACCCGCGGCGGACGAGCGAGCGCTCGACGGCGGCCGCCCCGGCGTCGAGCAGCTCGGCCGGGTCGGAGGCGCGGGCGAGCGAGGTGAGCGGCAGGTGGAGGACGTGCGGGCTCGGCGCGAGCGGGTCCCCGGCGCCCAGGTGCTCGGCGAGGCGCAGGTGGAGGTCCCACTCGGCGGCCGGGTCGTCGGTCAGCCCGCCGACCTCGGCGAGCAGGTCGGCGCGGACGAGGGTGAGCCGGCCGAGGACGTCGAGGTGGTCGAGCGCCCGCGGCATCCATGACGGCTTGGCGTGCGTGCGGCCGTCGGGCAGGCGCTCGTCGGCGTTGACCACGCGCACGTCCGGGGCGGCGTCGATCGCCTCGAGCATCGCGGCCGGCACGCCGGGCTCGAGGGAGTCGCCCGCGCCGAGCACGCCGACCCAGTCGCCCCCGGCCGCCGCGGCCGCCGAGGGGAGGTCGCGGTAGCGGGGCGGGGGTGCGGGTGCGTCGCCGAAAGGTTCGGGTGTGGGGGAGTCGGTGGAGTGTGCAGCCGCCCCGTCGGTGGGCGAGCCGGCCGGGAGCTCGGGCCCGATCTCCAGCAGCTCCCACGGCCCCTCGCCCTGCGCCTCGAGCGACGCGCGCGTGGCGGCGAGCTGCTCCTCGGTCCCGGGCAGGACGAGCAGCGAGATCCGCGGCGGTCCGGCGGCGGGGGTGTCGTCGTCGGGCATCTCGCTCGTGGCCCCGTCCGTCCCCGGGGCGGTCACTCGCCGCCGCCCGGGAGCCGGCGGCGGACCGCGCGCAGGGCCCGCGCCGGATCGGTGACGGCGACCTTCGCCCGGCCGGGCACGGACGCGAGCAGCCGGCGCGCGCGGGACGGACCGGCGTCGTCGTCCGGGGCGCCGCCCCCCGGCGCGCGGGTGGACCCGGGGTTCTGCAGCTCGCGGATGTCGTCCTCGAGCTCGGTGTGGCGAACCGCGAGGTCGCGCAGGAGCCGGTCCTGGAGCGTGATCGTCGCGCGCGCCTGGCCGAGCGCCGCCTCGGCCTCCAGCGTGCGGCGGGACCAGGCGTCCCGGCCGAGGAGCTCGAGGCGGCCGGCGAGCGTGGCGTGCAGCTCGGCGTCGGTCGCCGCGAGGTCGTCGAGCCAGGTGGAAGGGGTCTCGGCCATGCAGCCAAACTAGTGCGACCGGCCCCGCTGCCTAGGATCGGGGGCATGCGCGTCGCCCAGGTCTCGGCCCACTACCCGCCGAATTTCGTCTCGGGCGGCACGCTCGTCCCGCGGCGCATCGCGCGGGCGCTCGCCGCCGCCGGGCACGAGGCCCACGTCTACGCCGGCCACCTCGACGACGCGCGCCCCGCCCTGTCCACCTGGGACGACACGGACACCGGTGAGCACGGCACCGTGCGGGTGCGGTGGATCGAAACCCACCCCTACACCTCGTGGTCGGACAGGAAGAACTGGGCCAACCCCGCCGTCGAGGCCGACTTCCGCGGGTGGCTCGAGGACGTGCGGCCCGACGTCGTGCACCTGCACTCCCTGCAGACCCTCGGCGGTTCGCTCGTGCGCGCGGCCAAGGAGTCCGGCGCCGCGGTGGTCGTCACCGCCCACGACTGGTGGTGGCAGTGCACGCGCCAGTTCCTCGTGGACCAGGACCTGCGGCCGTGCGCGCTCGTGGTCGGCTGCGGCGTGTGCCGGTGCGAGCGCGGGCGCGACGCCGCCGACGCCCGACTCGCGGCGCTGGCGACCGAGCTCGCCCACGCCGACGTCGTGCTCGCCCCGTCCGCCTCCGCCGCCGCGACGTTCCTCGCCAACGGGGTGCCCGCTGAGCTGCTCGAGGTCGACGAGAACGGGCTGCCGGGCGTGGGGGAGGACGAGGGCCCGACGACGAGGCCGGCGCCGGTGCCGCGCACGGGTGACGGGCCGCTGCGCCTCGTGTTCGCCGGCGGCAACGACCCCGTCAAGGGCGGGCCGCTCCTGCTCGACGTGGCGCGCAGGCTCGCCGCGGAGGACCCGGACCGGGCGTGGACGCTCGACATGTACGGGACCCGGGCCGACGGCGACTCCCCGCTCCCGCCGCAGGTCCGCCTGCGGGAGCCGTTCGCCCCGGAGGAGCGCGCCGAGGTCCTCGCGGGGGTGGACGTCCTCGTCCTGCCCTCGATCATGCGCGAGTCGCACTCGATCCTCACCCGGGAGGCGCTCCTCGCCGGGCTCGCGGTCCTCGCGACCGACACGCTCGGGCCCGAGGAGGCCGTCGCGGAGGACGTCAACGGGTGGATCGTCCCCGCCGGCGACCCGGACACGCTGCTCGCGCGCCTGCGGGACCTCGTGGCCGACCCCGTCGCCGCGCGCGCGAGAACCGGGCAGGGCGCCGCGAGCCCGGTGCGCGCGCTGTCCGACCAGGTCGCGGGGCTCATCGAGCGGTACGCGGCGATGAGCGGGCAGCCTGCGGGGGAGGAGTCGGGGGCGATGACCGGGGCGTTGACCGGGGCGGGGGCGGCCGAGCGGGCCCTCATGCGCAAGGTCCTCTTCGTCAGCGGCATCCAGGGGGCGCCGCAGCGGTACCGCACCCAGCTCGCCGCCGAGGCGCTCGGCCTGCACGGCGTGGCCGCGCGGGTGCGGCACTACCGCGACCCCCGGCTGCTGCAGGAGGCGCAGTCGTGCGACGCCCTCGTCCTCTACCGCGTGCCGGCGACCGACCAGATCGTCGAGCTCGTCGCGTCCGTCCGCGCTCGCGAGCGCGCCGTGCCGGTCCTCTTCGACATCGACGACCTCATCTTCGACCCCGCCCTCGAGGGGCAGGTCGACGGCCTCGAGGGGATGCCCGCCGACGAGCTCGCGCTGTGGTGGCGGGGCGTGCGCCGCTACCGCACGTCGATGGAGCTCGCGGACGCCTACGTCGGCTCGACCCAGACCCTGTGCGAGCACGCCACCGCCGTCACCGGGATGCCCTCCTACCGGTTCCCCAACGGGGTCGGCACCCTTCTCGCGCGCCGCTCCGACGCGGCGCTGCGGCGCGAGCGGGCCGAGGGCCCGGTCCGGATCGGCTACTTCTCGGGCACGACCACGCACGACGCCGACTGGGCCATGGTCGAGCCCGCCGTCATCGAGGTCCTGCGGCGCCACCCGGCCACGGAGCTGTGGCTCGGCGGCCACCTCACGTCCACGCCGGCGCTCGAGCCCTACGCGGAGCGCGTGCGCCGCCTCCCGTTCGTCCCCTGGTACGACCTGCCGGACCTCCTGCGGGACGTCGACATCAGCCTCGCCCCCCTCACGCCGGGCTCGATCTTCAACGAGGCCAAGTCCGCCATCAAGTGGCTCGAGTCCGCCCTCGTCGAGACGCCGGTCGTCGCCTCGCCCACGCAGCCCTTCCGGGAGTCGGTCACGGACGGCGTCACCGGGTTCCTCCCGGCCGACGTCGAGGGATGGACGGACGCCCTCGACGCGCTCGTGCACGACCCGGCCCTGCGGCGTCGCGTCGGGGCCCGCGCGCGACGGGAGGCGCTGCTCACGTGGTCCCCGCACGTCCAGGGGCGGACCTACCGCGAGCTGCTGATCGACGCCGCGGCGCGGGTGCGCAGCGAGGGGCCGCGGGTCTCGACCGGCTGGAATCCGGTGACCGACGACGAGCCGTTCGACGCCGCCGGCGCCCACGTCGAGCCGTACGCGCTGCCGCGCTCGGGGCTACGCGTCCCGCCGGCGATCGCCGGGAGCCGGGCCGTCCGCCTGCTCGGCGCCGCCCGCCGCGTCCGGCGCGACGCCGGCACCGTCGAGCTCGTCCGCCGCGGGGTCGGCAAGGTCCGGGGCCGGCTCGGCCGCTGAGGCTGCCGGGGCCGCCTCGCCGGTCGCCGCCCGGCCGGTCGTCGTCGCGCCGGCGGTCGTCAACGGGCGCGCGCCGTTCGTCGTCGTGCCCGTCGTTCCCGGGGTGACCGCGACGCGACCTTCGGCGTCGCGCCGGGTTTGGATCGCGAGCAGCGCGAGGGAACCGAGGGCGGCCGCCACGGTGGCGGCGGCGAGGGCGAACAGCTTCGGCACGCCGACGTGGCTCCAGTTGTTCCAGCGGCTCAGGCCGGTCGAGAAGGTCTCGTAGAACTCGACGTAGAACGCGTCGAACCCGAACCACAGCCCGTACCCGGCCAGCGCGAGGCAGAGCGCCGCGGCCCCGACGCGCGCCGCGACCATCGGCCCGGGCGCCAGACGTGCGGTGACCCGCTCGAGCAGCACGGCGAGCGCCACGAGGATGCCGAGGATCGCCACGTACAGGTACCGGCCCTGCAGCCCGGCGAGCAGGCCCGTGGAGTAGTACTCGACGATCGCGCCGTAGACCACCACGCCGAGCACGCCGACCCACGCGGCGAGCAGCACGAGCAGGTGCCGCCGGTGCCGGCCCGCGAGGACCACGCCGACGACGACGAGCACGAGCGTGAGGTAGGTGAGCGCGTGCTGGAACCAGCTCGGCATCGGCGACTCGAGCCAGCCGTAGTTGCCCCACGTGCTCGTGACGATCGACCGCTCGGCGCCGACCGCGAAGTCCCACATGTTGAGGCCGAGGTGCGAGGTGTCCTCGAGCGGCTCGCGCCCGGGGTAGCCGTCGGGCTGGAACGTGCCGTGGACGACGAGGTTCTTCAGCCACCACCAGCCGCCGATCGCGAAGGCGACCCCGAGGGACCAGAACCCGCCGAGCGCGCGCCGACCGAGCGGACGGTCGGAGGCGGGCGAGAGGAGGAACGCGAGCGCCACGATGGGGATGAACCCGAGCATGAAGCCCTTGGTCATGAGGCCCGCGCCGAGCACCGCGCCGAGGCCGACGACGTGCCGCCAGTCCCACCGGCTCGTCAGCACGACCGCGCTGAGCGCGAGCACGCCGGCGCCGCACAGGTTGAGCAGGGCGTCGTTCGTCACCGCCGAGCCGACGAACAGCAGCTGCGAGGGGGCGGTGAGGGCGAACGCGCCCACGAGGGAGGCCGAGCGGGAGGCGCCGAGCCGCCGGGCCGCGACGACGACGAGAGGGACGACCCCGGCCACGAGCACGACGTCGAGGAGGCGCAGGGCGAGGAGCTGGGTGTCCCAGCGCCAGTCGTCCGCGCCGAGGACGGTGAGGTACCCGGCGGCGAGCGCGTAGTAGCCCGGCGGGTGCTGCGTCATCTGGTCGACCTGCTCGAACAGGGTGACGCGGTGGTCGACGTCGAGGACGACGGTGCGGTCCGCGACCGCCGGCGGGTCCGGCACCGCCAGGACGAACGGCAGCTGGCCGGAGGTGACGTCGGCGCCCGGGTGCGGGTGGGAGTTCTGGCGGATGAGCTCCAGCCCGGTGTCGACCCAGCCCGCCTCGTCCGCGGCCACGTGCATGCCCTGGAGGAACGTCTGCTCGCCCGGCGCCGGCCAGCCGCCGCCGTCGGCGAGGCGCAGGACCGTGTTGACGTGCTGGGGCTCGTCGGGCGCGCGGAACCCGGGCGTGATCGTCGCCCAGAGCGCGCCGATCCCGGCCACGAGAAGGGTGACGGCGAGGACCGCGACCCGGAAGACGTCCCGACGGCGGCGCGGGGCGGATGTCATAGAACTCCTGAGAGGGACAGCCACATGACGGCGACGCTGACGGCGACGCCGACTTGGAGGAACGTGCCGAGACGGCGGTGGTGCAGGGAGGCGACGAGCGCCGCCACCGTGATCGGCAGCAGGGTGATCGCGTACCGGCCCGAGATCAGTCGGAAGGCGTGGTCGGAGCTGAGGACCTCCTGGCCCTGGACGATGATGCCCGCCCCGATCGTCCCCGCGATCGCCGCCAGGCCGAGGAGGCGCTCCGCGCGGCCGGCGCCGAACGCGACGAGGACCATGAACGGCGCGGCCGCCATGAGGACCCACCAGGCCGCCGTCACCGTGTCGAGCTGCCAGCCGGTGAGCTCGCCGGGGAACTGCGAGGACTTCACGAGCCCGAACGCGTCGAACAGGGTGGGCACGGTCTCGTCCCACGGGCTGCCCTCGACCGGGCGCGTGCTGATCCCGTACAGCGGGTTGTCCCAGCCCTCGGCCCCTCGCCCGGCCTGGAACCGGGACCAGCCGACCATGCAGGCGGCGACGACGGCGACCGGCGCGAGCACGGTGGCCGCCCGGCGCCCGAGCGTGCGCCAGTCGCGCCGCCGCACGTCCGCGACCGCCATGGTGGCGATCAGGCCGACGACGGCGAGGATCGCGACGGCGCTCATCACCTTGGTGCTCGCGGCCAGCAGGGCGACGAGCGTGGGCCACAGCCAGCCGATGCGGCCGTGCAGCGCCCACCGGCCGAGCACCCACAGGGCGCCGGCTCCGACGAGCATGGCCGGGCCGTCGTTCGTCACCTGCCAGCCGGAGACGATGACGGGCTCGAAGGCCAGCAGCAGCGCCGCGCCCGAGGCCGCCGTCGGCCTCGGCAGGCGCCACGTGCGCAGGGCGGCGTACACCGCGACGACGCCGGCCGTGAGCCACAGCGCGTTGGCGAACCGGGCGCCGGTGGAGAACTCGAGGCCGACCGCCTCGGCCACCAGCCCGGTGGCCGCCGGCGTCACGTAGTACGTGGGCGGGTGGAAGGAGTTGTAGTTCTGCCCCAGCGCCGGGTAGGCCGTCGGCTCGACCTCGTCGGCCAGGGCGTCCTCGCACGAGGGCAGGTCGGGCAGGTTGGACTGCCCGCGGCACGACCACTGGTCGAGGACGTAGTCGGAGAGCCGGTCGCCGTCGGCCGGCAGGTTTCCGTGCGCCACCTGGTAGGCGTAGTCGAGGTGGGTCTGCTCGTCGAGCGCGGACAGCGAGGTGCCGAACAGGATCGCCGTCACGCTCATGAGCAGGGCGAGGACGCCGACTCCGCCGGCCCAGGGGAGCTCGGGCCGCAGGCGCGCCCACCTGGTCTCCGGCTGCTCCGACGGCAGGTCGGGGGCCGGTGCTCGAGCACCCCCGTCGTCCACGCCGTCTGCCACCAGTGATCTCCCCTTCACGCCGAGGGGACGTCCCAGGCCTCGCGCGGCCCCTACGGTACCCTGGCCAGGTTCCGGGCCAGCCCGACCGCTGCCTCGCGGGGCAGCCGCGGGTGCGCCGCGACCGACACCCGAGGTACCCCATGAAGCTGTTCGTGCAGATCCCGTGCCTGAACGAGGAGGAGACCCTCCCGCTCGTCCTGGCCACCATCCCGCGGGAGATCCCGGGGATCGACGAGGTCCACATCCTCGTCGTCGACGACGGGTCGACGGACCGCACCGTCGAGGTTGCGAAGAACCTCGGCGTCACCCACTTCGTGCGGCACTCGCGCAACCAGGGGCTCGCCCGCTCGTTCCGCGACGGCGTCGACTACGCCCTGGCCCACGGCGCGGACATCGTCGTCAACACCGACGGCGACAACCAGTACCCCCAGGAGGTCATCGGCGAGCTCGTCCAGCCGATCGTCCACAACGAGGCCGACATCGTCATCGGCGACCGCCAGACGGCGACGATCGCCCACTTCTCGCCGTTCAAGAAGGCGATGCAGAAGGTCGGCTCCGACGTCGTCAACCTCGCCGCCGGCACGAAGCTGCCCGACGCGGCGTCCGGGTTCCGGGCGTACTCCAAGGAGTCGCTCATCCGGCTCAACGTCGTCACCCAGTTCTCCTACTGCATGGAGACGATCATCCAGGCGGGCAACAAGCGCCTGCGGATCGCGTCGGTGCCGATCGCGACGAACCCGAAGACCCGCGAGTCCCGGCTGTTCAAGAACATCTGGCAGCACATGTTCAAGTCCGGTACGGCGATCATCCGCTCGTACCTCATGTTCAAGCCGCACGCGATCCTCGGCACCGTCGGCACGATCCTGCTCGTCGCCGGGCTTGTGCCGTTCGTGCGGTTCCTCGTCCTGTTCCTCATGGGCGAGGCCGGCGGGCACGTCCAGTCCCTCATCTTCGGCACAGCGGCCCTCGTCGGCGCCCTGCTGAGCCTCGCGCTGTCCGTCATCGCCGACCTCCTGCGCACCAACCGCGTGCTGATGGAGGAGAACCTCGAGCGGGTGAAGTCCCTTCAGTACTCCGACCACGCGATCTCGGCCCGGCTCGGCGAGACCTCGACGGCCGTGATGGACGGACCGTCCGTGGTCCTCGACGGCCGGCCCGACCCGTCCGTCACGGCCGGGGGTCGCGGCGCGGACGCGCAGCCGGGTCGGGACGCCGCCCGCGTGGGACCGGCACCGGGCGACGCCCCGTCCGCCGGCACCGCGCCGCGGGCCGCGGAGCCGACGACCGGACGCGCGACCGTCCCCGAGGTCCCCCACCTGAGAACCCCGGCCGCCGTGGTGCCCGGCTCCCATGACTACGCCGTCGCCCCGAACGGGGCCGCGTCCGGGGTCGACAGCAACGGGGTGCCGCGGGACATCGGCGGCATCGGGGGCGACGACCACGCCGGGTACGAGCCGGCCGGATACGCGTCGGCCGGGGCCGACGGCTACGGCGCGCCCGAGGCGAACGGCACGAACGGGTACGCGACCGACGGCCACGCCGACGTCGCCGCGCCCGAGGAGCTGCGTCAGGGGCGTCCGGGCCGGTGAGGGTTCTCGGCTTCGGCACCTACGACACGTCCGTCCACCCGCGTTCCGGGGTCCTGCTCGCCGGCCTCGCCGCGCGCGGCGCCACGGTCCGCGAGCTCGACCGCCCGCTCGGCCTGACCACGGCGGACCGGGTCGACATGCTGCGGCGGCCGTGGCTCCTCCCGCGGCTGGCCGCGCGTCTGGCGCGTCGCTGGGCCGGGCTCGTCGACGGCTCGTTCGCGTTCGGCGGCGAGCGGGCGCCCGACGTCGTCGTCGTCGGCTACCTCGGACACTTCGACGTCCTCCTCGCCCGGGCCCTGTTCCCGCGCGCGACGATCGTCCTCGACCACCTCATCTTCGCCGCGAGCACCGCGCGGGACCGGGGCGTCGACGACCGGGTCCGCGGAGCCGCGCTCTCGGCGCTCGACCGGATGGCGACCGGCGCGGCGGACGTCGTCGTCGTCGACACCGAGGAGCACGCCGAGCTCGCGGCGCCGGCCGTGCGCGAGCGGACCGTCGTCGTCCCCGTCGGTGCGACCGAGGTCTGGCGGCTGGCGGGGGAGCGGCACGCCACGAGCACCTCGGCCACGCCCCGCATGGTCTTCTACGGGCTGTTCACCCCGCTGCAGGGCACCGTGACGATCGCCCGGGCGCTCGCCGAGCTCCACCGGCGCGGGGTCCCGCTGCGCGTCACTCTCGTCGGCACGGGGCAGGACCACGCCGAGGCGCGGGCCGTCCTGGGCGGCGTGCCCGGGATCGAGTGGGTCGACTGGGTCGCTCCCGACGAGCTGCCGGACCTCGTGGCCGCCCACGAGATCGGTCTCGGCATCTTCGGCGACACCGACAAGGGCCTCAAGGTCGTGCCGAACAAGGTCTACCAGTCGCTCGCCGCGGGCTGCGCCGTCGTCACCTCCGACACCCCGCCGCAGCGCCGGTTCCTCCGCGACGCCGCGCTGCTGGTCCCTCCGGGCGACCCGGCCGCGCTCGCCGATGCGCTCGAGCGCCTCCTCGCGGACCCCGAGCGGGTCGCCGACCTCCGCGCCCGCGCGCGCGAACGGGCCCGCGACCTCACGCCGTCCGCCGTCGTCGAGCCCCTGTGGCGCGAGCTGGTCTCGTGAAGAAGATCCTGGGTGCCCTGAGGTCGCCGTGGGTGCGCGGCCTGTTCCTCGTCGCGGCGATCGGTGCGGCCGTCCTGGCGGTGGCCAACCAGTGGGACATCGTCGTCGACTCGCTCAGCCAGATGCCGTGGTGGATCGTCGTCGTCGGCCTGCTCGTCTCCGTCCTCTACGTCGTCGCGACGATGCTCTCGTGGCGCGAGGTGCTCATCGACCTCGGGTCACGGCTCGGGCTCGCCCCGGCGGCGCGGCTGTTCTTCGTGTCCCAGGTGGGCAAGTACCTGCCGGGCGGCGTGTGGAACATCGTGGCTGCCGCCGAGATGGGCAAGGACATCGACATCCCGCGGCGCCGGTCGGTCTCCGGCATGGTCGTCTCGCTGCTCGTCTCCATCGTCACGGGCCTCGCGCTCGCCGCCGGTGCGGTGGCGTTCGACCCGGCCGTGCGCTCCGAGGTCGGGTGGGTCGTCTGGTTCCTGCCGGTGTTCGTCGTCGTGCTCCTGCCGCCCGTGCTCAACCGCATCCTCGGCGTGGCGCTGAGGCTCATCCGGCGCCCTCCGCTCGAGCACCCGCTCTCCGCCGGCGGCGTGCTGAGGGCGTCCTCGTGGGCGATCGTCGGCTGGCTGCTGGCCGGACTGCAGGTGTGGCTCATCGCCACCGCCGTCGGTCTGGACCCCACGCTCGGGACGTTCGCGCGTGCGGTCAGCGGCTACGCGCTGGCGTGGGTGGTCGGGTTCCTCGTCGTCATCGTGCCCGCCGGCGTGGGTGTGCGCGAGAGCATCCTCGGCATCATGCTCGCCGGTCTGCTCAGCGGGGGCGGCGTGCTCGTCACCATCCTCATGTCGCGGGTGCTGCTCACCGTGGTCGACCTCGCGCTGGGCCTGGGCACCGGGGTGCTCGTCCGGCGGCACGCGCCGCAGGGTGCCGCCGAGGTGGCGGTCGACGAGGCAGGGCCGGTGCCTGCGGACGAGGCGGGCCCGGTGCCCGCGGACGGGACTGGGTCCGTGCCTGCGGACGGGGACGGGCAGCCCGAGCGCTGAAATCTCGGCGGTGAGCTCGTGGGCCTGCTACCAGGCCTCGACGCGGTGCACGCCCAGGGTGTCCTCGCCGTCGCCGTCCCAGTCGCCCACGACGACCGAGTCGCTCGCGCGTCCGAAGGCGAGCTCGATGTCCGCGTCGCCCGAGGTCAGCTCGTTGCGCACGAGGTAGGTGTTGCCGCGGCGCACGGCGAAGGTGTCGATCCCGTCGCCGTCCCAGTCGCCCACGAGGACCGTGTCGCCGGCCCGGCCGTAGTCGAGCTCGGCATCGGCCCAGCCGGAGACCAGCGAGTTCGACACGAAGAACCGGTTCCCGCGGCGCACGGCGAGGGTGTCGACGCCGTCGCCGTCCCAGTCGCCGACGAACACCTCGTCGGCCGCCCGGCCGTAGTCGAGCACCGTGTCGGCGACCCCCGACGTCAGTGCGTCGCGCAGGAGGTAGGTGTTCCCGCGGCGGACCGCGAAGCTGTCGGAGCCGTCCCCGTCCCAGTCGCCCGTCAGCAGCACGTCGCCGGCGCGGCCGTAGTCGAGGGTGGTCGTCGTCGCGCCGGTGTGGTCGCGGGCGAGCGTGAGGCGGTTGCCGTCGCGCACGCCCACGGTGTCCGTGCCGTCCCCGTCCCAGTCGCCGGCCAGCGGCGCGGACGTGGTCGCGCCGAGGCGAACCTCGTGGTTCGCCCAAGCGGTCCAGGCGTCGTTGAGGAAAAACACCGAGGGGTACTCCTCGGGCACCGGCCGCCACCAGCTCGAGCGCATGCCGAGGCGACGGGTGAACTCGGTGGTGACGTCCACCGGGCCGGTCGTGCAGTCGAGCCGCAGGCCGGTGATGCGCCCGCCGAGGTCGCCCCGGCCGTCGCGCGCGGTGACGACGAGGCTGCGCACGGTCCCGCCGGCGGCGCACCGGGCGTCGACGTCGGTGGCGCGCAGCGTGGTCGACCAGCTCGTCACCGGGTCGCCGGGGGCGGTCCCGGACCACGGGTCCGCGCGGGCCACGAGGTAGGGGCGCGAGCCGGCCACCGAGTAGCCGCCGTTGGAGGAGGAGAACTGCGTGAACGCCGGGCCCCACGCGCCGCCGGCGGTCGTCCGCCCCTCGAGGATGCGCCCGTTGGTCGAGGCGATCGCGGTGTCCGTGCGGGCGTGCTCGTGGCCGGTGAGGGCGCCGCTCGCGCTCACGGAGCCGCGGCCCGCGTAGACCTGGCAGCTCGTCGTGTCGCACAGGTCGTAGATGCCGCCGGTGCGCATCTCGTGCCGGGCGTACGTGCGGGCGGCCACGGACTGCGCCTCGAGGGCCGAGTAGTGCCAGGACGCCGGCGCCTCGCGCGGGACGACCGAGCGGAGGTAGTCCTCCATCCGCACGTGGTTGACGACCTCCAGCGTGCCGGAGGTGGGCTGGACGGCGGCCTCGCCGCGGTACCAGGTGCCGCCGCCGGTGGGGGAGGCCCCGACGACGACGCCGTCGTTCGTGGCGAGCGTGACCGGGGCGGTGGTCGTCGTCGACCAGCCGACGGACCCGCCCGGCGTGGCGCGGTGCTCGAGCCGGAACCCGGTCGACGTGCGCGTGACGGTGAGGCGGCCGCCCGCGGGGGCGCCGAGGTTCGTCCCGCCCGCGGTGGCGCGCAGCGTCTGGCCCGACGGCGCCCACGCGGTGACCGATGTCCGACCCGCGAGGGCGAGGAGGCGGATGCGGACGACCGGGTTGCCGATGTCCGCCTGCCGCGTGCCCGGGTAGTAGAAGGAGAGGATGTCGGCGCTGCTGACGCCCTGGAGCGCCGCGCCCTGGGCGCCCCACTGGGACATGCCGATGCCGTGGCCCCAGCCGTGGCCCTCGATCTCCCACGTGCCGTCGGCGGGGCGCGGGTAGACCTCGGTGGCGGTGGTCCCGGCGTCGGTGGTGGCCTCGGGTGAGGCGTCCGTCGACCCCTCCGGCAGGGCGCCCGCGTCGGGTGCGCCGATGCCGTCCGGGGAGCCGATCCCGTCGGGTGAAGTGGTGCCGTCCGGCGACGACGAGACACCGTCCGACGACGACGCCGCGTCACCGGGCGATCCGTCGTCGTCGGGGGAGTCGGTCCCGACTGGCCCGAGCGGGGAGGCGACGGCGGCCGACGGGGCGACCAGTGCGGCGCCGGCGGTGGCGAGCGCGAGCCACAGGGTGGCGAGGCGCGGACGGGGGAAGGACATCTGGGCTCCTCAGCGGGCACCTGGACGACCGGTGGATCGGGCGTCTCTGGCCGGATTCTCTCTCAACTCGAGGGGTCGGTGGGCCGTCGGATGAAACTCGTCCACATGTCAGCGTTTGGCCATAACCTGCAACCGTTCGGTGGCGATGGGTCACCGCTCCGAGAATGGAGACGCTCGGTATGAGATGGAAGAAGGCGGCCCCGGTCGCAGCAGTCGCAATGCTGGCAAGCATCGGTCTTGCCGCAGTCGGTACACCCGCGGTCGCCAAGGGTGGTGAGGTCGGTGGGTCCGGAGAGGAATACTTCCTCAATGACGCATGGACAGCGAATGCCAACATCAGCTTTGTCTACGGGGCACCGGACGACGAGGTGTATGTCGGCGACTGGGACGGTAACGGGACCGACACGGTCGCCATTCGGCGTGGGGCAACATTTCATTTCCGGAACACCAACTCGAGCGGTCCGGCCCACATCGAGGTGACGTACGGGCGTCGCGGCGACGTCGTTCTCATGGGGGACTGGGACGGTAACGGGACAGACACCTTTGCCGTGCGACGCGGGGCTGAGTATCACGTGCGCAACGAGCTCGCGGGTGGTGCGGCGGATCGGGTCTTCACGTATGGGCGGAGCAGCGACACGGTGCTCGTGGGGGACTGGGACGGTAATGGCACTGACACCTTCGCCGTGCGCCGTGGCCGCGAATACTTCGTGCGCAACGAACTCGCGGACGGTTGGGCCGATCACCAGGTCGCGTACGGCAGGGCTGGCGATGCGGTGTACGTCGGTGACTGGGACGGCGAGGGCACGGATACATTCGCTGTGCGTCGTGGCGCGGAATACTTCGTGGCGAACTCGATGGTGGCGGGCCCGGCGGACTACACGATCGTGTATGGACGATCGAGTGACGTCACGCTGGTGGGCGACTGGAACGGCGACGGTGCGGACACCCTTGGCGTTCGTCGCGCGGCTGCGCTGCCGGTGGCCCCTGAGCACCCGGCACCCGAGCCGCCGGCGCCGAACCCTGGTGCCCGCACGTTCGGAGACGGAACACACTCGGTGGGTCGGATCGGAGTCGCTCCGGGGACCTACCGTGCGTCAGCGGCAGATCCAACTTGCTACTGGGCTCGCCTGTCCGACTTTTCCGGAAGAGATGACAGCATCATCGCGAACGGAACTGGATACCCCCGACCAATCGTGACCATCGAGGCGTCCGACGCCGCGTTCGAGAGTGACTGGTGTGGAACATGGGTCCCTGTCGGACAGACGTACCCGGCCTCGCCCGCTACACGGTTTGGCGATGGCTATTTCGTCGTTGGCGAGCACATTGCAGCTGGTATGTATCGAAGCACCGGTGGCGAGTACTGCACCTGGCAACGTATGTCCGGCTTCACCGGTGACTGGGATGACGTCATTGGCTACGGGTACGGCAACGGCCGGCAGACCGTTTCCATCTCCGCCAGCGATGAGGGCTTTGCAGCCGGCGGATGCGGAACCTGGACGCGCGTCGGCTGATCGGACGGCGCGGGTGGTGCCCAAGGGGCGCCGCGCGAGCCGCTTTCAGCGAGCGGGACCGGTGCGGCCGAGCACTCCGTCGACCACACCCCGCATCATCCTCCGTGCGCGGTCGATCCGGCCAGGAACAAGAAGTGAATTGAAGGCGACGTACTTGCCCAGCCACACGGCGTAGCCGACCGCCCACGCCGGCGGTAGCAGCCCCGAGCGCAGGAGCAGCACGGTGTTGCGCGCGAGGAAGTAGGTGCGGAAGGCCGAGTGGACGTGCACCTCCTGGGCGCGCCCGGGCAGCTTGACGAGGCTGTCGCCGAGGGCATGGTCGAGCCGCGCGGTCGTCACGGCGAGCAGGCGGTACCCGGCCCGCCGCGCGCGCAGCCCCCACTCGAGGTCGACGTGGTCGATGAACCAGTCCGCGTTCATCGGACCCACGCGCTCGAGCACCGCGGCCGGCACGAGGCAGCCCGAGGCGATGAGGAAGGCGGCGTCGATCAGTCCGTCGTCGTCGACCTCGTCCGGCCGTGCGCGCCGCGGGCCCCAGCGCCGCGCCACGTAGACGAGCTCCTCGGTCTCCGAGCGCACGTCACCCGCGACGGGCCCGACGGCGCCGACCGGTCCTCGTGCCTGCCCATCGCCGCGGTCCAGGCCGGCGAGCAGCTCGGCCACCATGTCCGGCGCGGGCAGCGAGTCCTGGTCGCTCAGCAGCACGTGGGTGGCCCCGTCCGCCACCGCCCGCTCGATCCCGACGTTCTGCGCGTGCGCGATGCCCGTGTTCTCGCCGAGCGCGACGAGCTCGGCGCCGTGGCGCTCGCAGGCCGCCTCGAGCCCCGAACCGCCGGGCCCGTTGTCGACGACGACGACGCGCGCGCACTGGGCGCCCAGCGCCGCGAGGAGCGGGTCGAGCCGCTCCAGTTCGGGGGTGTACGTGACGACGACGGCGCACACCGCGGTGTCGACCGCCGTCGGGCCGTGCCCTCCCGCCCCGTGCGCCGGTGAGGCGCTCTCCCGAGCCGGGCCCTCGCTCACCTCAGGCTCGCGTAGAAGTCGGCGGCCTCCTGCGCCGTGGGGAGCAGGCCCTGGTCGGCGACCTCGGCCAGGCTCGGTGCCGCGGAGTCCTTGTCCGAGAGCAGCAGCTCCATCGGGTTGCCGGCGCGGTCGACGCTCGGCCACTCGATGCCGATGGCGGGGTCGAACGGGTGGATGCCGTGCTCGCGGCCGGGCGCGTACTGGGTCGAGCACATGTAGACCGCGGTCGAGCCGTCCTCGAGCGAGCAGAAGGCGTGGCCGATGCCCTCGCCGACGTAGATCGCGCGGCGGTCGACGTCGTCGAGGAGGACCGAGTCCCACTGACCGTAGGTGGGGGAGCCGACCCGGACGTCGACGACGACGTCGAGCAGCGCGCCGCGCGGGCACCACACGTACTTGGCCTGCGAGGGCGGCAGCTGCGCGAAGTGGATGCCGCGCAGGACGCCCGCGGCCGAGACCGAGCTGTTGGTCTGGGCCAGGGAGAGCGTGTGCCCGACGACCTTCTCGAACTCGCTCGACTTGTAGGCCTCGAAGAACACGCCCCGCGGGTCGGTGAACTGCTTCGGGGTGATCTCGTAGGCGCCGCCGACCTTCAGCTCGCGGATCTCCATGGGGTGGTCCTTCCGTCGCGCGGGTGTGGTCGTCAGCGGCGCGGGTGTGCGCGGTACGTGGCCGCGCGGGACCGGGCCGCGTGCCGGGCCAGCCTAGCCGCGCGGGGCGCCACTACTGTGGTCGTGGTCGTCGCGCGGAGGGGCCGGGCGGGCCGAGGGAGGCACGACGTGCGCTGGATGGTCACCGGGGCGGCCGGGATGCTCGGCCAGGATCTTGACGCCGCGCTCCGTGAGGCGGGCGAGGACGTGACGGCGCTCGGCAGGGACGACCTCGACATCACGGACCCCGCGCTCGTCGCGCGGACCGTGCGGGACATCGACGTGGTGGTCAACTGCGCAGCCTGGACCGCCGTCGACGACGCCGAGGACGCCGAGCCCGCGGCCTTCCGCCTCAACGCCGTCGGCCCGCAGCTCCTCGCCCGCGCTGCCGCGGCCGCCGGTGCGCGCACCGTCCACGTCTCCACCGACTACGTGTTCGACGGCGTCGCGAGCGAGCCGTACCCGGCCGCCGCGCCGATCGCCCCGGCGTCCGCGTACGGCCGGACGAAGGCCGCCGGTGAGTGGGCCGTGCGCGCCGAGGACCCGCGCGCGCTCATCGTGCGGACCGCGTGGCTCTACGGCGCCGGGGGAAAGTGCTTCCCCCGGACGATGGCGCGCCTGGCCGGCGAGCGCGACTCGCTGTCCGTCGTCACCGACCAGGTGGGCCAGCCGACCTGGACCCGCGACGTCGCGGACCTGATCGTGCGCCTCGTCGCCGCCGACGCCGCCCCGGGGACCTACCACGCGACGAGCTCGGGGCAGGTGAGCTGGCACGGCTTCACGCGCCTCATCGTCGAGACGCTCGGCAAGGATCCGGCCATGGTGGGGGAGACGACGGCGGACGCGTTCCCCGCGAAGGCCCCCCGCCCCGCGTACTCGGTGCTCGGGCACGACTCGCTGCGCGCGGCCGGGGTCGAGCCGATCGGTGCGTGGGACGAGCGCTGGCGCGCCGCGGCACCCGAGGTCCTCGGGGCCTGAGCCGTGGCGCCCGGGGACTGAGCCGTGACCGTGCGCACCGCTGCCGACCCGGCCGTGATCGGCCTGGTCGAGGCGTGCCTGACGTGGGCGTTCCGGTCGGCCGGCGTCACGGTGGCCGTGGTCCCCGGCGAGCCCGTGCCCGGCGAGCACCCGACGGTTCGGGTAGCGGTCTCGGGACCGCGTCTCACCGAGCCGTTCAGCTATGACCGGGAGCTGGTCGGCATGAGTCACGGGACGGCGAGCTGCGCGGCGGCGACGATCTTCGACGACGTGCAGAACTACCTCGACGAGGGCGAGCTCTACGGCCTCCCGGTGCCGCCGTGCGGCGCGCACCCGCGGCACCCCGCGAACCTCGACCCCCACGGCACGACGGCCCGGCTGCGCTGCAGCGCCGAGGCCGCGGACTGGTTCGAGGACTTCCCGGGCCGGCTCGACGTGTCGGTCGTCGCGGGGGCCTGAGCCGTGGCGCCCCCGGGCCTGACGACCTGCCGGCGCGGCCCAACGCCCACCGATGGGGGGGAAAGCGGCAGATTCTCGCCGCCATAACTGCCGCTTTCCCCCCAGTCGTGGACGGTGGGCGCGGTCAGCGCGTCGCGACGACGAGGTGCAGCTCGCCCGGGTCCGCACGGCGGGGCGTCACGCGCAGCGCGCTCAGCGGCGCGCACACGGCGATCCCGATGCCGAGCAGCTCGAGCAGCTCCTCGGAGTGGATGAGCTCGGAGAGGAACCGGTTGTGGACGTCCGGGGCGTACGTGCGCAGCTCGCCGGTGAGCATCTCGACACCGACAGCACCGGCGAAGAACACGAGGATCCCCGCGATCATCAGCCACCGCGCGCGCCGTGGCAGCCGGATGGCGCACATGACGACGCCGACCACCACCGCGATCGCCAGCGGGATGCCGATCATCAGCCAGGCGTAGGTGATCGAGGCCTCGATGCCGAGCCGGTCGACGACGAGCGGCAGCCGCTCGTGCAGGCTCGACGCCTCGTCGACGGCGAAGGCGGCGAGCCCCAGCCCGAGGAGCACCCACGGCCAGGCGGCGCCGGACCGTTGGCGCCGGACGAGCCACGCGCACAGGCCGCACAGCACGGCCCCGGCGGTCATGAGCATCGTCGACCAGGTGGTGGCCACCGAGTTCTCGAGCGCGACGTCGAAGATGTGGTGCCACTCGCCGCCGCCGTAGAACAGCCCGCCCCCGGTCCAGCGGGTGGGGATGTAGCTGGCGACGGTGACGAGCAGGGAGACCACCGACAGCGCGAGGGCCACGCGGCGCCACGGGACGACGGCGAGGCCGGAGGGCGCCGGGTGCGTAGTCGTGGCGCCGGCGGTCGGGGTGCCGGGTCCGGGCTCATCGCGGGTCGGCGACGATGCGGCACGCGTGTCGTCGTCGTGCTCGGTTCCGGGCTCCGTCGTGGACGGGACGCCCGAGCCCGCGCCACTCCCGGGCGCGCCGACCGCAGGGGAGGCCGCGCCCCCGAGGTGTCCTGCGGGTGACGTCATGATGAACGTCATCCCAGCACGGCGTCATGAGAAAGTGATGACAACCGGGCGAGAGAGTCGTCAGGCGTGTCGCCCGGCGGCTCGTCGCCAGGCGGTCGGCTCGTCGCCCGCCGGCGGGGCAGATGGTCGGCGTGTCAGCCGCTCAGCGACCGCGGGCGAGGATCCCGAGCAGGTACTCCCCGTACCCGGACTTGCGCAGCGGCTCGGCGCGCTCGCGCAGCTCGTCGTCGGTGAGGAAGCCCATGCGCCAGGCGACCTCCTCCGGGCAGCCGACCTTGAGCCCCTGCCGGGCCTCGACGGTGCGGACGAACGCGGTCGCGTCGGCGAGCGAGTCGAAGGTGCCGGTGTCGAGCCAGGCGGTGCCGCGGGGGAGGACCTCGACGGACAGGCGACCGGCCTCGAGGTAGGCGCGGTTGACGTCGGTGATCTCGTACTCGCCGCGGGCGGAGGGCTCGAGGTTCTTCGCGATCTCGAGCACGTCGTTGTCGTAGAAGTACAGGCCGGGCACGGCGAACGAGCTGCGCGGCTGCGCGGGCTTCTCCTCGATGGAGATCGCGCGGTGGTCGGCGTCGAACTCGACCACGCCGTAGGCGGTCGGGTCGGCCACGTGGTACGCGAACACGGCCCCGCCGTCGACCTCGGTGTTGCGGCGCAGCCGCGTGCCCATGCCGGGGCCGTAGAAGATGTTGTCCCCGAGCACGAGCGCCGCGTGGTCCGTGCCGACGTGGTCGGCGCCGAGGACGAACGCCTGCGCGAGACCGTTCGGCTCCGACTGGACCACGTAGTCGAGGCTGATGCCGAACTGCGAGCCGTCGCCGAGGAGGCGCTGGAACTGGGCCTGGTCGTGGGGCGTCGTGATGACGAGGATGTCCTGGATGCCCGCCAGCATGAGCGTGGTGAGCGGGTAGTAGATCATCGGCTTGTCGTAGACCGGCACCATCTGCTTGCTCACGCCGATGGTGATGGGGTGCAACCGGGTGCCGGCGCCGCCGGCCAGGATGATTCCGCGCATCGCCCTAGTCTGCCGCCTGCAGCGTCGCGCGCTCCACCTCGGCGAGTCGCGCCGCCTCCTCGGGCGAGGTCCCCGGGGCGAGGAGCACGGCCGAGCCGCCCGCGAGCCAGGTGCCGAGCACCCACGCGACCCCGTGGGCCGTCGAGGTCGGCACGAGCGCCACGCGCGCACCACGGTCGAGACCCCGCCCGACGGCGGCACCCGCCTCAGCGGTCGGGTCCCCCTCGGCGGGGGTCGGCGGGAGGATGAGCTCGTCGGGCTGGGCGAGCGTCTCGGCGGAGGCGTCGAGAGCCCCGGCCGGGAGGTCGCCGGCCCAGCGCATCGACATCGAGGGCTCGGCCAGCGCGAGCACGGTGCCGGCGACCGCGCCCGCGGCGGCGGGCTCGTGCGTGACGGTGGCCAGCGGGGCCGTCGCAGGGGCCGTGGCGGACGGCCCGGCACCCGTGGAGCCCGCGGCACCCGTTGAGCCCGCCGGTCCCGCACCGTGGTCGGCGGCCGGGGCGCCGGACAGGTGGGGCGTGACTCCGACGACCAGGGCCCCGAGCGTCCACAGCGGCGCCCGCCAGGACGGGGGGAGGTCGACGGCCAGCAGGTCGCCGGGCTCGGCGTCCAGCTCGTCGCGCAGGAGACCGCCGATCTTGCTCGCCCACTGGCGGGCGACGCGGCCCGAGACCTCGAGCCGCCCGTCGGGCGCGTAGGCGGTGACGGCGGGCGCGGCTCCGAGGGTCGCGAGATGGTCCATGATCAGCAGGGCATCGTGCACCGGACCAGGCTACGTCCCAGGGCGACACGCCGGGCGACGCGCCGTGATGCTGGTCCCTCCCCTTGACGGGGTGCGGATGACACGGGTGTAATTCACGCCAACGGCGGCGACTGGAGCAGTGACTGACATGTGGAACATCCTGGGTGACGGACCCTTGACCACGTCCTGGGAGGACACCGACCTCTCGGGGCTCGAGCACCTCGACAACGGTGACGAGGGACCCCTGTCCTGGCAGGACCGCGCCCTGTGCGCGCAGACGGACCCCGAGGCGTTCTTCCCCGAGAAGGGTGGCTCGACCCGGGAGGCCAAGCGGGTGTGCTCGTCGTGCGACGTGCGCTCGGAGTGCCTGGAGTACGCGCTGGAGAACGACGAGCGGTTCGGCATCTGGGGCGGCCTCTCGGAGCGCGAGCGCCGCCGCGTCAAGCGTCTCGCCGTCTAGCAGGTGGTCGACCGCACCACCGCTGCACCCGCGCGGGCGACGACGCTCGCCGTGGTCGTCACCTGCGGGGTGACGCCGTACCTCGAACGCACCCTCGCCGCCGTCGCCGCGCAGTCCCATCACCCCGAGGTCGTCGTCGTCGTCGACGTCGCCGCCCCGGGCCGTGACATCGGCACCGGCGAGCCGATCGTCGAGGTCGTCCACCGGTCCGGGCTCGAGGACGTCTCGCGCGTCCGCCTCGTCACCGCGCAGGGCGCGAGCACGTTCGGCGGCGCCGTCTCCGCGGGCCTGGACGCCTACGCGAAGCTGGTCGAGCGGGCCGCACGCCGTTCCGGCCGGACGGACGCGGGAACCGGCGGTGCGACGACCGCGGGCTCGAGCTTCCGCGCGGCCACGGGCGAGATGTCGCCCGTCACCACCGGTGAGATGCGCGCGGTGACCGACGGTGTGCTCGATGCCGGGGCCGCGTCGCACCCCGACTGGCTCTGGCTGCTGCACGACGACTCCGCGCCGGCACCCCGGGCGCTCGACCGTCAGCTCCGTGCCGCGGAGGCCGGCCGGTCGCTCGCCGTGGTCGGCGCCAAGCAGGTCGACTGGGACGACCCCGGCCGGCTGCTCGAGGTGGGCGTGCGGGCCACGCGCCGGGCGCGCCGCGTGGCGGACGTCGAACCGAAGGAGATCGACCAGGGCCAGCACGACCACCGCCAGGACGTGCTCGCGGTCGGCACCGCCGGCATGCTCGTCGGCGCGCAGGTGTGGGAGCGGCTCGGCGGCACGGACGAGGTGCTCGGCCCGTTCGGGGACGGCCTCGAACTCTCCCGGCGCGTGCGTGCCGCGGGGTACCGGGTCGTCGTCGAGCCCACCGCCCACGTGCTCCACCGGCGGGCCTCCTACCTGGGGCTGCGCGACTCGGGGCACGGCGGCGTCCGGGTCGTCGACCACGCCGACGATGACGACGACGCCGCCCGCGGCGCCCTCGCCGTGGACGGGGACGTGCGGGACGGCGGCCCGGCCGACGCCCACCCCGGCTTCGACGGGGCGAGCGACCCCGGGACCGGCGGCGCCCACCGCGGCAGCCCCGCCCGTTCCTTCTCCGCGCGGCGCACCGCCCAGCTCTACAACGCCCTGCTCGCCGCGCGCGGCACCTGGCCGCTGCTCGCGCTCGGCTACGTCCTGCTCGGGCCGCTGCGCGCCCTGTGGCGGATGCTCGGCAAAGACACGCCGCTCGCCGTCGCCGAGCTCTCCGCCGTCGGCCGGCTCGTCGCCCGCCTGCCGAAGGTCCCCGCCGCGCGCCGGCGGATCGCATCCGCCGGCCGCGGCTCCCGGGCCGCGCTGCGCGAGCTCGAGGCGACGCCGGGCGAGGTCCGCGCCGCGCGCGCCGCCATCCGCCGGCAGACCGCCACGGCGCGCCGGCTCGCCGAGGCGCCCTCGGAGCTCGAGCTCGCCGAGCGGGCCGAGCTCGGCCGACGCCGCCGGGTGACGCTCGGCCTGGTCGTCGTCGTCGCCCTCACGCTCGCGCTGCCGTTCGTGCTCCCGCTCGTCGGCGGCGGCCAGCCCGTAGGCGGCGCGCTCGCCCACCTCGGCCGGTCGGCCGAGGACCTGTGGATCACGGCACGCTCGACCTGGATGGACTCCGGGGTCGGCGCCCCCGGCCCGGCGGACCCGATGCTCACCCTGTTCGCCGCGGCCGCCTGGGTGCTCGGCCTCGTCGGCCTCTCCCCGGGCTGGGTGGCCACGCTCGCGGTCCTGCTCGCCGTGCCGGCCGCGGCCCTCACGGCGTGGGCCGCCACGGGCGCCGCCACGCGCTCCCTCCTCCTGCGCGCCGCCGCCGCGCTCGCCTGGGCGGTCGCCCCCACGCTGTGGCTGGCCCTCGGCGAGGGGCGGCTCGGGGCCGTCCTCGCGCACGTCGCGCTCCCGCTCGTCGGCCTCGGGATCGCCTGGGTGGCCGGCGTGCGGCGCCGGGACGTCATCCGCTCCGGGATGGTCGACGCGCGTCGGGTCGACGTCGACGGCGAGCCGCTCGAGGACGACGGTCCCGGGAACGACGGTGCCGCGGCGAACGACCCCGGGAACGGTGCGGTCGTCCGGCCGCGCCGCACGACGCGGGCGGGCGCGATCACGGGTGCCGCCGGCGCCGGGCTCGCCCTGGCGCTCGCGAGCGCCGGCGCGCCGATCCTCCTGCCCGCCGCGCTCGTCGGGCTGCTCGTGCTCGCGCCGCTCGTCCCGCGGCGCCGCGGCCTCCTGCTCCTCGTCCCGGTGCCCGCGCTGGCGCTGCTCGCGCCGACGATCGTCACGGCGCTCGAGCGCGGCCCCCTCGCGATCGCCGTCGCGGACCCGGGCCACGGGCTCGCGTCGGCCCCCGGGCCCGCGTGGCTCGCCCTGCTCGGGCTCCCGCAGGACCTGCCCTCGGGTGCACCCGCCGACCCGACCCAGGTGCTCGACCTGCCCTGGCGCGACCTGCTCCTCCTCGTGCCGGGCGTCCTGCTGCTCGTCCTCGCTCTCCTCGCGCTCCTCCGGCTCGGCCGGGCGCGTGCGGTCCGCGCCGGCTGGGTCGTCACGGCGCTCGGGGTCGCCACTGCGGTCGCCGCCACCCGCGTGCCGGGCGGCACGGGGATCGACGGCGCCGAGATCGCCGGGTGGGCCGGCCCGGGGGCCACCCTCGCCCTGCTGGGCCTCCTGCTCGCGGTCGTCGCCGCGGCCGACGGCATCCCCGAGGCCCTCGGCGGTCAGGAGCTCGGGCTGCGTCAGGGCCTTGCCGCCGTCGGCGCGATCGTGCTCGTGCTCGTGCCGCTCGCCTCCGCGGGCACGTGGGTCGCGTCCGCGGGCACGTGGAACCACCTCGCCCCCCGGGCGGGCGGCGCGGTGCCGGCGCTGTCGGTCGAGCAGCAGGCGTCCGGCCTGCGCTCACGGGTCCTCCACCTCCAGGCCGGCGCGGACGAGGTCGCCGCCGAGCTGTGGCGCGGTGACGGCCGGCGCGAGGCCGACGCCGCCGTGACGATCAGGCTCGGCACGGCCGACGAGCGCGCGTCCGACGACCTTGCACACGTCGTGGCCCTGCTGGCGGACGGCGGGCAGCCGGGCGCCGTCGAGGAGCTCTCGCACCACGCCGTCGGCGTCGTCGTCGTCGACCCGGAGCCGATGCCCGGGGCGACCGACGCCGACCGTGAGGCGCTCGTCGCCCGGCTCGCCACCGTCCCCGGGCTCGAGGGCGTGACCGACGACGGGTCCGGCACCGTGCTGCGGCTCTCGCGCGACCCGGAGGTCGAGGGCAGCGCCAGCTCGATCGCGCGCGTGCGGCTCGTCGACGCCGCCGACCTGCCGGACGGCGGCCGGGCGGAGGGCGACGGCGCGGACGGCGACGACGCTGGTGGTGATGCTGCGGACGACGCGGTGGTCGTGACCGACGTCGACGCCGAGGCGGTCGAGGTGGACACCGTGGTCGAGTCGACGGACGCGGACCGCGTGCTGCTGCTGGCCGAGACGCCCCACCGGGGCTGGGAGGCCACGCTCGACGGCGCGCCGCTCGAGGTGGTCGAGGTCGAGGGCCGGCAGGCGTTCGCCGTGCCGGCGGGCGAGGGTGGCGAGCTGTCGGTGGTCCACCGCGAGCCGTGGTCGGTGTGGATGGGCGCCGCGCAGGCGGTGGTGCTGGGCGTCGTCGTGCTCCTCGCCCTGCCGCTGCGCGTGCGCCGGGAGGAGGAGTGGTGACCGGTAGGACAGCAGCACGCGCGGCCGGGGCGGCCGTCGGGGCCGTGGCGGTGCTCGCCCTGACCGGGGGAGCCCTGTGGGCCGGGCAGGCACTCCCGGCGCCCGAGCTCCGCCCGGCCGAGGCCTCCGGGATCGCGCTGCCCGCCACGGGGTCGACCCACGTGTGTGCGCCCGTCCCCGTCCCCACCACCGAGGACACGGGCCCGGCGGACCCGGACCAGGACGAGGGCGACCGCACCGTCCGCTCGACCACCCAGCTGCACACGTGGGCCGTCGGAGACGCCCCGGTCGCCGAGGCGGAGTGGGCGGAGGGCTCCGGTGCCGGCGAGAGCGTCGGGCTCGACACCGTGGCCGCGGGGGAGTCCGCGATCCGGAGCCTGGCGACGGCGACCGCCGACCCCGGCGTCCTCACGGTCGCGCCGGTCGACGAGGCGGGGGCGACCGCGCCGGGCAGCGGCGGCGGTGCCGTCGTCGTGCGGACCGACGCCGGCGACCTGCGCGGCATCGCCGCCGCGACCTGCCAGGCGCCGGCGGCGTCGGCGTGGCTCGTCGGCGGGTCCACCGAGCTCGGGTCGACCGCGCTGCTCAGCCTCACCAACGCCGGGCCCGTGCCCGTGACGGCCGACGTCACGGTGCACACCGCGGTCGGGATCGTCGACGCCCCCGCGCTCAGCGACGTGGTCGTCCCGCCCCGCTCCACCGTCCAGCTGCCCGTCGAGGCCTCGGTCGAGAGCCCGGCGATCGCCCTGCGGGTCGACGGCAGGGGCGGACGGCTCGCCGCGTCGCTCGAGGACCTGCGCACGCAGGGGCTCGCGTCCGCCGGGCTCGACGTCGTCACCGCCGGCACCGGACCCGCCGGCGAGGTGCACGTCCCCGTCGTCGAGGTGGCGCCCGGGGGCACCGCGGCCGTCCGCCTCGTCAACCCGGCCGACGAGGTCGTCACGGCGTCGCTCGACCTGACGACGGAGGACGGCTGGACGCCCCTGGGCGGGGCGCAGGACGTCGTCCTCGACCCGGGCGTCGTGCTCGACGTCCCGCTGACCGGCGTGGCCGAGGGCGTGCACGGCGTGCGCGTGCGGACCGACGGCGCGGTGGCGGCCTCCGCCGTCACGACCCAGGAGGGCGCGAGCCCCGAGGGGAGCGGCGACCTCGCCGTCGACCTCGCGTGGACGGCGGCCGCCGAGCCCGCGTCGTCCGCCGTCCACGTCCTGCCCGGCGGGGCGCTCGGGGTGCGCTCGCGGATCGCGGTGACCAACCCCGGCGAGGCGCCGACGGTCGTCACGGTGAGCGATCTCGCCCGACCCGGCGCGGCCGAGGAGATCGAGGTGACGCCGGGGAGCACGGTGCTCGCCGATGCTCCCGAAGGAGCGACCGTCGTTCGGGTGGCCACCGAGCAGGCGGACGGGGCGCGCGACGACGCGGGCTCCGACGCCGGCGGGGAGGACGGCGCCCCGGACGCGGCGGACGGCCCGGGCGTGCTGTCGGCCGTGCTCCTCGACACCGAGGTGCCGACCGGCCGCCTCGTCGGGGTGCTCGGTGCCGTGCCCGACGCGCGCGAGTCCGGCGAGATCGACGTCCTCGTCCGGTGATCACGGCCGGGCCCTGCAAGGTCCGGCACGTTCGCGACCGGTGACGGCGCTCGCCCGGCACGGGGGGAGTCCGCCGGCAGGCGTCGCTCAGGCGCCCGGGTGGTCCGGGTCGATCTCGCCGGGCGTGCGGCCGAGCATCGCCGCCACCTGCTCGACGAGCGCCGCGGTGACGAGCTCGCCGAGGTCGTGGGCGTCGACGGCGCGGGACTCCACCGGGCGCCGGTAGACGACGATGCGCCGGGGCAGCCCGGCGGCCCGGTCGCCGGCGTAGTACCGGCCCAGGGCGATCGCCCGGTGCTCCCACGGGGCGGGGTCCGACGGCGGGACGTCCTCGACCGCGATCTCCACGCCGGAGAGCTCCGCGGCCCAGCCCTTCTCCAGGCGCTCGACGGCGTCGAGCAGGAGGTCGTCGAACCGGTCCGCCCGGGTCCGCCAGCCGGGCAGCTGCCACGGGAGGAGCGGGCCACGTGGTCCGCGACCGTGGCGCTCGCGGCGGCGGCCGTCGCGTCGCGCGGGGAGCGCGGGCAGGTGCGGCCCCACCGCGGGGCCCGTGGACTCGGACACCTGGCGATCCTAGGACGAGCGGCCGTGCCGTCGTCGTCCGGCTGCCGCGTCGCCGCCGGGACCTGCCACCCCGCACCCCGGCAGTGGCGCACGAGACGCGTGACGGAGCCGCGCCCGGGCCGGTGGACCAGGTAGCGTCAGCAGGTGTGAGAGCCGTCCGCCAGTGCACCAAGCCGTCGTGCACCCGTTCGGCCGCCGCCACCCTGACCTACGTGTACGCCGACTCCACCGCCGTGCTCGGTCCGTTGTCGGCGACCCCGGAGCCTCACGCCTACGACCTGTGCGACGTCCACGCCTCGCGGTTGTCCGTCCCGCGCGGCTGGGACGTCGTCCGGCTGAGCACCTCCTTCGAGGCGGCACCGCCGTCGTCGGACGACATCGAGGCGCTCGCCGACGCGGTCCGGGCCGCGGCCGCGCGCGGTCCGCGCGAGCACCGGCCGGCGGAGCGCGCCGTCGCGATGCACCGCGGGACACCCGCCCCCCTGACCGGTGAGCCGCCGGCGCGGGAGCACGAGATCACCCGGCGCGGGCACCTGCGCCTCCTGCGTGGCGGCGACGACGCGACGACCGACGAGAGCGAGCAGCGATGACCCACGACGAGTCCGTCGGACGGGACGGCCAGGAACAGGCGCTCCGCGGGAAGGCTGCCCAGGAGCCGACCGACCGACCGGTCGCCCAGGCGGTGCGGGCCGACGGCGTGACCGTCGGCGGCGGCGAGCTCGAGCCGTGGGTGCGGGCGCTGCTGCGCTGCCCGGTCACCGGGGACGAGCTGACGGACGCCGTGGCACCGGACGGCACCGCGGAGCTTCGCTCGGCCGCGGCCGGCCTGGCCTACCCGGTGCGTGACGGCGTGCCGATCCTCCTCGAGGACGAGGCCCGGTCGCTCTGACCGCTGCCCGGCTCTGACCGCTGCCGGGCGCTGCCCGCTCTCGGGCCGTGTCCCGCCTCGCTCGGCCCGCACGACTGACCCCCGCGCGACGACGACTGACGCCGCGCGCCTCCCGACCTGGTCGGCCGGTCAGTCCGTGGGCGACTCGGAGCCCGGGGCGGACGGCACCGCGGACGAGCTCTCCTCGGACCCGGCGGCCTCGGCGGCGATCGACGCCACGCGCTCGGACGTGCCGAACACGTGGATGTCCCACGTCAGCGCCCCGGAGAACGACACGAGCTCGATGCTGCGCACGACCTCCCCCTCGAGCAGGCCGCTCGCGAGGGCCTGGTCGAGCGCGGTGTCGGCGCTGATGACGTCCTCCTCGGCGAGTGCCCGCAGCACGGTGTCGGCGGGGCTCACCTCGGCCCCGACCACCCCGTACGCGGAGTCGAGCGAGACCTCGACCCGGTCCGGGCCGGCCACGAGGACCACGACGTAGCCGGTGTCCGGCGGCGGGACCTCGCCCGAGTTGTCGTCGCGGTGCACCACCGAGACGAGCGCGGCCCCCGGGTAGGCGGACAGGGCGGCCCCCGCGGCCGCGCGGATGTCCTGGCCGCCGGGGCGCTGCTCGACCGGCTCGTCCTCCTCGCCCGAGGTCGGTGCCTCGGTGGGGGCGGCGGTCGGCGCCTCGCTCGGAGCCTCGGTCGGGTCCTCCGGGCGCGTGTCCGGCGTGGCGGTCGGGGTCTCCGTGGACTCCTCGTCGTCCGTGGTGGGCGCCTCGCCGGAGGACGGCGTCTCCGTGCCGTCGGGCGAGTCCGCGGGGTCCGTCCCGTCCTCGGTCGGCGACTCCGACGGGTCGGCGTCCGGGTCCGTGCCGGGAGGGGTGCTCGGGAGCGAGGGCGCCGAGGGGGCCGGGTCGTCCGCGTAGGGGGACCGGGAGCTGACGGACGGGCCGTCCGAGCAGGCGCCGAGGGTCAGGGCGAGCGCAAGCATGCCCGCAGGCACGACGAGGACCCGCGACATGGACCGCATGGCGACCACCTTGACGGACCGGACCGGATCCGTCGAGCGATAAGGGCGGGGAGTTCGCCCCATGTGACCAGGCTCGCAGAGGTGGGAGGTGAGCCCTCGCGTGCGACCGGCCGAGCCACCGTGCCCCTACACTCGTGCCGCCCGGGACCGCGGGCGACAGCCACCAGCCCACGAAGGACGACCATGGCCGCCGGCTCCGGAATGAAGTCCGTCATCACCGCTCTGTTCGCGAACCTCGGCATCGCCGTGCTGAAGTTCCTCGGCTGGCTGCTCACCGGCTCGAGCTCGATGCTCGCCGAGGGTGTCCACTCCGTCGCGGACTCCTCCAACCAGGCGCTGCTCCTCATCGGCGGGCGCCGGGCGACGAAGAAGGCCTCCGAGGTCCACCAGTTCGGCTACGGACGGGTGCGCTACGTCGCCGCGTTCGTCGTCTCGATCGTCCTGTTCTCGCTCGGCGGCCTGTTCGCGATGTACGAGGCGTGGCACAAGTTCAGCGACCCGCACCCGATCACCGACTGGAAGTGGGTGCCCGTCGCGGTCCTGCTCCTCGCGCTCGTGCTCGAGGGTTTCGCCCTGCGGACGGCCCTCAAGGAGGGGGCCGCGGTCAAGGGCGACCGCTCGTGGTTCCGGTACCTCAAGGAGTCCCGCTCGCCGGAGATCCCGACGATCATCCTCGAGGACACCGGGGCGCTCCTCGGCCTCGTGTTCGGTCTGTTCGGGGTCGGCATGACCCTCGCGACCGACGACGGCCGGTGGGACGCCATCGGCTCGGGCGCGATCGGCGTGCTCCTCGTCGTCATCGCGATCTTCCTCGCCCGCGAGATGATCTCCATGCTCGTCGGCGAGTCCGCGCTGCCCGAGCACCACGACGCCATCGAGCGGTCGCTGGTCGACGGCGAGGACATCGAGCGCATCATCCACATGCGCACCCTCCACCTCGGGCCCGACGAGGTGCTCGTGGCCGCCAAGGTCGCCGTCCCCGCGGTCGAGACCGCCGCCGACGTCGCACGCGCGATCGATGCCGCCGAGGTGCGGGCGCGGGACTCCGTGCCGCTGCGCCTCCAGATCTACATCGAGCCCGCGCCGTTCGATGAGGGGGCGATCCCCGCCGGGCGGGAGACCTGGGAGGTCGATCCCGCGCCGGACCCGGAGGGGGTCCAGGACTCCACCGGCGGGCACTGACGAACCGGCGGCGTCCGCTCACGTTCACCGGGCGGGACTGACGAACGGCCCGACGACGAAGGGCGCGACGACGAACGGGCCGGCGGTGACCGGTCAGGCGTAGTCGGTCACCTCGTGGGGGAGACGGAGCATGAGCGCCGCCGAGCGGTCCTCGAGCTCCTGCGCCGCCGCGAGCCTCTTCCGCTCGGCGTCCCGCCGCACGACGAGGACGGCCGCGAGGAACCGCTCCGGGTGCGTCCCGGGCGGTGCCGGGCGGGAGACGAATGGCTCGACCTGGGCGGCCAGCGAGCGGGCGACCCGGATACGCGTCTGAGGCGTCATCAGGGCCGTGCGGCCGAGCAGGTCGCGGGCCGCGGCCGCGAGGGTCGCCGGCATCGCGCGCACGGTGAGACCGTTCGCCCAGGTGCCGAGCTCGGGCGGCATGACGAGGGGGAGCCGGAGCGCCTCCGAGGCGCGCACGGACACGATGATCGTCCCCGCGAGCCGGTCGCCGAGCCGCTGCCCGCGCGCCGAGGCGAGGGAGGCGATGATCGCCCCGCCGCCGACGGTGAGCCACAGCTCGCCGACCCCCACGAGCGCGCGCACGGCGGAGTGCCGCAGCCGGACGGGTCCGCCGTCGTCGCGCACCACCCGTGTCCCGGTGGCGATCCGCCCGAGCGAGCGGCCGCGGCTGATCGCCTCGACCGTCATCGGCGCGACGACCCACCACAGGGCCATGAAGGAGATGACGAGGGTCTGCAGCTGAGCCTCGTTGATGCCGTCGTCGAGCAGCCCGACGACGATGAGCAGGGAGGCCAGCAGCCCGACGAGGTAGGCGAAGCCGTCGAGCAGGCCGGACAGCACGCGCGTGGCGAACCCGGTGGGCGCGAGGTCGAGCGCGACCGCCTCCGACGTGACGACGACGTCCCCGGCGAGCCCCGCCGACGTCAGCGCCCCGGCCTGGTCGCGCGGTCGTCCGCGACGGGCGGGGGGAGCGGGGGAGGCGGCCACGTGTGGCAGGGTACGACGCGTGGATGCCGAGGCGCTGGGAGCGGTGCGGTCCGGCCGCTGGGAGCGGCTCGACGACCTCGCCGGCCGGCGCACCCTGACCGGCCAGGAGGCCGACGAGCTCGTCCGCCTCTACCAGGCGACCTCGGCCGACCTCTCCCGGGTCCGCACGCGCTCGGCCGACGCCTACGTCACCGGACGGCTCTCGGACATGCTCGCCCGCGCGCGCGGGAGGATCACCGGGACCCACGAGATCAGCTGGCGGGCCGTGCGCGACCTGTTCCTCGTGACGATGCCGCTCGCCCTGTGGCGCGTGCGGTGGTGGACCCACGGGGTGACGGTCGCCTTCCTCCTCGTCGCGTTCGCCGCGGGCTGGTACTTCGCGACGACCCCCGGGGCGCTCGCCGAGCTCGGGTCCACGGCCCAGCTGGAGAGCTACGCCGACGAGCAGTTCGCGGCCTACTACTCGAACTACCCGTCCCACGACTTCGCCGCCCAGGTGTGGACGAACAACGCGTGGATCGCGGCCCAGACCATCGGGCTGGGCATCACGGGCGTCTGGCCGGTCCAGGTCCTCGCGCTCAACGCCGTCTCGATCGGGCAGTCCGGCGCGGTCATGGCCGTCCACGGCGACCTGTCCGTGTTCTTCTCGCTCCTCGCGCCGCACGGACTGCTCGAGCTGACCGCGATCTTCGTGGCGGGCGGGGCCGGTCTCAAGCTGTTCTGGACGATGCTCGTGCCCGGGGGGCGGCGCCGGCAGACGGCGCTGGCGGTCGAGGGACGCACGACGATCACGGTGGCGGGGGCCCTCGTCGTCGTCCTGCTCGTCTCGGGCCTGGTCGAGGGGTACGTGACCGGGACGACCGCCCTGGACTGGTGGGTGAAGATCGTCATCGGCGCGATCGTCTGGGTGGCCTTCTGGGTGTGGACCCTGTGGGCCGGCGGCCGGGCGCACCGTGCGCAGCTCACCGCCGACCTCGCCGACGACGACGCCGGCTACCGGGTCGCCGAGGCCGGCTGACGGCACCGTCGGCGCCGCGTCACGGGCACGCCGTCACCGGCTGTTCGTCACCGGCCGTTCGTCACGGGCGGGTCGCCGCGGTCAGGTCGTCACCCGCGGGTGGTCACAGGCGGCCGGCCGCCTTGAGCGCGAGGTAGGCGTCGGCCAGGCGCGGGGCGATCTGGTCGGGCAGGCCCTGGACGACGTCGGCGCCCGCCTGCCGTACCCGGGTCGCCACGGCCTCGCGCTCGAGCCCGGCGCGCTCCGCCGCGGCCGCGTCGTACACGGCGAGGGAGTCCGAGCGGTCCTGCCGCAGCTCCTCGACGGCCGGGTCCTCGACGCCGGCGACCACGACCGTGTGGTCCCGCGCGAGGCGGCGCACGACGGGCAGGAGGCCGGAGCTCATCGTCGAGGGGTCGATCGCCGTGAGCAGCACGACGAGCGCCCGCTGCGAGAGCGTCTCGCCCACCGTCTGCGCCACGGTGGTCCAGTCGGTCTCGAGCAGCGCGGGCTCCACCACCGCGAGGCCGTCCGCGAGGCCGCTCATGAGCCGGGGGCCGGCCATGCCGGTGATGCGGGCCCGGACCTCGGCGTCGACCGCGACGACGTCGACCCGGTCGCCCGCGTGCGAGGCGAGCGCCGCGAGCAGGAGGACCGCCTCGATGGACGCGTCGAGCCGGGGCTCGTCGCCGAGCCGCGCGGCGGACAGGCGTCCCGAGTCGACGACGACGAGCACCCGCCGGTCCCGCTCGGGCCGCCACGTCCGCACGTGCACGTCGCCGCGCCGGGCCGTGGCCCGCCAGTCGATCGACCGCACGTCGTCACCCAGGACGTACTCGCGCAGCGAGTCGAACTCCGTGCCCTGGCCGCGCACGAGCACGCTCGCCCGGCCGTCCATCTCGCGCAGCCGGGCGAGCCGCGAGGGCAGGTGCCGGCGCGAGCGGAACGCGGGCAGCACGCGGACGGTCGCGGGGACGTCGAGCGAGGCCTGCCGGGAGCCGAGGCCGAGCGGGCCGGTCAGCCGGACGGTGACCGCGCCGGCGACACGCTCGCCGCGGCGCAGGGGGAGCAGGACGGTGCGCATGCGCCGGCGCTCGCCCGGGGGCACGTCGAGCCGGTGGCGGTCGGCCCCGGCCCGGTCCGGACCGGCGTCCTCTCCGAAGCCCGCGGACGGGGGCCACGCGTCCCGCAGCGTGCCGCGGGCACGGCGCCGGGAGTCGTTGGACACCGTGAGCGTGACCGTCGCGGGGTTGCCCAGGCGCACGGCCCGGGGCGCGTCGCGCGTGATGCGCAGCGCCTTCGGGCTCGGCGCGAGCAGGGCGTCGCCGAGCACGACCAGGACGACGACCGCGATCCAGATCGCGAGCGTCACCCAGGTGGGGTGCAGCGCCACGGCCACCACCCCGAGCCCGGCGAGCGCCGCGGCGAGCGGGGTGGGGAGCATCAGCGCGGGACCTGGACCGAGGAGAGCAGGCCCTGGAGGACGCCCACGGCGGTGACGCCCTCGAGCTCGGCCTCCGCGTGGAGGGCGACGCGGTGCCGAAGGGTCGGGACCGCGAGCGCCTTGACGTCGTCGGGCGTGACGTAGGTGCGACCCGTGAGCCAGGCCCAGCCGCGGGCCGTGGCCAGGAGGGCGGTGGCGCCGCGGGGGGAGACCCCGAGGGAGAGCGCGGGTGAGGTCCGGGTGGCGCGCACGAGGTCGACCACGTAGCCGAGCACCTCGGGCGCGACCTCCACCCGGGCCACCTCGGCGCGGGCGACGGCCAGGTCGGCGGGACCTGCGACGGGGACGACGCCGGCGCCCGCGAGGTTGCGCGGGTCGAACGCGGCGGCGTGGCGGCGCAGGACCTCGATCTCCTCCTCCCGTGCGGGCAGGTCGAGGACGAGCTTGAGGAGGAAGCGGTCGAGCTGGGCCTCGGGCAGCGGGTAGGTGCCCTCGTGCTCGACCGGGTTCTGCGTCGCGATGACCATGAAGGGGTCGGGGAGGCGGCGGGCCTCGCCGTCGGAGGTGACCTGACGCTCCTCCATGGCCTCGAGCAGCGCCGACTGCGTCTTCGGGGGCGTGCGGTTGATCTCGTCGGCGAGCATGAGGTTGGTGAACACGGGGCCCGGCCGGAAGGAGAACTCGGCGGCGCGGGCGTCGTAGATGAGCGAGCCCGTGATGTCGCCGGGCATGAGGTCGGGGGTGAACTGGACCCGCTTGGTGTCCATCGACAGGGCGGTCGCCAGGGTGCGGACGAGGAGCGTCTTCGCGACGCCGGGGACGCCCTCGAGGAGGACGTGGCCGTCCGAGACGAGCGCGATGAGCAGCCCGGTCACCGCCCCCTCCTGGCCGACGACCGCCTTGCCGACCTCGGCGCGCAGGGCGCCGAGCCGGTCGCGGGCGGCCCGGGCCTCGGGCGACTCGTCGTGGCCGCGGGCGGGGCGGCCCGCGGGGGCCCCGGGCCGGGCCGGCCCGCCGGGAGCGCCGGGGGAGCCCGGCCCGGGACGGCCCGGCCCCCAGGCCTGCTGGTCACGCGGTGCGAACCGGTCGTTCTCGGGGTGGTGGGTCACGGTCGGTGAACCTCGCTCTCCAGGGTGTCCAGGTCGGTGGCCAGGCGGCCGAGGTCCGCGCCCGTGGTCGGCGGTGCGCCGTACAAGAGGTCGCGGACCCAGGCCTCGTCGCGTCCGCTCGCGCGGGCGACGGCGTCGGTGAGGTCGGTCCGGTGGACCGACGGGGGCAGGCCCAGGCGTCGGGCGAGCCGTGCCGCGGCGCCGCCGCGCAGCCCGGCGGCGGCGTGGGCGGTCGCGCCGTACCGGCGGTAGAGGGCCCCGCGCCCGCGGACGGTCTCGGCGGACCGGACGACCACGGGCAGGGGCTCGGGGATGACGCGGCCCAGGTTGCGCCCGCGCGCGAGGGCGAGGACGAGGACCGCGAACCCCGCCGCCCAGCCGACGTACAGCATCCAGCGCGGGGACAGCGGCTCCGGGGGCGGGGTCGCCGAGAGGTCGACGGCCTCGACCGGGTCGACGGGGGTGAACCAGTAGAGGTTCTCGTGGTGGCCGAGGGCGCGCAGCACGAGCGCCGCGTGGCCGTCCTCGTCGAGGCGCTCGTTCGACATGAGGGAGCCGTCGGCGAGCGCGCGGACGGCCGGCCCCTCCCCGTCCCACACGGCGTACGCGGAGGCGTCGTCGGGCGTGAAGCACGTGGTGACGTCGGCGCCGGAGCCGGCGAGGCCGCCGCGGAACGGGCCGATCCGGCTCGCCGCCGCGGCGTCGGGGTCCTCGCAGTCGGCCTGCACCGGGTCCTGGCTGCCGCCGCCGGTGGTCTCGAGCGGCGACCCGAGTCCGCGCAGCACGGGGGTCGTCGGGTTGACGAGGACGAGGTCGGCCCCCGTGCCGGCCAGCTGGGCGGCCGCGTCCTCGGTGAGCAGGCGGGCGTTCGTCACGAGCACGGTGGTCCCCTCGCCGGCGAGGGAGAGGACCTCCCGCTGGCTGTCGACGACCGCGACGTCCACGCCCTGGTCGCGCAGGATCTCGGCGGTGGCCTGGGCGCCCCCCGGTCGGGGGTTGTGCGCCGAGAGCGGGTCCGCGTCGCGCTCCGCGGAGCGGAGGAACATCATGAGCCCGAGGGCGGCGAGGACCACGGCGAGGATGCCCACGCGCAGGATCGTCCTGCGCCGGGACGTGCGGCGGGTCGGCGCGCCCGAGGTGACCTCGCCGATCTCGGGGACGAGCTCGTCGACCGTGTCGGACCGGTCCGCGGCGTCGGTCGTCGCGGCGTCCGTCGTGGGTACGGTGCCGCCGGACGCGTCCGCGCTCATCCGAGCACCCCGTGCAGCGAGGGCGGCAGCTCGGCGGCGCCGGCCTCGACGGACTCCTGCCCGGCGGGCCGGCGGACGCGCTGCACGGCGTCGTCGAGGGCCCGCAGGCGCTCGTCGTCGTCGTGGGCGGCCGTCGTGTCCCCGTACCGCACGGCGTCGAAGAGGCGCGCGCCCCAGGTCAGCTCGTCCGCGAGCCCGGGCACCGCGCGCGAGCCGAGGCCGGCGGCCTCGTGCGCGGTCAGCCCCGGGCGGTCCTCGATGAGGGCCCGCTCGTCGAGGGCACGGACGATCGCCCGGAACCGCTCGATCACGGCGAGCGAGTAGTCGCCCGCGCGGGCCGCCTCGTCCGCCGCGGCGCGCAGGTCCCGCGAGCCGCGCTCGTCCTCGAAGAGCACCCCGGACGCCGTCGGCACCTGGGGCCGCATGCGGGTCCGGACCGGTCCGGCGAGGACGAGAGCGATGACGACCACGGCGAGGATCGCCCCGACGACGACGAACGGCAGGAGGCTCGGGGAGACCGACGAGCCACCGCTCGTGATGCCCTCGAGCAGGCTGCGCAGGGCGTCGCCGATGCTGTCGAGCACGCGCGAGAGGAGGCCCGGCGAGGTGTCGTACATCCGGCGGGAGAGCTCGTCGACGGCCCATTCGTGCGCCTCGGGGGCGTCCGGCGTGACGGGGACCTCCGCGATCCGACCGGTGAGGAGGTCAGGCACGGTCCGAGGCGGCGCGGGCGAGCTGGACGTCGAGCCCCTCGCGCCGCATGCGCTGGTCGATGTAGACGAGCGACGTCACGCCGGCCGTGAACGGCGTGATGATGAGGTTGACGAGCACGGACACCACGGTGGTGAGCACGAGGACGACCGTGTCGGACAGTCCCGCGGCGCCGCCGAGCAGCCCGACGGGCAGCGAGACGACCCCCGCGATGACGATCGCGATGATGGCGGTGAGCAGGTACACGCCGACGAGCCGCCACGTGGACTGCGACGTCAGCGACCAGGAGCGGGACAGGGCGCGTCCCGGCCCGGCCTTCTCCAGGACGACCGCCGGGTAGGACAGTGACAGCCGGATCATGATGATGATCGCCGGGATCGACGACGCGAGCAGGGCGATGACGACGACGGCGACCGCCGTCGTGATACCGGTCGTCGAGCCGTCGAACGATCCGATGACGGCCGCGAGGAACGCGAAGGCGACCACCGACATGATGATGCCGGTGACGAACGCCAGGCCCGTCATGATGAGGCCGAGCAGGAGGCTGAGACCCACGAGCGAGAGGATCCGGCCCTTGACCGCCGTCCAGACCTCGCCGATCGACGCCTTCTTCCCGATCGCCGACCGGCTGACCGAGACGACGAGGGCGCCGGTCGCGATCAGCGAGGTCAGTGCCGTGACGATGCCGAGCGCGAAGCTCGAGAAGCCCTGCACGCCGGCCGACTCCTCGATGGTCATCGACTGCGTGGCGTTGACCGAGAGCCAGCTGGTCGCCAGGGACAGGACCAGCGTGAGGACGCTGACGACCCCGGCGTAGAAGAACATCGTGCCCGGGTTGTGCCGGACGGAGCGGAACGCACCCTCGAGGATCTCGCCCACGCCGAGCGGGCGCAGCGCGATGATCCCCGGCCGGCCGCCGGCGAGGCTGTCGGCCACCCAGGCGCCGGAGCCCGGGGCGTCGGCCGCCCCGTACTGGCCGTAGCCCGACGACGCCGTGCCCGGCGTCGTCCCGCCCGGGGCGCCCCACGCGCCCGGTGCGGGAGGACCCGCGGTGGGGCCGGCTCCGTACTGGCCGTACTGCCCCGTCGGGGGCTGCTCGACGGGTGCGGTGGGGTCCGCGCCGTACTGCCCGTACCCACCGGGGTCGCCGTCTCCGGAGGGGGACGAGGCCTGCCCGTCCCACCCGCCGTACGGTCCCCGCGGGTCGTTCCCCGCGCCGCCCTGCGTCATCCCGCCTCCGTCGTCGTCACCTGCGCGACATCGTGCCACGCATTCACGGCGCGCCCGCCGACTGAACTGCCCGGTCCGTGTAGGACACTGGGGCCATGAGTGCTCGACTCCTTGTCGTCGACGACGACGTCGCCCTGGCCGAGATGATCGGGATCGTCATGCAGTCCGAGGGGTTCGACGTCGTGCATGTCGCCGACGGCGCCGCGGCGCCGGAGACCTTCCGGCAGACGCACCCGGACATCGTGCTGCTCGACCTCATGCTGCCGGGGCTCGACGGCATCCAGATCTGCCGCATCATCCGCGCGGAGTCCGACGTCCCGATCGTCATGCTCACGGCGCGGTCCGACACGCTCGACGTGGTCGCCGGGCTCGAGGCCGGTGCGGACGACTACGTCCAGAAGCCGTTCAAGCCCAAGGAGCTCGTCGCCCGCATCCGCGCGCGCCTGCGCCGGCAGGAGGACGTGGACCCGGAGCGCCTGCGGATCAGCGACCTCGACATCGACGTGGCCGCCCACGAGGTGCGGCGGGGTGACGAGCTCATCTCGCTCACGCCGCTCGAGTTCGACCTCGTCGTGGCGCTCGCCCGCAAGCCTCGACAGGTCTTCACGCGCGAGCAGCTGCTCGAGACCGTGTGGGGCTACCGGCACTCGGCGGACACCCGGCTCGTCAACGTCCACGTCCAGCGCCTGCGCGCCAAGGTGGAGCTCGACCCGGAGAACCCCCAGGTCGTCGTCACGGTCCGCGGCGTGGGCTACCGGGCCGGGCCCGTCCAGGCGTGAGCTCGCCCGACGAGCCGACGCCGGCGGGGTCGGAGCGACCGGCCCCGACGTCGGAGGCCTCGACCTCGACCACCCACTCCCGCCCCTCCCGCGCGGAGGGGGCCGGCGGTGAGGTGCCGGAGGCCACCGGGACGGCGGGACGGACGCCCGCGCGGCCGGCACGCAAGAGGTCATGGCGCGCCCGGCTCCGCCGACGGGCCTTCGACCTCGCGCGCCGGTGGCGCGGCTCCCTCGCGGTCCGCGTCGTCACCGTGACCGCGATCGGGGGGATGCTGGGCCTGGGGATCATCGGAGCCGTGGTCTCGGTGGAGATCCGCGACCGGCTCTTCGACGCCCGGGTCGAGCAGGTCGTCGGTGACGCCGCCGACCGCGCCGCACGGGCCCAGGCGACCCTGGACGACTCGCTCTCCTCCACCCCCAGCGAGGCCCAGCAGGCCGCGACGGACATCGTCGACCTCAGTCAGGGAGCGGCTCCGGGGGTGATCGGCACGGTCATCACCCGCGACGAGGAGCACCAGTCCGGGCCCACGATCCTCGAGCCGACGAGCTCGGCCGCCATCCGCGACGTCATCTCCGCGGAGATGCACGCGGCCGTCGAGCCGGGGGCGTCGCTGCACTGGCAGTCCGCCACGGTGTCGATGGACGGCGAGGAGGTGCCGGCGATCGTCGTCGGGGCGCCCGTGGTCCTCCCGGTGGCTGGCGAGTACGAGCTCTACACCGTCTACGGGCTCCAGCCCGAGCAGCAGATGATCGCCGTCGTCACCTCCGTCCTCGGGGTCGCGGCACTCGCCCTGGTCGCCCTCGTCGCCGCGATCGCCGCCCTCGTCCTCAGGTGGGTGCTGCGGCCGGTGCGGCAGGCATCGCGCACGGCCGAGCGCCTCGCGGCCGGGCTCCTCGACGAGCGGATGGACGTCAGCGGCTCGGACGAGGTCGCCCGCCTGGGCGAGTCGTTCAACGAGATGGCCGACTCGCTCCAGCAGCAGATCAAGGACATGTCCGAGCTGTCCCGGCTGCAGCAGCGGTTCGTCTCCGACGTCTCGCACGAGCTGCGCACGCCGCTGACGACGATCCGCATGGCCGCGGACCTCATCCACGACCAGCGCGACGAGTTCCCCCCGCCGGTGCGCCGGTCGGCGGAGCTCCTCGTCGCGCAGATCGAGCGCTTCGACCACATGCTCGCCGACCTGCTCGAGATCTCGCGGTTCGACGCCGGCGCGGCGACCCTCGAGGTCGGACCGACCGACCTCGGCGAGCTCGTCGAGGGCGTGGTCGAGGGCCACATCCTGCTCGCGGAGAGCAAGGGGACGGAGGTCCGGGTGCACCGCGTGACCCCGGTCTGCATCGCCGAGGTCGACGCGCGCCGCATCGAACGGGTCCTGCGCAACCTGCTCGTCAACGCGATCGAGCACTCCGAGGGACGTCCCGTCGACCTCACCGTCGCCGCCGACGACCGGTCGGTCGCGGTGCTCGTCCGCGACCACGGCGTGGGGATGTCCGAGGAGCAGGCCGACCGGGTCTTCGACCGCTTCTGGCGCGGCGACACCGCGCGCACCCGCACGACCGGCGGCACCGGTCTCGGGCTGTCCATCGCTCAGGAGGACGTCGGCCTGCACGGCGGGACGCTCGCCGCCGCGGGGCGGCCCGGCGAGGGCGCCGCCTTCCTCCTCACGCTCCCACGCGAGGACGGGGGAGAGGTCGGTCCCTCGCCGATCGAGCTGTGGCCCGACGACGCCAGCGTGGAGCCGGCGCTCGCCGCCCCGCTCGTCGGGCTCGTCCCGCCGGCGCTCGACGCGCGTGGGGAGGAGCGATGACGGCGCGCCGGCTCCCGTCCCGGGCCGGGTCGCCGCCCGGTGCCGTACCCGCTTCCGCGTTCCGGCGCGCGGCGGCGAAGGTGCTCGCGCCGCTCCTGGCCCTCGCCCTGCTCGCCGGCTGCGCGCAGCTGCCCGGCTCGGGGCCCGTCGTCGCCGCCGACCCGACCGTCTCGGCCGCGCCGTCGCTCGGCCTGTACGCGCGCGGGCCGCAGGAGGGCGCGACCCCGGAGGAGGTCGTCCAGGGCTTCCTCGCGGCCAGCGCCACGGGGTTCGCCGACGACTTCTCGGTCGCCCGGGAGTTCCTCGGCGGGCAGGCCACGACCGGCTGGCAGCCCCTCGCCCAGGCGCGCGTCTACGCGGACCACGTGGAGCCGTCGATCGCGACGACGGACGACGGCGGGGTCTCGGTGAGCACCGAGCTCCTCGCGGTCGTCGACGGGTCGGGCCACTACACGGAGTCGGCGAGCGACCACGAGATCGTCACGGACTTCACGCTGGCCCGCGACGACGACGGCGAGTGGCGGATCATCGACCTCGAGGACGGCGTCCTGCTCTCGGCCGAGTCGTTCTCCGTGCAGTACACCGCCGCCCCGCTGTACTTCCCGGCGGCGGACGGCGAGACGGTGGTCGCCGACCTGCGCCACTACCCGCGCCAGCACCTGGCCGCCTCCCTCGTCCAGGGGGTCCTGTCCGGTCCCTCGGCCTGGCTCGAGCCGGCGGTCCTCACGCCCGCCCCGCTCTCGACCCGGCTCGTGCTCAGCTCGGTGGACGTGGCCGACGGAGTCGCCACGGTCGACCTCACCGACGACGTCCTCGAGGCCTCGAGCCGGGAGCGCGAGCTGCTCGTGGCGCAGCTGCGCCGCACGCTCGCGGCCGTGCCCGGCGTCTCCGACGTCACCGTCACAGTCGGGGGCAACGCGCTCGCGATCGGCTCGGTGCCGCAGCTGCCCGCCTACCCGTACAGGCCGCAGCCGCTGCTCGCGGTATCCGACGGCGAGCTCGTCGAGCTCGACGGCGGGCTGGCCGTGCGCGTGACCGGTGCCGCCGCGCCCCGCACCGGCGAGGCGTCGGCACCGGCGGGCTCGCCCGCCGACCCGCCCGACGGGCAGGTCTACCTCGACGGCCCGACCCGGATGATGGCGGCGCCCACGGCCGGCCGCAGCGCCCGCCTCGTCGTCTCGGGCTCGAACCTCGTCGCGCCGTCGATGGACCGCTACGGCTGGGCGTGGACCGGCGAGACGACGAACACCGGCTCCCTGCGCACCGCCGTGCCGAGCGGAGGCACGGCCGAGGTCGACGCCCCGTGGCTCGACGGGTCGGTCGTCCGGGCCCTGCGCGTGTCCCGCGAGGGGTCGCGGGTCGCGGTGATCCGGGAGCAGGGCGGCTCGGTGCTCGTCGAGGTCGCGGGCGTCCAGCGCGCGACGGACGACACGCCCCGCTCGCTCGGGACGGCCCAGGCCCGGGTCGGGGTCGGCCTCGTCGACGCGACCGACCTCGCGTGGATCGACTCCACCACCCTGGTGGTGCTCGGCCGCACGGCCACCGACCCCGGCCCCCGCCCCTACCTCGTCCGGATCGGCGGCGACACCGAGCCGCTGCCCGTGCTCCAGGGCGCGGTGTCGTTGACGGGCGGGCGCGGGGAGACCTCGATCGTCGTGCAGACGTCGGACGACGGGATCTACGAGCGCACGGGCGCCTCCTGGACGCGCGTGGCCGACGATCTCGCCGACCCGGCCTATCCGGGCTGACCCCGGCACGCGGGTCCACAGGCGTCGCACCGGCAGGGCGATCCACCGCCCGGACGGGTGCGGCCCGCGGGGGCGCGCATGCGGCGGCGATCCTGCCCGGGTGCGACCACCTGATCCCCGCGACCGCTCCCGCGCACGCCTGCCCCCGCCGCTCCTGGCCGCGCTCGAGCTCGTCGTGCCCGCCGAGTGCGCCGGGTGCGGGACGTGGGGCGTCGCGCTGTGCCGGACGTGCCGGCGCCTGCTCACCGCCGGGCCCGCGGAGTGCACGGACGGCGCTCCGCTGCTCGCCGGGTTCGACGAGCCCGTCCTGCGTGCCTGGTCCCTCGGCGACTACCACGGCCCGCTCCGTCGCATCGTCATCGACTGGAAGACGGGCCGGTGCGGCCACCTCCGGCGCGAGCTGGTCGACGCCGGACGGCTCGCCGGGTCACGGATGTGGCCCCTCCTGGCCGGCGACGTCCGGGGCGACGACGCCGGGGGCACGCTGCTCGTCGTCCCCGCCCCCTCAGGCGCAATGCGACGCCGGCACGGCATGCTCGTCGCCGTCGAGCTCGCCGACGCCGTGGTTGCCGGGCTGGCCGACGCCGCCGCCCGCGCAGCCGATGCCCCGTCGTCAGGTCCGACCCCGCGGGCGCGCCTGCGGATCGCGTCCGTCGACCTCCTGCGGCGTGCGGGTGGCCCGGCCCGGCAGCGCGGCTCGTCGGCCCGCTCCCGCGTGGCGAACCGGAGCCGCCCGCCCGACCTGCGCGCGCCGGTCCCCGCCGGCACCGCGGTGCTCCTCGTCGACGACGTGCTGACCACCGGCGCGACCCTCGCCGCCTGCGCGGAGTCCCTGCGCGGGGCCGGTGCGGACGTGCTCGGCGCCCTCGTCGTCGCCGGGGCGCGGGCTCCGGGCCGGTGACCTGCGACCGGGCACGCGCCAGGGTGTCCGCCAGGTGTCCGGGACGGGGCGAACCGGGTAACGTTGGTGCATGGAGCCACCCGGGACGCGGAGACGCGACGGGTGGCTGTTCCGTCCCCCGGGAGGGAGGAGGTCGCACGCACCCTGACCGGCGCCCACGGCGCCGGAGTTTCGAGAGGCGGGCCCGTCACGTCCGCCCCCGCACCGACCGATGGAGGTCACCATGGAGATCGTCGTCAAGGGCCGCGGCACGGATGTCGCCGACCGCTTCCGTTCCCACGTGGAGGACAAGCTCGCGAAGGTCACCCAGCTCGCTCCGCGCACGCAGCGCGTCGACGTCGAGCTCACGCTCGAGAAGAACCCCCGGCTGGCCGACCAGGCCGAGCGGATCGAGATCACGCTGCGGGACAAGGGGCCGGTGATCCGGGCGGAGGCGAGCGCCGCCGACCGGTACGCGGCGCTCGACCTCGCGACCGGCAAGCTGCTCGAGCGGCTGCGGAGGCACCACGACCGGCGCAAGGACCGGCAGCGGCACGCGAACCGTGCGCTGCCCGCCGCGCCCCCGCTCGACGTCGAGCAGCACGAGCCCCAGGACGGGCTGGCCGGCGACGCGCCGATCGCGGAGCACCCGGCCCCGTCGACGAGCCCCGGCGAGGCGGTCGAGACCCAGCTCGGTGACTCGCCGGTCATCGTGCGGGACAAGCTGCACAAGGCCGAGCCCATGACGGTGGACCAGGCCCTGTACGAGATGGAGATGGTGGGGCACCCGTTCTTCCTCTTCGTCGACTCCGAGACCCGTCAGCCCTGCGTGGTCTACCGCCGCAAGGGTTGGTCGTACGGCGTGCTCCGGCTCGACTCCACCTGCTGACCCGCGCTCCCGCCCGGCCGACCTGCCGGGCGGGGGCATGTCGGCGCCCGGTGGCACGATGGCGCGATGCCGGTCCAGCAGATGTCGATCCGTCAGGTGCGCCGAGTCGCGATCGCGGCGCAGGGCCTCGCCCGGCGCCGTCCCGCCTGGCCCGCGCGGCGGCATGTCGCTCGCGCGATCGCGGACACCGCGCTGCTGCAGATCGACTCGGTCAACGTCCTCGCTCGTGCGCACACGCTGCCCGTCCTCGCACGCGTCGGCCCCTACGACCCGGCGATCCTCGAGCGCGCGACGGGCCGCGCACCTCGCCTCCTCGTCGAGACCTGGTGCCACGAGGCCTCCCTCGTTCCCCCGCGCACGTACGCGCTCCAGGCCGCGCGCCGCGCAGCCGAGGAGGAGCGCTTCCGTGCGGACGAGTTCGGCGACCCGCGGGTGATGGCCGAGGTCGAGGCGGCGATCACCGACCGTGGGGCGATGTCGGCCACCGAGCTGCACGACGCGCTCGCGCACGACCGGGCGGAGAAGACCCAGTGGGGCTGGAACTGGTCCCCGCTCAAGATCGCCGTCACCCGGATGTGGCGCACCGGACGGCTCGCCGTGGCCGGCCGGACCGCCTCGTTCGAGCAGCGCCTCGACCTGCCGGAGCGGGTGCTCCCGCCCGCCGCCCTCGAGCCCGCACCGTCCTGGCCGGAGGCGGTGCGCGAGCTCACCCTCGCGGCCGCCCGCGCCCACGGGGTGGCGGACGTCCGGGCGCTCGCGGACTACCACCGGCTGCGTATCGGGACGACGACGACGGCGGTCGGCGAGCTCGTCGAGGACGGACTTCTCGAGGAGGTCGCGGTCCGCGGCCTGGCCCGACCCCACTACCGGCTTCCCGGCGCCCCGGCCCCGTCACCGGTGCGTGCCCGCGCGCTGCTGGCGCCGTTCGACCCGCTCGTGTTCGAGCGCGGGCGGCTCGCCGCCCTGTGGGGGATGCACTACCGGATCGGGATCTACACCCCCGCCCACCTGCGCACGCACGGCTACTACGTCCTGCCCTTCCTGCTCGGTGAGCACCTCGTCGCGCGCGTCGACCTCAAGGCCGACCGGGCGGCCGGCGCGCTCCTCGTCAAGGAGGTCCACGCCGAGGACCCCGGGCAGGTCCCCGACCTGCCCACCCGCGGTCCCGCGGCCTGGCCCGGCGCGGAGGAGATCGCGGCGGCGCTCGCGGCCGAGCTCGCCGAGGTCGCGCGCTGGGTGGGGGCCGACCGGATCGACGCGAGCGGCGCCGAGGGGGATCTCGCCGGGCCGGTGAGCTCCGCCGTCGGAGGCGTGTGAGGCGCCCGTGGCGCCGGAGGTGACCCGCCGTGCCCCGGGCCCGGTGCGGCACGCCTACCATGGCGGGTGGCGCGGCAGCTCGGCGCGCCCGCCCCGCCGGGGCGACGGACCACCTCACGGAGTGCCGCTGTGGCAACGATCCTCGACAAGATCCTGCGGATGGGCGAGGGGCGGGTCGTCAAGCGGCTCGGCACCATCGCCGACCAGGTCGACCTGCTCGAGGACTCCTTCGTCGACCTCACCGACGAGGAGCTGAAGGAGCAGACGACCGAGTTCCGGGAGCGCCTCGAGGACGGCGAGACGCTCGACGACATCCTCCCCGAGGCGTTCGCCGTCGTCCGTGAGGCCGCCCGCCGCGTGCTCGGCCAGCGGCACTACCGGGTGCAGATCATGGGTGGCGCCGCGCTCCACCAGGGCAACATCGCCGAGATGAAGACCGGTGAGGGCAAGACGCTGGTCGCCACGCTGCCGAGCTACCTCAACGCGCTCGAGGGCAAGGGCGTCCACGTCGTCACCGTCAACGACTACCTGGCCTCCTACCAGTCCGAGCTCATGGGGCGTGTCCACCGCTTCCTCGGCCTGACGACCGGCTGCATCCTCTCCGGTCAGACGCCCGCCCAGCGGCGCGAGATGTACGCGGCCGATATCACGTACGGCACGAACAACGAGTTCGGGTTCGACTACCTGCGCGACAACATGGCGCTGAGCACCGACGACCTCGTCCAGCGCGGTCACAACTTCGTCATCGTCGACGAGGTGGACTCGATCCTCATCGACGAGGCGCGCACCCCGCTCATCATCTCGGGCCCGGCCGAGGGCGACGTCAACCCCTGGTACGCGGCGTTCGCGAAGATCGCGCCGAAGCTCGAGGTGGACGTCGACTACGACGTCGACGAGAAGAAGCGGACCATCGGCATACTCGAGCCCGGCATCGAGAAGGTCGAGGACCTGCTCGGCATCGACAACCTCTACGAGTCGCTCAACACCCCGCTCATCTCGTTCCTCAACAACTCGCTGCGGGCCAAGGAGCTCTACCAGCGGGACAAGGACTACATCGTCGAGGGCGGCGAGGTGACGATCGTCGACGAGCACACGGGCCGTCGCCTGCGCGGACGCCGCTACAACGAGGGCATGCACCAGGCCATCGAGGCCAAGGAGGGCGTGAAGATCAAGGCGGAGAACCAGACGCTCGCCACGATCACGCTGCAGAACTACTTCCGGCTCTACGACACGCTCTCCGGCATGACCGGTACGGCCGAGACCGAGGCCGCCGAGTTCTCCTCGACGTACAAGATCGGCGTGGTGCCGATCCCGCCGAACAAGCCGATGATCCGCAAGGACGAGGGCGACCTCGTCTACAAGAACATCGAGCAGAAGTACAAGGCGATCGTCGCCGACGTCAAGGAGCGTCACGAGACCGGGCAGCCGGTCCTCCTCGGCACCACCTCGGTGGAGAAGTCCGAGCGGCTCTCGGAGCTGCTGTCGGAGGCCGGGGTCGCGCACGACGTCCTCAACGCCAAGCAGCACGAGCGTGAGGCCGCGATCGTCTCGGAGGCGGGCCGCAAGGGCGCCGTCACCGTCGCCACCAACATGGCCGGCCGAGGCACCGACATCATGCTCGGCGGCAACCCCGAGCACATCGCCCAGAACGTGCTGCGCGACCGGGGGCTCGATCCCACCGAGAACGCCGAGGAGTACGAGGCGGCGTGGGCCGAGACGCTCGAGGCCGCCCAGGAGCAGGTCAAGGACGAGCACCAGGCGGTGCTCGACGCCGGCGGGCTGTACGTCCTCGGCACCGAGCGGCACGAGTCGCGCCGCATCGACAACCAGCTGCGCGGCCGTGCCGGGCGTCAGGGCGACCCCGGCGAGTCCCGGTTCTACCTCTCGCTCGAGGACGACCTCATGCGGCTGTTCGGCTCCGGCCCGACCGCCCGCCTCATGGACAACGCGTCCTACCCCGACGACATGGCGCTCGAGCACAAGTGGGTGTCGTCGGGCATCCGGCGCGCCCAGGAGGCGATCGAGGCACGCAACTTCGAGCAGCGCAAGAACGTCCTCAAGTACGACGACGTGATGAACAAGCAGCGCACCGTCATCTACGAGCAGCGCCGCCGGGTGCTGCACGGCGAGGACATCGAGGACCAGGTGCGCACCTTCGCCTCCGACCTCGTGGACGCGATCGTCGACCAGCACGCGGGCGGCGGTGCGGCGGAGGACAGCGACCTCGACGCGATCCTCGGGGAGCTCGGTGCCTTCTACCCGGTGTCGGTGACCGAGGAGGACCTCGTCGACCAGGCCGGCCACCGTGACCGCGTGACGCCCGAGCTCCTGCGCACCGAGCTGCGCTCCGACATCTCGGTCGCCTACGACACCCGCGAGGAGGAGGTGGGGGAGGACCTCATGCGCCGCCTCGAGCGCCGCGTGGTCCTGTCCGTCCTCGACCGGCACTGGCGCGAGAACCTCTACGAGATGGACTACCTGCGCCAGGGCATCCAGCTCCGCGCCGCCGGTCAGCGCGACCCGCTGGTCGAGTACCAGCGCGAGGGCTTCACGTTCTTCCAGGCGATGAACGAGGCCATCCGCGAGGACACCGTCCGCTACGTGTTCAACCTCGAGATCAAGCCGGCCGGGCAGACGGCGGTCGACGCCTCCTCCGCCGCGGCCACGGCGGTCTCGGCCGCGGGCCGCGCGACGGCCGCTCCCCGCACCGGGGCGGCCGCTCCCCGCACGGGGACCGGCACCGCCGCGACCCAGAAGGCCGCGGCCGCCGGGTCCGCCTTCGCCGCGTCCGCGCTCGGCGGGGCCACGCCCGCGCCGCCCGTGCCCGGCGGAGGCGCGGCGGCCGGCGCCGCGATCGGCGCGCGGGGTGCCGCGTCGGCGTCCGCGAGCACGTCGGAGGACGCGTCCTCGGATGCCGGCGGGGCGCCGGAGGACTCCGCCTCGCTCGCCTCGGACGACGCCGCCGGGCTCGCCCCGGACGCCGCCGGCCTCGGCGAGGACGCCACGGGCGACGCCGACGACGCCCCGGCGGGCGAGGGGTCCGGCGCCACACCGACGGACGACGAGCTGCTCGGCCTGGACGCCCCGCGGCGCCCCACCGGGCTGACCTACTCGGGCACGAGCTCGGCGACGTCCGGTGCCGACGACGACGCGCCGACCCGTCGGCCGGCCCGAGGAGGCGACTCCGCCGCGGACGGCGACGGCGGGGCTGACGGGCTAAACCGCGCCCAGCGGCGCGCGCAGGCGAAGAAGGCCCGCAAGCGCGGCTGACGCAGGGTCCGGCCCCGAGCGGCCCGCGCCACCCCGACGACGGCGACCCACCACGGTGGGTCGCCGTCGTCGTTCGTGCGCCCGCCGGGCGACGCCTGCCGACCCGCCGGCGCCCGCCGACCTGCCGGCGCCCGCCGACCTGCCGGCGCCCGCCGACCTGCCGGCGCCCGCCGACCTGCCGGCGCCCGCCGACCGGTCTCGCGGGCGCGTCCGTGCCCGCCCGGGCCGCGGTGTGACCTCCCTCCCGGCCGGCGGGGAATGAATGCGGGGGCGGCGACGTTGGCGGTAGTATCGATGCAAAAGCATCGAACCGAGCGAGCACGAGGAGGGGCGACATGCAGTTCGGAATCTTCACCGTCAGCGACGTCACGACGGACCCGACGACCGGCAGCACGCCGACGGACACCGAGCGGGTGCGCGCGATGCTCACCATCGCCGAGCACGCCGACGCCGCCGGGCTCGACGTCTTCGCCACCGGCGAGCACCACAACCCGCCGTTCGTCGCCTCCTCGCCGACCACGATGCTCGGCTACCTCGCGGCGCGGACCAAGAACATCATCCTGTCCACCTCGACCACCCTCATCACGACGAACGACCCGGTGAAGATCGCCGAGGACTACGCGATGCTCCAGGTCATCTCGGACGGGCGGATGGACCTCATGATGGGCCGTGGAAACACCGGCCCCGTCTACCCGTGGTTCGGCAAGGACATCCGCGAGGGCATCAACCTCGCGATCGAGAACTACGCGCTCCTGCGCCGGCTGTGGACCGAGGAGGTCGTCGACTGGTCGGGCAAGTTCCGCACCCCGCTCCAGGGCTTCAGGGCGACCCCCCGTCCGCTCGACGGCGTCGCGCCGTTCGTCTGGCACGGCTCGATCCGCAGCCCCGAGATCGCCGAGCAGGCCGCGTACTACGGCGACGGCTTCTTCCACAACAACATCTTCTGGCCGATGCGGCACACGAAGCGGATGGTGCAGTTCTATCGCGAGCGCTACGAGCACTACGGCCACGGTCAGGCTGACCAGGCGATCGTCGGGCTCGGCGGTCAGGTCTTCATGCGCGCGAACAGCCAGGACGCGAAGACGGAGTTCCGCCCCTACTTCGACAACGCGCCCGTCTACGGCCACGGCCCGACGATGGAGCAGTTCACCGCCGAGACGCCGCTGACCGTCGGCTCGCCCCAGGAGGTCATCGACCGCTACGGGAAGATGTGGGAGAACGTCGGCCACTACCAGCGCCAGCTCTTCCTCATCGACCACGCGGGCCTGCCGCTCAAGACGGTGCTCGAGCAGATCGACCTCCTCGCCACCGAGGTGGTCCCGGCCCTGCGCAGGGAGGCCGAGTCGACCCGCCCCGCGCACGTGCCTGCCGCCGCCCCCACCCACGCCGAGCGCGTCGCCGCCGCCCTCGCCGGCGGGACGGCCGGCGCGGCCCACGTGGGCGGCACCGGCGACGACGTCACCGGCCGCCGCGCCGAGGATCTGGAGGTCTGAGCATGACGTTCCCCTTCGACCTGCCCGACGACGACGCCGCGCGCGAGGCCGGCCCGGGCCCCCTGGGCGACGACCGCGCCGCGGCCGGAGCTCCCGGCCGGCGCATCGTGTCGGTCTCGGCCGGGACCTCGCAGCCGTCCTCGACGCAGATGCTCGCCGACCGGCTCGGCCAGGCCACCGTCACCGCCCTGCGGGAGCAGGGGGTCGCGGCCGAGGTGACGACCGTGGACCTGCGCGACCATGCCCACGACATCCTCAACGCGATGCTCACCGGGGTGCGGACGGGCGCCCTGGAGGACGCGATGTCCGCGACAGCCTCGGCCGACGGGCTCGTGGTGACGACCCCGGTCTACTCCGGGTCGTACTCCGGCCTGCTCAAGATGTTCCTCGACATCCTCGACCAGGGGGCGATCGACGGCACGCCGCTGCTCATCGGCGCGACCGGCGGGACCCCGCGGCACTCGCTCGCGATCGACTACGCGGTGCGGCCGCTCGTGGCCTACCTGCGGGGACGCGCGATGTCGACCGGCGTGTACGCCGCGACGGACGACTGGGCCGGCGACGCCGAGGGGCGCGACGGCGGCAGCCTGCCCGGCCGCATCGCCCGCGCCGGCGGCGAGCTGGCCACGGCCGTGGCGGCCGCCGACCCGCGGAACACGGCCGACGAGTTCGACGCCGTCCCCGACTTCTCCTCGATGCTCCGGTCGATGGGGGCCTGACCCCGCGACACCGACGGCGCCGGGCCCCGTGGCCCGGCCGCCCACCCGCTGCCGGACGGCCGTGACCTCCCCCCGGGGTCACGGCCGTCCGGTCGTCCGGGTCGCGCGTCGCCCGCCGGTCAGCCGATCTCGAGGGCCACGGCCCGCCAGCGCGAGCGGAACGCCTCGAGCCGGACGGCGGCCGCCCGCACCCGCTCGCCGTCGTGGAGGACGACGCTGACCTCGCGGGCACGCTCGCTCGGCGCGCACCCGTGCACGTGCCGGACGGCGACGTGCCGGACGAGTCGCGGGCGTCCCTGGAGGCGGCCGGCGAGCCCGACCCGCCGCGACAGCGACTCGTAGAGGTCCGGGGCGAGCCACCGGGACAGCTGCGCCGCCGACCGGGAGCCGAGCAGCGCCTCGACCGCGTGCTGGGCGATCCCGGCCGCCAGGCGGTCGAGCCCCTCGTCGGTCGACGGGGCATGCTCGCCGGTCGGCTCCTCCTCGAACTGCTCGGCGCCCCTGCGGCACTCGCCGCTGAAGCGCACCCGGTCCCACGGCCGCTCGTCGGAGGTGCGCGGGGCGTGAGGTGCCACGGCGGGTCCGGTGCGCGGCGTCGTGCGGGTGACACGGCCGGGGGCGTCGGGGACCGCCGCGAGCCGGGGTCCCGACGGGAGGGGGACCGGACGGAGCTCGTGGGTGGGCTGGGCGCTCATCGGGACTCCAGGGCGGCGGGCACCGTCAGGTGGGTGCCGGGGCGGACGAGATGGGGGTCGGCGCCGACCGCATCGGCGTTGGCCGCGTAGAGCTCGGGCCATGCCTCGGCGATCTCCGCACTGGTGGCCGAGGGGCCGAGGTGGTCCTCGGTGATCGTCCAGAGGGAGTCACCCGGCGCGACGGTGTACGCCGACGTCGCCGGCTCGTTCCCCGTGGGCTCGTCGCCCGCCGGCTCGGCCTCCGCGGGCGACGGGCCGTCGACCCAGGGCCCGCCGGGGGTGTCGGGGGCGTCCGGCACCTCCGGGAGGGTGGGGACCGCCGGCAGGTCGGGCCCGTCGCCGGTGCCCTCCGGTCCGCCCGTGGTCGCCCCGGCGGGCGCGACGGCCAGCCCCAGGGACAGGCCCGCCACCGCGCTGCCCGTGGCGACGCGCCGCAGCACAGGAGCGCCGATGCTGCCGACGAGACCTGTCAGCGATCGGCGCAGGTGGGCGCCCGCCCCCGCCCGCGGGAGCAGGAGCACGCCGAGGCCCGCGATCGCCGTGAGCGCGTACCAGGCGGCCGCCGCGGCGCCGGCCACGAGGAGCGGCCCCGCCACGAGGTCGGGCACGTCGTTCGCGCCGAGCACCGGCCGGGCGGCCAGGTCGACGACCGCCCTCCACCCGGTCCGGCCGAGCCCGACGGCGAGCGGGGCGGTCACCGCGGCGGTCGCCAGGAGGGCGAGGGCGGTGCCGCCGACCCGTGCCGGGCGCCCGTCGCCGGGCGGTGGTGCCGATCGCGCGTGCGGTCTCGGTTCTCTCGTGCGCTCGCTCCGTGCCATGTCGCCGCCGTCCCGCCGAACGTGTCCGTTCGTGCTCGTTCGTGTCGAATGATGGCTGAACGCTGGCACAGGTGTGACGAGATGCGCAAGGGTGTCGGCGTGTCGCGCGGGACGATGCCGTCCGGCGTTCGTGAGATCCGTGCGTCGTCCGGGCCCACGGTGGCGCGCGACGACCTAGGTTGGCCGGGTGGCGTGGGAGGACCTGCTGCTCGCGGACCTGTCCGGCGAGCTCGAGGCGGAACGGCGGGCGGAGCAGCTCGCGGAGGCGGGCGAGCTCGTCGAGGCGGAGGCCGCCACGGTCACGCTCGAGGTCCGCTGGCGGGCGCGCACGGGTGCCGAGCTGTCGATCGCGCTACCGGGTGGGGACGACGTCGCCGGCACCCTGCTCGACGCCAACGCTCACTGGCTGCTCCTCGCCCAGGGGGAACGCCGCGCCCTCGTCCCCGCGCACGCCGTGGTCGCGGTGCGCGGGCTCGGACGGACGGCGGGGGCCGCAGGCGTGGTCGCCGCCCGGCACTCGTTCGCCGCCGCGCTGCGCAGGATCGCGCGCGCCGGCTCGGTCGTGCGGCTCGACGACACGGCCGGCGGACGCACCGGCCGGATCGTGCGCGTCGGCGCCGACCACCTCGACCTGCTCACCGACCCGGGCGCGCACGTGGTCGCCGTCGCGCTCGCGGCCGTGCACGTGGTGCGGACGGCGTGACCACCCCGGCGCCGGGGCGGGTGGGTCAGCCCTCGGCCGACTCCTCGACCGCCTGGTCGGCCGGCCTCGCCTCCGCCTGCGCGTACAGGCGGGAGATGTACGCCTCGAGCTGGACGTCCTCGATGCGCCACAGTCCCTTGCCGCCGATCTGCACGCCGACGAGCTCCTTGCTCCGCAGGAGGGCGCGCACCTGCGAGACCGAGAGCTGGAGCTGCTCGGCGACGTCGGCGATGGTGAGGAAGCGGGCCACGGGTCCAGTATCGCCGCTTCGGCGGCCCGGCGCGTGCAGGATGTGGACGGAAGGTCGCGCGGCGCGTCGCGGTGCGGGGCTGTGGATGACGCCGGCGGGCCCGGTCGGGGGCCGGGACGATGGGCCGACGTGCCAGGTGAGCAAGGGGGAGCTCGGATGACGGAGAACGCGGGGACGGCCCGGCGGATGCGACGGCCCGGGTGGCGGGACCCACGCCTCGGCGTGGGCGTGCTGCTCGTGGCGGCCTCGGTCGGGATCGGCGTCTGGGCGGTCGACAGCGCGGGCGGGACGACCGAGGTGTGGGCGGCCGCCGACGTCGTCACCCCGGGCGAACGCCTGGCGGAGGCCGGCCTCGAGGTCGTCGAGGTCAACGTCGGGTCGGCGGGGGACCACTACCTCGTGGCCGACGGCGACCTGCCCGACCACCTCGTGGCCACCCGTCTCGTCGGGGCCGGCGAGCTCGTCCCGCTCGCCGCGACGGGTGAGGCGACCGAGCAGGACCTGCGCCCCGTCGTCGTCCCGGTCGGTGCCGCGCTGCCGTCCGGGCTCGGGGCAGGCTCGACCGTCGACCTCTGGCGCGCCCCGAGGGCCGCCGTCGGGGACCGCTCCGAGGAGGTCGCGCCCCCGGTCGTCCTCGCGCCCGAGGTCCTCGTCGTCGACATCGGCACCGAGGAGGGCGTGTTCGCCGCGACGGGCGGGGCGAGCGTCGAGCTCCTCGTCCCCGCCGAGCTCGTCGAGGACGTCCTCGGCGCGGTCGCCGCGGGCGAGGAGCTGACCGTGGTCCCGCACCACGCCGCCGGTGTGGAGGGCTCGTGAGCCACGGGATCCTGCTCGCGCTCACCGAGGGCGAGGCCGAGGTGGTGCGGGCGATCGACGCGCCCGGTTCCGGCGCGCGGGTCGTCCGGCGGTGCGCGGACCTGCCCGAGCTGCTCGGCGGGGTCGGGGCCGGGATCGGCACCGTCGCCGTGGTCGGCAGCCGGGTGGACGGGGTCGACCGCGCGTCGATCGGACGCCTGGTCGCGGCGGGTGCACGCGTGCTGCTCGTCGGCCCGGCCGCGGAGGCCGGCCGGCTCGCCCAGCTCGGTGCGCACGCGGTGGCGGCGGAGTCGGACGAGCCGGGGACGCTCGCCGCGATGGCGATCGCTCTCGCCCGAGGTGAGAACGTCCGGGGGCGGCCGGGCGAGCGGGTGCCCGGTCGCCCGGGGGACGGGGCCGCGGGCCCGGGCGGACACGCGCCCGACGGCGACAGGCCACCGCCGGCGGGCCTCCCGACCACGGTGGCGGTCCCGGACTCGGTGCCCGAGGCCTGGACCCGCGAGGGCGCCGGCGGCCCCAGAGGTCCTTCCGCACACGGAGGCGGGAGCGGGAGCGGGGCCGGGAGCGCACGCAGGAGCGGGGGTGACGCGGGCTCGGGCGGTGGTGACGAGGCGGCACCCCGGACACCCGAGCGGCCGACCAGCCGGCGCGCGCTGCACCGCCCCGACGCCCCGGCCCGGCCGGCCCTCGGGGAGGACGCCGGGCCGGACGGAGCGGCGACGCCGTCGGAGGCGGGCCGTCCGGACGCCGCGGCGGGCGGCACGGCGGCCGGCTCCCCGTCGTCCCGCCCCGCTGACCAGGCGTCTCCGGAGCCGACCTCGCCGGAGCCGACCTCGCAAGGTTCGGGCGCTTCGGGTTCGGGAGACCCGGGCGGCGACACGGACGACGCGGTCATCTCGGAGGTGCCGTGGTGGTTGTCCTCCGGCGGCAGCTCACCCACGGTTCCGGCGCCGACGCCCCCCGCGGGCACCCCCGAGGAGGTCGTGGACGAGGCCGGACCGCCGCCCGTCATCGAGCCCGAGGAGGCGCCGGGGCGGATCGTCGTGGTCTGGGGCGCGCGCGGTGCGCCCGGCCGCACGACCCTCGCCGTCAACCTCGCGGCGGAAGCCGCCGCCCTCGGCGTCCGTGCGGTGGTCGTCGACGCGGACACCGAAGCGCCGGCGCTCGCCCAGGTCCTCGGGATCCCCGACGACATCTCGTCGATCGCGGCCGTGACGCGTCACGCGACGCACGGCCGCCTCGACGCCGACGTCGCGCGTTCCGCCCTCGCCGAGGTCTCCGACAACCTCCGTGCGCTCACAGGCCTGACCAGGCCCGACCGGTGGCGCGAGCTCGAGACCGCATCGCTCGAGTCGGTCTGGGAGGTGCTCCGCGAGGTCGCGCCGCTCGTCGTCGTCGACGTCGCCGCCGGGGCCGAGCAGGGTGACGGGACGGACTTCGGACCGGTCCGCCACCAGGCCACGCTGTCGGCGCTCGCCGCCGCGGACGAGGTCGTGGTCGTGGGCGCGGGCGACCCGGTGGGAGTGCGCCGGCTCGTGCTCGCGCTCACCGACCTGCGCGAGCGGGACCTCGCCCCGGACGCCCGACGCAGCGTGGTCGTCAACCGCGTGCGCCGGGCCGCCGCCGGGCCCGACCACGAGCGCGCGGTCCGCGAGGCCCTGTGGCGCTACGGCGGCGACCAGGAGCCGGTCCTCGTGCCCGACGACCCGTCGACCGCCGACGCCGCGCTGCTCGCCGGCGCGACCTGGCGCGAGCAGTCGCACTCGAGCGCGGCACGCAAGGCGGTCGAGGCCCTCGCCCGGCGCGTGCTCGACCTCCCGGCGGGCAGCACCACGCGCTCGCGCTGGTGGCGGCGTGGCGCGCGACCCGCGCCGACCGTCGCGGGATGATCGCCCCGTGCGCATCTACCTGCCCGCGACGCCCGCCGAGCTCGCCGCCGACCCCGCCGCCACCCGCGCCCACGCCGTGACGGCCGACCTCGTCTCCGCCGTGCCGGACGAGGACGAGGAGGGGCTGGAGGTCATCGCCCTCCTCGCCGCCGCGGACGACTCCGTGCGCCGCCTCGCCGAGCTCGGCGAGGGCCCGCCCGCCCGGCGGGTCGTCCTGGCCGCCGACGTGCCCGAGGGTTCCGCGACGCCCGAGCCCGGCGACCTGCCGAGCCTCGTGCGGCTCGACGCCCCGATCGGCTGGGAGTCGGTGGCGGCGATCCACGTGGACGAGGAGTCCGCCGAGGTCGAGGTCGCAGCGGCGGTGGCCGGGGACGACGACGCGTTCGAGCGCGTCGCCGAGCTCGACCTCCTCTGGTTCGACCCTTCCGAGCGTGCCGCGATCCTCGGCGCCTGACCTGCGCGATCGGGGCGCCCGTCCGGCGTCCTGACCGACCGTCCGGCTCCCGGACCGGCAGGAGGGCCAGCGGCCGCGACGTTCAGTCGCCCGCCCGGACCGTCAGCGTCGATCCTCGTCCGTCGCCGCGGTGGCGCACCGTGACCTGGTCGGGGATCCGTTGCTTGAGCTCGGCGACGTGGCTGATGAGGCCCACCGTGCGGCCGTGGTCCCGGAGCGCGCCGAGCTCGTTCATCACCGAGTCGAGGGTCTCCGGGTCGAGGGTGCCGAACCCCTCGTCGACGAACAGGGTGCCGAGCTCGATGCCGCCGGACTCGGCGCCGACCACGTCCGCGAGACCGAGTGCCAGGGCGAGCGAGACGTAGAAGGTCTCCCCGCCGGAGAGCGTGCGGGTCGCGCGCGGGGCGTCGGTGTGAGTGTCGAGCACCTCGAGCCCGAGCCCGACCGCGCGGGCCCGGACGCCTTCCTCCCGGTCGTCGGTGCGTCGGAGCACGTACCGGCCCGCGGACATCGACGCGAGGCGGTCGTTGGCCGCGGCGAGCACCTCCTCGAAGCGGCGGAGGAGCACGTAGGTGGCGAGGGTGACGCCGGTCCGGGACTCGCGACCGGCTGCGAGGTCCGCCACGCGCACGAGCGGCGCATCGGCGAGAGCGCGGGCGGCGTGCCGCTCGAGCTCGGCCCGCAGCGTCTCGACGGCGCCGGTCGTGCTGGTCAGGGTGCGGCGCGCGGCGTCGTGGGCGGCGGCGGCCGCCTCGAGGACCGTGGCGGCGTCCTCGCGCGCGGCTGCCGCGGCCGCGGGGTCGGCGCTCGCGTCCTCCGCGAGACCGGCGATCTCGGTCTCCGCGAGGCCGGCCGTCACCCGGGCCGTCTCGGCCTCGTGGTGGGAGACCCGGCGCTCCGCGGCGGCCCGCTCGCCGTCGGGCAGCACGGCGGCGCGGGCGCTCGCGGCGTCGGCGAGCTCGGAGGCGGCGAGGTCCGCCGCGGCCCGGTCCCGGGTGTCCGCGGCCGCGCGGCGGCGGTCGAGGAGCGTCCGGACGGCCTCGGCGAGGCCGCGCGCCCGTGCGGCGCGGGTGCCGAGCGCCGCGGCCCGGTCCGCGACCGACCCGTGGGCGCCGCGGGCGGCGACGACGGCCTCCTCGTCCTCGGTGAGGGCGGCGCGCAGCGACTCGATGGCCGCGATCAGCGACGCCCGCTCGGTCTCGTCGGCCGTGCGGAGCTCCGCCTCCCGCGCCGCGCGGACGTCGTGGGCGGCCAGCGACTCGTCGAGCCGGACCACCTCGGCGGCCTGCTGCTCGGCGAGGCGCACGGCCTCCCGGGCGGCGGTGAGCGCCTGCGTGGCGTCGTCGACGCTCCGGTCCCCGGCGGCCTCCGCGGCGGCACGGACCTGCTCCTCGGCCGCGGCCCTCGTGGACGAGGCGGCCGACAGGGCGCGGTCGGCGCCGGCGCGCGACTCCTCGGCCGCCGCGAGGTCCTCCTCCCCGACGGGGCTGTCCGAGTCGGGGCTCGGGGCAGGGTGGTCGAGCGACCCGCACACCGGGCACGGCGCCCCGTCCGTCAGCTCGCGCGCGAGCCGGCCGGCGACCTGGTCGCGCCAGCGGGCGCGGAGGTCGTTCTCGTGCCCCTGCGCCTCCTCGGCCGTCGTGCGGGCCGCGTCGAGCGCCTCGGTCGCGGCGGCGAGCTCCGCGCGGCGCCGCTCGGCCAGGCGAGCGGCGGCGAGTCGCGTCTCGGCGTCGTCGGTCGCCGCGCGTGCCCCCGAGAGCTCGGCGGCGGCGTTCTGCGCCGTCGCCCGACGCTCGACGATCGCCGCCCGCGCCTCGGGCAGGCCGGCGAGGACGGTCGCCCGGTCGGCGAGCCGGCGGTCGAGGTCGCCGACTGAGCGCTCCGTGGCCGCGAGGCGCTCCCGGCGCGCGGCGAGCCCTGCCTCCGTCGCGACCAGCGCGGACAGTCGGCCCTGCTCGGCGGTCGCCCGCTGGCGCTCGTCCTCGAGCCGGTCGGCGTGCGCGGCGAGGTCGGTGTCGACCTCGGCGTCCGGGTCGGCGGCCGCCCCGGTGTCGAGACCGGCGTCGACCAGGACCGAGTCGACCAGGCCCGAACCGACGGGGCTCGTGCCGAGGGGGTCGTCGCCCCCGCCCTCCCCGCCGCGGGGAGCGTCCGCGACACGAGAACGACCCTCGACACGTGAAGCCTCGTCGTCGCGGGCCTCCCGCGCCTCCCGGACGCGCCGGTCGAGCCCCTGAGCCGCACCCTCGAGCGCCTCCCGCGCGCGGTCGGCGGCATCGAGCGCGACGACGACGGGCCGGGCGCCGGCGTGCGCGGCCAGGGCGGCGCGGGTGCGGGCGACGTCCTCCGCGGCCGCGGCCAGCTCGTCCCGGCCCGCGCGCAGGGCGGTGCGCCGCTCGATCGCCCGGGCGACCTGGCGCTCCGTGTCGAGCGTCTCCTGCGCAGCGCGGTCCGCTGCCCGGGCCGCCTCGTGCGCGGTTCCCGCGGCCGCCCGCTCGTCGGTGAGCCGCGCGAGCAGGGGCCCGACTATCGCCTCGACCCCGTCTGCGTCGAACGCCTCCGCGGCGGCCACGAGCGCCGCACGCTCCGTCTCGCCCGGCCGCGCGTGCTCGGCGACCGCCGAGGCGGCGCGGCCGGCGGACTGCGCCGCACGCTCCGTCGAGGCGCGAGCCTCCCGGGCGCGGTCCGCGAGGAGTGACTGGACGTCGTCGTACAGCGAGGTGGCGAAGATCTGCCGGAGCACCTGCTGGCGGTCGGCCACGCCGGCGCGGAGGAACCGCGCGAACTGCCCCTGGGGGAGCACGACCGTCTGCGTGAACTGCTCCTTGGTCAGGCCGAGGATCGAGCCGAGCTCGGTGCCGACCTCCTGGACGCCCGCCGAGACCGGCTCGCCCGGCGGGTCCTCGCCTGCGGGGACGCCCGAGAGGTCGTCCGACGCGAGCCGCCACAGGCGCGCCGTGGGGTTGACGGTCGTCGTGCCGCTCCCGCGCTGCTTGGGGCGCTCGAACGACGGCGTGCGGCGGATCCGGTAGACGCCACGGGCGGTCGACAGGACGAGGTCGACCACCGGCTCGACGCCGGGCTCCGCGTGCTGCGAGTGCATCCGCGAGCGGTGCGACCCCCCGGAGTCGGCCACGTCGCCGTACAGCGCGAACACGATCGAGTCGATGATCGTCGTCTTGCCCGAGCCGGTCGGCCCCTCGAGGAGGAAGAGGCCCGAGGCGCCGAGGGCGTCGATGTCGATCGTGTGCCGGCCGGGGAACGGCCCCACGGCCTCGATGGTCAGGCGGTGGAGCCGCATCAGGCGGACCTCCGCATCGCCTCGGCGGCCTCGACCGCGGAGCCGAGCGCGGCCCGCTCGGCGGCCGTCGCCTCCGCCCCGCCCGCGTCGGCCACGAACTGGGCGGCGATCTCGACCGGGTCCTCCGCGGCCGTCACCCGGACCGGGCCGCCGAGCGGCACGGCCCCCTCGGGCTCGTGGGCGAGGACGAGCAGGTGGGGGAGGTGGTCGAGGAGCCGGGCGCGCATGTGGGCGGGCCGCGCGGCGTCGGTGACGGTCACCCGCACGTGGTCCTCGGCGTGGTGGTCGAACGCCCCCGAGGTCAGCTCGTCGATCGTCCCGCGCAGCGTGGTCAGCCGGCGCAGCACGGGAGCCTCGACGAGCTCGGGCTCCGAGCCCGGCGCGCCGAGGTCGACGAGCACGCTCGACTTCACGTGGTGCTCCTCGGAGAACGAGAACGCCACCGGCGAGCCGGAGTACCGCGCCGGCACGTCCCCGCCGACCCGCTGCGGGCCGTGCAGGTGCCCGAGCGCCGCGTAGTCGATCGTCGCCTCGGGATGGGCGAGCGCGCCCGAGGGCACCACCTCGACGCCGCCGACCCTCAGGTCTCGCTCCGACTCGCTCGCCTGGCCGCCGGCCACGAACGCGTGCGCCATGAGGACGGCGGGCACCCGGGTGGGGTCCGCCGTTCGCCGTCGGGCGAGGTCCGCGTGGACGCGGCCCATGGCCGCGGTGACCACCCCCTCGTGGCTGCGCGGCGGCAGGAGCGGTGCGCCGTCCGGCCCGGCCTCGGCGAGGTCGGCGCGCGCCATGTCCGGGTCGAGGTAGGGGAGCGGGTAGACGTAGGCGCCGACCCCGCCGTCCGCGCCGGGAAGGATCGTCGGCCGTGCGACGTCCGCGACCCGGGTGCGGATCGACAGGCGCTCGTCGAGGAGCGCGGCGGAGAAGCCGAGCCGCACGGCCGAGTCGTGGTTGCCCGGCGTGAGGACCACGCGGGTGAGCTCGGTCAGCCGGGCGAGCGCCTCGGAGAGCTGCGTGATCGACGAGGTCGGGGGGATCGCCCGGTCGTAGACGTCCCCGGCGACGAGCACCGCGTCGACCCGCTCGGCGGCCACGACCTCGACGAGGTGGTCGAGGTAGGCCTGGTGCGCCTCGGTGAGGTCGACGCCGTGCAGCGTCCGGCCCAGGTGCCAGTCCGAGGTGTGCAGGATCCGCATGCGCTCACGGTAGGCGGAGCCGCCGACACCGTGCCGGCGTCGTCACCAGGGCGGGCGCGTCACGAGGGCGAGCGCCGGTGCCCGGTGCCGGGCCGGTTCTCAGTCCTCCTGGCCCGAGAGGATCTCGAGCACGAGGTCGTGGAGGTGCCCGTTGGTCGCGACCGCGTCGGACCCCCACGGGCCGTCCTCGCCGTCGAGCGAGGTGAACCGGCCGCCGGCCTCGGTGATGATCGGGACGAGCGCGACCATGTCGTGCAGCGCGAGCTCCGGCTCGGTCGCGATGTCCACCGCGCCCTCGGCGAGCAGCATGTAGCTCCAGAAGTCGCCGTAGGCGCGGGTGCGCCAGCACTCCTGCGCGAGCGAGAGGAAGGCCCGCAGCCGGCCGCGCTGCGCCCAGCCGCCCAGGGACGAGTAGGACAGGGAGGCGTCGGCGACCTCGGGCACGGCGGAGACGTGGATCTGCCTCGCCGAGGACAGGGAGCGGCCGGTCCAGGCGCCGGTCCCGGACCCCGCCCACCAGCGGCGCTGGAGCGCCGGGGCGGAGACCACGCCGAGCACGACCTCGCCGTCCTCGACCAGCCCGATGAGCGTGGCCCACACGGGGACGGCGCGGACGAAGTTCTTCGTCCCGTCGATCGGGTCGATGACCCACTGCCGCTGGGAGTGGCCGGTGGCGCCCATCTCCTCGCCGATGATCGCGTCGCGCGGGCGGGTGCGGGCCAGCTGGGCACGCACGAGCTCCTCCGCGCCGCGGTCGGCATCGGTGACGGGGGTGAGGTCGGGCTTGGACGTGACCTCGAGGTCGACGGCGCCGAACCTCGCCGTCGTGTGGGCGTCCACCTGGTCGGCGATCACGTGGGCGAGGCGCAGGTCGTCGTCGATACGCCTGGTGGGGCCGGTGCTCATCGCTCGACCGTACCCGGCCCGCCGTGCAACGCCGCCGCCAACCGCCGGAAGGACTCCAGGCGCGCCGCGCGCGCGTCCGCCGCCACGCCGTCCGCCGGGTGCGCGCCCGCCGTGCCGCCGCCCGCCGCGTCCGTCCCGGGCTCACGGGCCCCGACCACCCATGCGTCGAGCGCGCAGTCGGGGGAGTCGGCCGCGTGCGTGCAGCCGCGCGGGCACTGCTCGGCGGCCTCCGCGAGGTCGGCGAACCCGGCGAGCAGGGAGCCCGCGGAGACGTGGGCGAGCCCGAACGAGCGCACCCCCGGTGTGTCGATGACCACGCCCCCGCCGGGGAGCTCGAGCGCCACGGCCGAGCTGGAGGTGTGCCGGCCCCGGCCCGTGACCTCGTTGACGTGACTCGTGGCGCGCTCGGCGTCCGGGACGAGCGCGTTGACGAGCGTCGACTTGCCGACCCCGGAGTGTCCGACGAGCACGGTCGAGCGCCCGGCGAGCAGCTCGCGGACCTCGGTCAGGCCGTCGTCCCGGGCGGGCGTACCCGTCGCCCCGGAGCCGTCCGTCGCCGCGGGCACGTCCGCCGGCCCGGCCGTGTCCTCGCCCGCCGTGTCCATGCCCCCGACGACGACGAACCGCGCGTCGAGCGCCGCGTACGCCGCCAGCAGCTCCTCGGGCCCGGTCAGGTCGGCCTTGGTGAGCACGAGGAGCGGGTCCATCCCGGCGTCGTAGGCGGCCACGAGGAACCGGTCGATCATCCGGGGCCGCGGCGGCGGGTCGGCGAGCGCGGTGACGATCGCCAGCTGGTCGGCGTTGGCCACCACGGGCCGCTCGACCCCGACCGTGTCCCCGTCCTCGGCGCTGCGCCGCAGCACGGTCCGCCGCTCGCGGACGGCCACCATCCGGGCGAGCGTGTCGACGTCGCCGGTCACGTCTCCCACGAGGGCGACCTCGTCCCCGACGACGATCGCCGTCCGCGTCCGGTTGAGCTCGCGCGCCTTGACGGCGGTGACCCGGGTGCCCTCGGCCGTCCGGACGCGGTAGCGGCCGCGGTCGACCGCGAGCACGGTCCCGTCGGTGGCATCCTCGTGGGCGGGCCGGGTCTTCGTGCGCGGGCGCGTCCCCCTCCCGGGGCGGACCCGGACCCGCTCGTCGTCGGTCCCGACGTCCCGGCGGCTCACGCGCGCGACCTGCTCATCCCAGCAGCGCGTTCCAGCGCGGGACGAAGTCGGGGATGGTCTTCGCCGTCGTCCCCACGTCGCGGATCCCGACCCCGTCGACCCGCAGCCCGAGGATCGCCGCGAAGGTCGCCATGCGGTGGTCGCCGTACGTCTCGACCGTGGCGCCGTGGAGGAAGGCGGGCTCGACGACGATGCCGTCCTCGGTCTCGTGCGCCGCGCCCCCGAGCCGGCGCAGCTCCGTGACGATCGCGGCCAGGCGGTCGGTCTCGTGGCCGCGCAGGTGCGCGATCCCGTGCAGGTGGGTCGGGGTCGTCGCGAGGGCGGCGACGGCCGCGATCGTCGGGGTGAGCTCCCCGACGTCGTGCAGGTCGACCTCGATGCCGCGCAGGTCGCCCGCGTCCGGACCGGTGACGGACAGGACGTCCTCGGCCGGCCAGTCCACCTCGGCGCCCATCATCGCGAGCAGGCCGGGCATCGCGTCGCCCGCCTGCGTCGTGCTCGTCGGCCAGCCCGGCACCCGCACGGTCCCGCCCGTCACGGCGGCCGCGGCGAGGAACGGGCCCGCGTTCGACAGGTCCGGCTCGATGGCGACCTCGCCGCCGCGGACCGGCCCGGGGGAGACGACCCAGCGCACCGGCACGCCGTCCTCCTCGTGCACCTCGACCTCGACCCCGCGCTCGCGCAGCGTGGCCACCGTCATCGCGACGTGGGGGAGCGAGGGCATGGGTGCGCCGACGTGCCGCAGGTCGATCCCGCGCGCGAAGGCGGGCGCCACGAGGAGGAGGGCGGAGACGAACTGCGACGACGACGAGGCGTCGACGTCGACGACCCCGCCCTCGACCCGGCCGCGCCCGTGGACGGTCAGCGGCAGGACCTCGGACCCGGGCCCGCCGGCCGCGTCGACCTCGATCCCGAGCCCGCGCAGGGCGGCCACGAGCGGTGCCATCGGGCGCACGCGCGCGTGCGGGTCGCCGTCGAGCCGGGTGTCCCCGGGGGCGAGCGCAGCGAGCGGCGGGACGAACCGCATGACCGTGCCGGCGAGTCCGCAGTCGATCGACGTGCCGCCGACGACGGGGCCCGGCGTGACGCGCCAGTCGGTGCCGACGTCCTCGACGGAGGCCCCGAGCGCGCGCAGCGCCTCGGCCATGAGCAGGGTGTCGCGCGAGCGCAGCGGGCGGCGCAGGAGGGTGGGACCGTCCGCGATCGCGGCGAGGAGCAGCGCGCGGTTCGTCTGGGACTTCGAGCCGGGGACGTCGGCGGTGGCGTCCAGGGGGCCGCTCGAGCGCGGGGCGGGCCAGATGTCGGAGGTGGTCACGTGCCCAGGGTAGGGCCCCGGCCGGCGGCGGGACATGGCCGTCGCCGCCGGCCGCACCGGGCTCAGTCGGTGTACTTCTCCTTGACCTCGGCCTTGGCCGCGCGGATCTCGGCGCGCTGCTCGAGGCTGTTCCCGAGCTTCCAGCGCAGCGACGGCTCGCCGCCTCGGTCGGCGGCGGCGGTGAACAGGCCGCCCACGAGGCCCGCGTAGGCGAGGAGGTCGGACGTCATCTCCTTGCGCTCCTCGCCCTCCGCGGTCCACACGGGGTTGCGCGCGACGGCGACGGGGGCCGAGACGAGGGCGAGCGTGAAGGCCGCGGTGCGCGGCTTGCGGCCCGTGGCCAGCGCGAGCGCGGACACGGTGGTGACGACGCCGAGGGCGCGCGTGAGCAGCTCGGGCGCGGCCGTGACCTGCTCGGGGACGCCCAGCTTCTCCAGTGTCGGCCGGATGCGCTCCACCTTCTCGGCGTGCTTCTGCGGCTTGGTGACGGCCCCGATGCCGTCGGCCAGGAAGGGCGCGGCGAGCAGGGGGCGGGCGATGATCGCGTGGAGGCTCATGTCACCATTCTTGCCACATCCGGGGCCGCGAGGCACGCGGACGGAATACATCGGCACCGCCACCTGGTTGTCCAGGGCATGAGCATGGCGACCCTCGAGCGGCCCGTGGCCCGCCGCGGTCTAGTCTGGGCCGGGATGACCACCGACGACGCGCCGCGCACCGGCGCCGTGACCACGCCCGACGACGTCGGGGAGGATCTCGACCGCGCGCCCGCGGGCGAGAGCGACGACGACCGGGCCGCCCGGTTCGAGGCCGAGGCGCTCCCGTACATCGACCAGCTCTACGGCGCGGCGATGCGGATGACCCGCAACCCGTCCGACGCCGAGGACCTCGTGCAGGAGTCGTTCACCAAGGCGTTCGCCGCCTTCCACCAGTACCGGCCGGGGACGAACCTCAAGGCCTGGCTGTACCGGATCCTCACGAACACCTACATCAACACGTACCGCAAGAAGCAGCGCGAGCCCATGCAGACCGACGCCGACGCGGTGGAGGACTGGCAGATGCACGCGGCCGCCTCGCACACGTCGACCGGGCTGCGCTCGGCGGAGACCGAGGCGCTGGAGTCCCTGCCGGACTCCGAGGTCAAGGACGCGCTCGCCGAGCTGCAGGAGGACTTCCGGCTCGCGGTGTACCTCGCCGACGTCGAGGGATTCGCCTACAAGGAGATCGCCGAGATCATGGGGACCCCGATCGGGACCGTCATGTCCCGCCTGCACCGCGGGCGCCGCCAGCTGCGCGAGCTCCTGGCCGACCACGCCCGCGAGCTCGGTATCCGGACGGAGGTGACCAAGTGACCACGCCCTACGACGACGACGCACTCGCGGACCGCATCGTGCGGGCCGTCGAGGCGGACGTGCCCGCGGGCCCGTGCTCCTGCGAGGAGCTGACCGACCAGGTGTACGAGTTCATCGACGCCGAGCTCGGCGACGCCCACCGGGAGCGCCTGCGGCGGCATGTCCAGACGTGCGAGACCTGTCGCGGCGAGGTCGACGCCGCCGCGCACGTGAAGACGATCCTGCGCCGCTCGTGCACCGAGCAGGCGCCGGAATCGCTGCGCGCGCGCATCGTCTCGCAGCTCTCGGTCGTCAGCGTGACGGTCGAGCGCCGCTGAACGAGCGGGCTGCCCGCGGTGCCGCGCACCGCGCTGTGCGCGCAACCCGCGTCACGCACGGCACCGTCGCGCCCGTCCGCGCCGTGTGGGAGGATGGCCCGTCCAGTCCTCCCGCGCAGCGGGAGACCTCCGAGTCCTCGAGGAGCACTCATGTCCAAGCGCGGACGCAAGCGGAAGGCCCGCAAGAACGGCGCTGCCAACCACGGCAAGCGGCCCAACGCCTGATCGCGACGACGGCCCCCGGCGATGCCGGGGGCCGTTCTCGTCCGTGGGGGAGCGGGGCGGCGGGCGGTGCAGCGGGCAGGGGGCCGCGGGTCACCGACGATCCGGGACGACACGGCGGTGCCGCCTAGGCTGACCGCATGCGTGCCGCCACCGTCGTCAGCCAGGATCCGGACGAGCCGCTCGCGGGTCTCGTCGTCGGGGACGTCCCCGCGCCCGACGTGCCGGAGGACTGGGTGCGCGTGAAGGTGCGCGCCGCCGCCCTCAACCACCACGACCTCTGGTCGCTGCGAGGCGTGGGGCTGCCCGCCGACCGGCTCCCGATGGTCCTCGGCTGCGACGCGGCCGGCGTGACCGACGACGGCCGCGAGGTGATCGTGCACTCCGTCGTCGGCGACCCGGCGTGGGAGGGCGACGAGACCCTCGACCCGGCGCGGACCCTGCTCTCGGAGCGGTACCCCGGGACCCTGGCCGAGCACGTGCACGTCCCCGCGCGCAACCTCGTCGACAAGGCGCCGGAGCTCTCGTTCGCCGAGGCCGCGTGCCTGCCGACCGCGTGGCTGACCGCCTACCGGATGCTGACGACGGTGGGTCGGGTCCGCGCGGGGGAGACCGTGCTCGTCCAGGGCGCGACCGGCGGGGTTGCGGGCGCCGCGATCTCGCTGGCCCGCCTCATGGGCGCTCGGGTCGTCGCCACCTCGCGGAGCGAGGCCGGTCGCGCGCTGGCCACGGAGCTCGGCGCGCACGAGGTGCTGCCGAGCGGCGGGCGGCTCACGGAGCGGGCCGACCTCGTCGTCGAGTCGGTGGGCCGGGCCACGTGGGGGCACTCGCTGCGGTCGCTGCGTCCTGGCGGGCGGGTGGTCGTGTGCGGCGCGACGTCGGGCGACGCGCCCCCGGCCGAGCTGAGCCGGGTGTTCTTCCGGTCGCTGGCCGTGCTCGGCTCGACGATGGGCACGCGGGACGAGCTCGAGGCGCTCCAGCGCGCGCTCGTGGCCACCGGCGTGCGGCCGCGCGCCGAGGTGATCGGTTCCCTCGACGCCGTGCCCGAGGGGCTCGTTCGCATGGAGCGGGGCGAGATCGCGGGCAAGCTCGTCGTCGAGCCCGCCCCCTGACCCGTCGAGAGTGCGGTTCGTTCCCGTCGAGACTGCGGTTGGGAGCCGCCCTCACGTGTCGAGAGTGCGGTTGGGAGTCGCCCCCTACTTGTCGAGAGTGCGGCTGAGCCGGCCGAGACCGGTCAGGCCGCGCGGTCCTCGGCGCCGAGCCAGCCGTGCCAGCCCTCGTGGAGGACGAGCCACGCGAGCAGCCCGTACCCGGCCTGGCCCGGCACCACGCCGTTGCCGCCGTACATGTCCGCGAGCCACTGCTCGTGGGAGCGCAGCGGCTCGAACGTCTCGACGTAGGGCACGTGGCGGCGGCGGCACACGTCCGCGAACGCGTCCGAGACCGTGCCGAGCGCGCGCTCGTCGACCCGGAGCCGGGGCGGGGGACCGACCACGAAGGTCCGCACGTCCGAGGCCGATGCGGCGTCGAGGACGTTTGCGAGGTTGAGCCGCGAGCGCGCGGTCGAGACGCCGGAGGTGACGTCGGAGGCGGAGAGGCCGATGACGAGCCGGTTGTCGTCGAGGGCGTCGAACCGGCTCGCGGTCTCGCTCTCCCAGCGTGCGGCGAGGTTCGTCGAGGTCTCTCCGGGCACGGGCAGCGCGGCGACGAACGGGTCGACCTCGTGGCGCGTCCGCGCAAGGACGCGGCCGACCCAGCCCAAGGCCCGCGCGTCCCCCTGTCCCGCCACCAGCTCGTCGCCGAGCACGCAGATCCGCACGCCGTCGCTCATACCCCTCCTTCACCGGGCCCCGTCGTGCACGGGGACGCTCCATCCTGCCCCACCGCTGACACGCCGCGGGCGGCCACCCCGTGAGGAGCGGCCGCCCGCGGCGTCGTCGCTCGACCGTCAGCGCGCGAACGCGTCGGCCACGAGCTGCGCGTTCTCGGCCGCGTGGGTCTTCGCGGAGCCGGCCGACGGGGAGGCCGCCGCCGGGCGCGAGACGAGCTTCATCGGACGGCCGAACACGTGCAGGTTCGCCGCGAGGAAGGGCCACGCGCCCTGGTTGGCGGGCTCGTCCTGGACCCACACGAGCTCGGCGTCACCGAACGGCTCGATCGCCCGGAGGACGTCCTCGGTCGGGACCGGGTAGAGCTGTTCGAGACGCACGATCGCGGTGCGGGTGTCGCCGGCCTTCTTCCGGGCCGCCGCCAGGTCGTAGAACACGCGCCCCGAGCACAGCAGCACGCGGTCGACCTGTCCGCCGCCCGCGACCACCTGCTCGTCGACCTCGCCGATGACGCGCTGCAGCGCGCCCTCGGTGAAGTCCTCGACCGACGACGCGGCCGCCTTGAGGCGCAGCAGCTGCTTGGGGGAGAAGACCACCATGGGGCGGCGGGGCTGCGCGTACGCCTGCTGTCGCAGGAAGTGGAAGTAGTTGCCCGGCGTCGAGGGCTGGACGAGCAGCATGTTGTCCTGCGCCGCCAGGGTGAGGAAGCGCTCGATGCGTGCCGAGGAGTGGTCCGGCCCCTGCCCCTCGTAGCCGTGGGGGAGGAGCAGGACCAGCGAGGAGGACTGCCCCCACTTCTGCTCGGCCGAGGAGATGAACTCGTCGATGATGATCTGCGCGCCGTTGGCGAAGTCGCCGAACTGCGCCTCCCACAGCACGAGGGCGTCGGGCCGCTCGATCGAGTAGCCGTACTCGAAGCCCATCGCCGCGTACTCGCTGAGCGAGGAGTCGTAGATCCACAGCTTTGCCTGGTCGGGGGTGAGGAAGCGCAGCGGCGTCCACTCCTTGCCGTCGACGTTGTCGTGGAAGACCGCGTGCCGCTGGACGAACGTGCCGCGCCGCGAGTCCTGGCCCGCGAGGCGCACCGGGGTGCCCTCCATGAGCAGCGAGCCGAAGGCGATGAGCTCGCCCATGCCCCAGTCGATGCCGCCCTCCTTGGCCATCTTCACGCGCCGCTCGGTGAGCTGCTTGAGCTTGGGGTGCAGGGTGAAGCCCTCGGGCACCCGGGCGTGGGCCTCGCCCACGCGCTCGACGACCGCGGGGCTCACCGCCGTCGACCAGCCGACCATGAGGCCGGCGTCCTCCTGCTGGGCCGACGGCTTCTCGAGGCCGGCGACCGAGTCGCCGCCGTCGCGCCCGTTGCGGTCCTTCGACGCCGCGAAGCCCTCGTCGAGGGTGCGCTGGAACTCCGCCATCGCCTCGGCGCTCTGCTCCTCGGTGATGTCGCCGCGCCCGATGAGGGACTCCTGGTAGAGCGTGCGCACCGACTTCTTCTCGTCGATGAGGCGGTACATCACCGGCTGCGTCATCGAGGGGTCGTCGCCCTCGTTGTGGCCGCGCCTGCGGTAGCAGACGAGGTCGATGACGACGTCCTTGTGGAACTCCTCGCGGAACTCGAACGCGAGCTCGGCCACCCGGGCGACCGCCTCGGGGTCGTCGCCGTTGACGTGGAGGACGGGGATCTGCAGGCCCTTGACGATGTCGGACGCGTAGTAGGACGAGCGCGACGACGACGGCGAGGTCGTGAAGCCGATCTGGTTGTTGACGATGACGTGGACCGTTCCGCCCACGCGGTACCCGGGCAGCTGGGAGAGGTTGAGCGTCTCGGTGACCACGCCCTGCCCGGCGAACGACGCGTCGCCGTGGATGAGCACCGGCAGCACCGAGAACCCCTTGTCGCCGAGGTCGATGCGGTCCTGCTTCGCGCGGACCACGCCCTCGAGGACGCCGTCGACCGCCTCGAGGTGGGACGGGTTCGCGGCGAGGTAGACGCTCGTGACCCCGCCGTCGGGCGACTCGTGCTTGCCCTCCGTGCCGAGGTGGTACTTGACGTCCCCCGACCCGGCGAGGTCGAAGTTGCCCTCGAACTCGCCGAAGATCTGGGAGTAGGACTTGCCGGCGACGTTCGCGAGCACGTTGAGCCGGCCGCGGTGGGGCATGCCGATCGCGACGCTGTCGAGCCCCTCGGCGGCGGCGCCGTTGAGGATCGTGTCGAGCAGCGGGATGAGCGACTCGCCGCCCTCGAGGGAGAACCGCTTCTGGCCGACGAACTTCGTCTGCAGGAACGTCTCGAAAGCCTCGGCCTTGTTGAGCATCGAGAGGATCCTCAGCTGCTGCTCCGAGGACGGCTTCGCGTAGGGCCGTTCGAGTCGCTCCTGGAACCACGTGCGCTGTGCGCGGTCGGCGAGGTGCATGTACTCGATCCCGACCGTGCGGCAGTACGCGTCCCGCAGGTTGTTGAGGATCTCGCGCAGCGTGGCGCGGTTGCTCCCCCCGAACCCGCCGGTGGGGTATTTGCGCTCGAGGTCCCACAGGCTCAGCCCGTAGTTCGTGATGTCGAGGTCCGCGTGCATGCGCTGGCGGTAGGAGATCGGGTCGGTGTTCGCCATGAGGTGGCCGCGGGACCGGTAGGCGTGGATGAGCTCGGCGATGCGGGCGGGCTTGCCCAGCTCGGTCTCGGCGTCGAACTCCGTGTCCTTCTTCCAGCGCACGGGCTCGTAGGGCACCTGCATGGCGACGAACACGCGGTCGTAGAAGCCGTCCTCGCCGAGCAGCTTCGTGGCGATCGCCCGGAGGAACTCGCCCGACGCCGCGCCCTGGATGATGCGGTGGTCGTAGGTCGAGGTGAGGGTGAGGATCTTCGAGACGCCGAGCCGGGCGATCGTCTGCTCGGAGGCGCCCTGGTACTCGGCGGGGTAGTCCATCGCGCCGACGCCGACGATGACGCCCTGCCCGTTCATCAGGCGGGGGATCGAGTGGACGGTGCCGATGCCGCCGGGGTTGGTCAGCGTGGCGGTCGTGCCCTGGAAGTCCTCGACCGTCAGCTCGTTCGTGCGCGCCTTGGCCACGAGCGCCTCGTAGCCGGCGACGAACTCGGCGAAGTCGAGGGTGTCGGCCTTCTTCACGCTCGGCACCACGAGGGTCCGGGTGCCGTCCGGGCGGGGCAGGTCGACGGCGAGCCCGAAGTTGATGTGGGCGGGCCGGACGAGGGCGGGCTTCCCGTCCTCGGTGCTCCCGTAGGAGTTGTTCATGTCCGGCACCTCGGCGAGCGCCTCGACCATCGCGTAGCCGATGAGGTGCGTGAAGGACACCTTGCCGCCGCGCGAGCGCGTGAGGTGGGAGTTGATGACGAGGCGGTTGTCGACCAGGACCTTCGCGGGGACGGCGCGCACCGAGGTGGCGACGGGGATCTCCAGCGAGGTCTCCATGTTCTTCGCGGTGCGTTGGCTCGCCCCGCGGAGCTTGACGACCTCGTCCTCACGGCCCTCGCTGTTGTACCGGGCGATCGGCTTGGACGAGTCGCGGTAGGTGGCCGTCGCGGCCTGCGCCTCGACCGGCGGGGCCGGCGGGAGGTCGCCGCGGACGACCTGGACGGCGGAGTCGGTCGGGCGGCCCTGGGGGTCGGCCGGCCGGGTCTGCGGCTCGGGTGCGGACGAGACGTGCTCCGTCGGGGCGTCCTGCGGCGCCGGAGCCTGCTCGGCCCGACCCTCCGGGGCCGGGGCCTGGGCCTGGGCCGGGGCCTGCGCCGGAGCCGCCGGCGTCGACCGGACGGGGCTGCCGGCGGCGGGAGCCGCGGGCGCGGCAGCAGGCGCGGCGGGCACCTGAGCCCGGGCGGCAGGGGCCGGCTGCGCCTGCGCGGGCTCGCCCGCCGCGCGCTCGGCGAAGAACGTCTGCCACGACTCGTCGACCGACGTGGGGTCCTGCCGGTACCGCTCGTACAGCTCCTCGATGAGCCATGCGTTCGGGCCGAAGTTGTCGTGATCCTGGGTGGACACCGTGGGAAACCGCCTTGTTCCGAGTCGTGGGGGAGCGCGTTCTGCCGCCGTTCAAGGTTAGGGCGAAGCAGTGCCGAAACCCCAGCCACGCGCGGTTTCGGGCCGGAGTTCGGGTGTTCGCGGGCGCCGCGGGGGCCCACGTCCCAAGCAGCGGCAAAGACCCACCCTGGGGCGTGCCGTGCGATGGTCCCGATCGTCCTGCTGCCGGACTGTGGACGGGCGGTCCGGGCGGTGCGCGACCCTCGGTACCCTGGTGCGCGTCGGGCGGGTGTGCTTGGTCACCGAGCCGCCGGATCCCTGGACCGGACCGACCCCGGCAGTTATCGTTTCGTGATCAACCGCTTCCGCGTGCGGGCCTGCCCGCGCCGCCGGGGCGGACCCGCGCCCGTCGCCCCCGCTGGAAGGTCCCTGTCGTCATGCCTGACTCCGCCACCTCGAGCCCCCGGCTCAGGCGACGGGACCTCCGGTCGGTCGGCACCATGACCGGCCCGACGACGACGAACCCCCAGGTCGGACCGGACACCGACGCCGCGGACCTCGGTACGCCGGCCACCGCCCCCGCTCGTGAGACCGCGGCGGAGCCGTCCGGCTCGTCGGTGCCCGCCACCCGCGTCCGTCGCCGTGACCTGCGCGCGACCTCGACGTCCGTGACGGCCCCCATGCCGACCACCGACCAGGCAGCCGGCCGGGCTCCGGAGCCGGGAGCGGACGCCGGACGCCCCGTCGTCGGCCCGGGTCGCTACCCGACGCGTCGGGAGCTGCGCGCCCGGGCGGCCGCCGCACCGGCCACCACCACCCGGTCCGCCACCACCACCCGCTCGGCCACCACCACCCGCTCGGCCGCCACCACTCCCTTGGCCGCCACCACTCCCTTGGCCGCCACCACCCCCTCGACGGCTACCACCCGCCGCGAGCGCCGTGCCGCCGCGCGTCGGCCCGCGAGCCGGCAGGGGATCGCCGGCCTCGTGCGTGCGGGTGCCCGCCACCGCCGCCCGCTCGTCCGGACCTCGGTGGTCGCGGCGGCGGCCGTCGGCGTCGTCGCCGTGGGTCTCCCGATCGTCCAGCAGTCCGCAGCGCCCGCCGAGGCCCAGCTCCAGTCCGGCCAGCCGGTCACCGCGCTGACCGCGCCGACCTACTCGGTGCTCACCGACGGCGCGGGGCAGGACACCACCGTCGCGTCGGAGCTGCGCGAGTCCGACGGCGCCGGCGCGCGGGCGACCTACGCGGCCGCCAGCCGCTCGGAGGCCCGCGACGACCTGCGCTGCTCGCCCGAGCTCGCGGCGTCCGGCGCCCGCGCCGCGCTCTCGGAGGGCTCCGGCACCGTCATGCCGATGACGGCCGACACCTACCGCCTCTCGTCCCCGTACGGCTGGCGGACCCACCCCATCTCGGGCGGCCGGAGCTTCCACCCCGGGGACGACTTCGCGGCTCCCTTCGGCACCCCGATCTACGCGGTCGCCGACGGCGTCGTCACCCACGCCGGCCCCGGCATCGAGGGCCGCTCCGGGACGCTCGTCATCATCGAGCACGAGGTCGACGGCCAGGTCTTCGAGACGTGGTCGACCCACATGTCGCCCTCCGGCGTCCACGTGACGGTGGGCGACGAGGTCTCGGCCGGCCAGCACTTCGCCGACGTCGGCTCGTGGGGCAACTCCACCGGGCCGCACCTGCACCTCGAGGTGCAAGTCGACGGCGAGACGGTCGCTCCGATCGAGTTCCTCGAGTCCCTCGGCGCGGTCGACCCGTCCCAGGCCTGCTGACCGTGGCCGGGCACCTGTTCGACGGCGTCGGACCGGTCGCGATCGCCCACCGGGGCGGGCGCCTGGAGGTCCCGGAGAACACGGCGGCCGCGGTCGCCCACGCCGCCGCCCTCGGAGTGGTGCTCGAGACCGACGCCCGGCTGACCGCCGACGGCGAGGTCGTCCTCTTCCACGACGACGACCTCGCGCGCACGACGTCCGCGACCGGACCGATCGAGGACCTCGACCTCGCCCGCGTCCAGGAGCTGAGCGTCGAGGGCGGGGGAGCGCCCGCGCGGCTCGCCGACGTCCTCGCCGCGCACCCCGACCTCCGGCTCAACATCGACGCCAAGACCGACGAGGTCGCCGCGCCGCTCGTCGAGGTCGTCGCCGCAGCCGGCGCCGCCGACCGCGTGTGCCTCGCGGCCTTCTCCGACGCGCGGCTCGCCCGCATGCGTGAGCTCCTGCCGGTCCCGGCGTCGCTCGGGCCAGGAGACGTGGCGCGTCTCGTCGTCGGGTCCGTCCTCCCGGTCGTCGGCCCGATGCTCGCGCGGCGCGTGCCCGGCCCGGACGCCGGCGTCGTGGCCGTCCAGGTTCCCGAGCGCTACCGGGGCGTCGTCCCCGTCGTCACCCGTAGGTTCGTCGCCGCCGCGCACCGGCGCGGGCTCCAGGTGCATGTGTGGACGGTCAACGAGAAGGTGGACATGGAGCGGCTGCTCGACCTCGGCGTGGACGGGATCATCACCGACCGCCCGACCCTGCTCGTCGAGGTGCTCTCCGCGCGCGGCCCCTGGCACTGACCGGTCCGGCACGCCCGAACGGGGGGGGGCGCGTGCTCACTCGTCGGGAGGACGTCCGCTCGCTCGCCGAGAAGAATCCCCGCACTCATCGCGGGTGGGCGCGAAAGTACCCCCGACTGGATTCGAACCAGCGACCTTCTGCTCCGGAGGCAGACGCTCTATCCACTGAGCTACGGGGGCATACGCCCGCAGGCGCCCGGACATCCTATCCCGCCCACGGCGTGCCACGGTCGCAGGTGAGAGTGCTCCCGACCACGTACCCTGTCCACCGGCGGCCGCACGGGCCGCGGCGGCCACGGCCGCACGAGGTCGAGCACGAGGGGCGCACGGATGGCGGCACGGACGGGGGGTCGGTCCGACACCCGACTCATCGTCACGATGATCGTCTCGACCCTCGTCCTGCTCGCGGTCATCATCGGCGGCACGCTCGTCCTCGACGGCGCACGCGGGCCGTCGATCGACGACCGTAACCTCGGCCCGCGCATCCCCACCAGCGTCGTCTACACCGACGACGGCGCGGCCACGACCTACTCCCTCACCGGCGACTGGGAGACGTGGGACGGGGCCACCACCGCAGGAGCGGTCGAGGGCTGGCAGGGGACCTACTCGTCGGGCTCCGACTCCGTCGCCTACGGGGCCGCCCGGTTCACCTCGCAGGAGGACGTCGACGCGTTCACCGAGCAGCTCACCAGCGAGCTCGAGGCCGCCGGAGCGACGGTGCGCAGCGAGGGCGAGACGAACACGGACGGCACCGGGACGCTGCGGATCCTCGACACGGCCGACCCGAACGCGCCGGTGCAGTACCTGTGGGACAACGGGCGCGGCCTCGTCTTCACGCTCGCCGGCGAGGACTGGCCCGTCTACGAGATGTACGTCGCCCACGAGCTGTAGCAGGGCTCGCACCCGGGAGGGCCGGCCCGGCGCGGAACGGCGCCCGCGCGGAACTACCCTGGGGGCGTGACCCCAGAAGCACTCGCCGACCTCATCGCCGCCCAGCTGGCGGCCCTCGCCGCCGACGGCACGATCGCGCTGCCCGCGGACGCCGTCCCCGCCACCGTCAAGGTCGAGCGACCCCGCCAGCGCGAGCACGGCGACTGGGCGACCAACGTGGCGATGCAGCTGGCGAAGAAGGCGGGCACGAACCCGCGCGAGCTCGCCACCCTGCTGGCCGAGCGCCTGGCCGGCCAGGACGGTGTCGCCGCCGCCGAGGTGGCCGGTCCCGGCTTCCTCAACATCCGGCTCGAGGCCGGCGCCGCCGGCGAGCTCGCCCGGACGATCGTCGAGTCCGGCGCAGCCTACGGGCGGTCGGAGAAGAACGCGGGCCGCCGCATCAACCTCGAGTTCGTCTCGGCCAACCCGACCGGTCCCATCCACATCGGCGGCGTGCGCTGGGCCGCCGTGGGGGACTCGCTCGCCCGCGTCCTGCAGGCCACCGGCGCCGAGGTCACCCGCGAGTACTACTTCAACGACCACGGCGCGCAGATCGACCGCTTCGCCCGCTCGCTGCTCGCCCGCGCCCGCGGCGAGGAGGCACCGGAGGACGGGTACGGCGGCCAGTACATCTCCGACATCGCGGACGCGGTGACGGCCGACGCCGTGGCGGCCGGTGAGCCCGAGCCCGCGACCCTGCCCGACGCCGAGGCGCAGGAGGCCTTCCGGTCCCGAGGCGTCGAGCGCATGTTCGGCGAGATCCGCTCGGCGCTGCACGACTTCGGGGTCGACTTCGACGTCTACTTCCACGAGGACTCCCTCCACGAGTCCGGTGCCGTCGACCGGGCGATCCAGCGGCTGCGCGACGCCGGCCACATGTTCGAGGCCGACGGCGCCACCTGGCTGCGCACCACCTCCTTCGGCGACGACAAGGACCGCGTGGTCGTCAAGTCCGACGGCGAGACCGCCTACATCGCCGGCGACATCGCGTACTACCTCGACAAGCGTGAGCGCGGCTTCGACGAGGTCGTCATCATGCTCGGCGCCGACCACCACGGGTACGTCGGCCGCATGATGGCGGTCTGCGCGGCGTTCGGCGACGAGCCCGGGGTCAACCTCCAGCTGCTCATCGGCCAGATGGTCTACCTGCTGAAGAACGGCGAGCCCCTGCGGATGTCGAAGCGCGCCGGCACGGTCGTCACGCTCGAGGACCTCGTCGACGCCGTCGGCGTGGACGCCGCCCGCTACTCGCTCGCGCGCTCGTCGACCGACTCCTCGATCGACCTCGACCTCGACCTGCTCACCGAGCGGTCGAACGAGAACCCCGTCTACTACGTCCAGTACGCGCACGCCCGCACCCGCGCCGTCGCACGCAACGCGGAGGAGCACGGCGTGCGCCGGGACCTCGGCTTCGCGCCCGAGCTCCTCGACGACCCCGCCGACGCCGCGCTGCTCGGGGTGCTCGGCTCGTTCCCGCAGATCGTGGCCATGGCCGGCGACCTGCGCGAGCCGCACCGCGTGGCTCGCTACCTCGAGGACCTCGCCACCGCCTACCACCACTGGTACGGCCAGGTCCGCGTCACCCCCCGCGGCGAGGGCCCGGTCGAGGACGCGCACCACACGCGGCTGTGGCTCAACGACGCCACCACCCAGGTCATCGCCACCGGCCTCGGGCTGCTCGGCGTCAGTGCCCCGGAGCGCATGTGAGCGGGGAGGCGGCGGGGACGTCCCCGGTGGACCTGTCCGCGCTCGTCGCGCCCGAGCCCGACGGCTCGGTCGCCGGCCCGTGGTCGACCACGACCGAGCGCGACGACGCCGGCGCCCTGACCGTCGGGGGAGTGGCGATCACCGACCTCGCCGCCGAGCACGGCACCCCGGCGTACGTCCTCGACCTCGCCGACCTGCGCGGGCGGGCCGCCGCCTACGCCGACGCGTTCGACCGGCACTTCGCCACGGAGCGCGGCCTCGCGGGCGCCGACGTCTACTACGCGGGCAAGGCGCTGCTCACCGTCGGCGTGGCGCGGCTCGTGCACGCCGCCGGACTCAGGGTCGACACCTCGACCGGCGGGGAGCTCGCCACCGCGCTCGCCGCCGGCGTGCCCGGCGCGGACATCGGCCTGCACGGGAACAACAAGTCCGACGACGAGATCGCCGCGGCGATCGACGCCGGGGTCGGCCGGCTCGTCCTCGACTCGCTTGCCGAGATCGACCGGGTCGCCATGATCGCCGCCGAGCGCGGCACCTCGGTCCCCGTCATGGTCCGGGTGACCACGGGCGTGCACGCCGGCGGGCACGAGTTCATCGCCACGGCCCACGAGGACCAGAAGTTCGGCCTCTCGCTCGCCTCCGGGGCGGCCCGCGAGGCGGTCGACCGGATCCTCGCCCTCCCGGCGCTCGAGCTGATCGGCCTGCACAGCCACATCGGGAGCCAGATCCTCGACCTCGCCGGCTTCGAGGCCGCCGCCCGCGCGGTGCTCGAGCTGCGCGAGGACGTGCGCCGCGAGACCGGGCGCGTCCTGCCCGAGGTCGACCTCGGCGGCGGGTACGGCATCCGGTACACGGGTGCCGACGCGACCCCGCCCACGCCCGACGAGGTCGCCGCCACCCTCGCCCGCGTCGTCGCCGCCGAGTGCGCGCGCCTCGGCTCGCCCGTCCCGCGCGTCTCGGTCGAGCCCGGCCGCTCCGTGGTGGGCCCGGCCGGACTCACGCTCTACCGGGTCGGCATCGTCAAGGACGTCGCCCTCGACGGCGGCGCGTCCCGGCGGTACGTCGCCGTCGACGGCGGCATGTCGGACCACGTCCGCACCGCGCTCTACGAGGCCGAGTACACCGCGGCGCTCGCGGGCCGGCCCGGGGACGCCGCCCCGGTCGCGACCCGGGTGGTCGGCAAGCACTGCGAGTCCGGCGACATCGTCGTCCGCGACGTCGCGCTCCCCGGCGACGCCGGCCGGGGTGACCTCCTCGCCGTGCCGGCCACCGGCGCGTACGGGCGCTCGATGTCCAGCCAGTACAACCTCGTCCCGCGCCCGCCCGTGATCGGGGTCGAGGACGGTCGCTCCCGCGTGATGGTCCGGCGCGAGACGATCGACGACCTCCTCGCCCTCGACGCGGACCGCACGACCGGGGACTGACGGCCCGTCGCCGCTGCTCCGCTCCCGGACGGGCCACGGCCGCCGGGGCGCGCGCACCTATGCTGGCCCCCGGCCCCGCAGGCGCGGGGCGGACCAGTCGCCCGACCCGCCAAGGATGTGAGTGCCCCCGTGGCCACCCCGCCCACCGACGTCCGCGTCGCCCTGCTCGGTGCCGGCACCGTGGGCGCGCAGGTCGTGCGCCTCCTCGCCGAGCGCGCCGACGACCTCGCCGCCCGCGCCGGCGCCCCGCTCCGCCTCGTCGGCATCGCGGTGTCCGACGCCGACAAGGAGCGCGAGCCCTGGATCCCGCGCGACCTGCTGACGACCGACGCCGAGGGGCTCGTGCGCCGGGCGGACGTCGTCGTCGAGCTCATCGGGGGCATCGACCCGCCGCGCGCGCTGGTGCACGCCGCGCTCGAGGCCGGCGCCTCCGTGGTGACGGGGAACAAGGCGCTGCTCGCCGCCCACGGGCCCGAGCTGCACGACGCGGCGGCCGCCGCCGACGTCGACCTCTACTACGAGGCCGCCGTGGCCGGGGCGATCCCCATCGTCTACGCGCTGCGCGAGTCGCTCGCGGGCGACACCGTGACCGAGGTGCTCGGCATCGTCAACGGCACGACCAACTACGTGCTCGACGAGATGGTGACCAACGGCCTCGGCTTCGACGACGCCGTGGCCCAGGCGCAGGCCCTCGGCTTCGCGGAGGCCGACCCGACCGCCGACGTCGACGGGCACGACTCCGCGGCGAAGGCGGCCCTGCTGGCCTCGCTCGCGTTCCACACCCGCGTCCCGCTCGAGACCGTCCCGGTCGAGGGGATCCGGTCCATCACGGCGGAGGAGATGACCGCCGCGCAGGACCACGGCTGGGCGCTCAAGCTCCTCGCCGTCGCCCGGCGCACCGGGTCGCCCGAGGGCATCTCGGTGCGCGTGGGCCCCACGCTCGTCCCCGCCGACCACCCGCTCGCCTCGGTGCGCGGCGCGTTCAACGCGGTCGTCGTCGAGTCCGAGGCCGCGGGCCGGCTCATGTTCTACGGACAGGGCGCCGGCGGCGCGCCGACTGCCTCGGCCGTGCTCTCCGACCTCGTGGCCGCGGCCGGCCACGTGGTCGGGGGCGGCCGTGCCCCGCGGGAGTCCGCCTACGCCGACCTCGCCCCGCTGCCGCCCGAGCGGCAGAAGGTCACCGCCTGGTTCGACCTCGACATCGAGGACCGGCCGGGGATGCTCTCGATGGTCGCGGCGGTCCTCGCCCGGCACGGCATCTCGATCGAGGCGGTCCGCCAGGCCGCGCACGCCGAGCCGACCGCCTACGGTGACGAGCTCTACGACGTGTTCGACGATGCCTACGACGGCGCCTCGCCCGCCCGGGCCACCGCCGCCGACCGGGAGAGCACGACGCTCTCGATCACCACCCACCGCACGGACGAGGCCACCCTCGCCGCGTGCCTCGCCGAGCTGGCCGAGTCGGACGGTGTCCGAGCGGTCCTGCCCGTGCGCCGAGTCGAAGGAGTCTGACGTGGCCCAGCCGTGGCGCGGCATCATCACCGAGTATGCCGACCGGCTCCCGGTCGAGGGCGACACGCCCGTGAGCCTGGGCGAGGGCGGCACGCCGCTCGTCGAGGCACCCGCCCTGTCCGAGCGCACCGGTGCCCGGGTGTGGGTCAAGGTCGAGGGCGCGAACCCGACCGGGTCGTTCAAGGACCGCGGGATGACGACCGCGATGACGAAGGTCCTCGCCACGGACGCCGAGGTCGTCGTGTGCGCGTCCACCGGTAACACCTCCGCCTCGGCGGCGGCCTACGCGGTCCGCGCCGGCCTGACCTGCGCCGTGGTCCTGCCGGCCGGGAAGATCGCCGCCGGCAAGCTCGCCCAGGCGGCGGTCCACGGGGCCACGCTCCTCGCCGTCGACGGCTCGTTCGACGACTGCCTGCGCATCGTGCGGCAGATGGCGGAGGACTACCCCGTGGCACTCGTCAACTCGGTCAACCCCTTCCGCCTCCAGGGGCAGAAGACGGCCGCGTTCGAGATCGTCGACGCCCTCGGCGACGCGCCGGACATCCACGTCCTCCCCGTCGGCAACGCGGGCAACATCTCGGCCTACTGGATGGGCTACAACGAGTACGCCGGGCGGACCACCGCCGCCTCGATGGCGGGGACCACCGAGGGGCGTGCCCCGGTGTCCACCCGCGTCCCGCAGATGTGGGGCGTCCAGGCCGACGGGTCCGCCCCGTTCGTCAAGGGCGCGGTGGTCGAGCACCCCGAGACGGTCGCCACGGCGATCCGCATCGGCAACCCCGCCTCGTGGGACCTCGCCGTCGCCGCGCGGGACGACTCCGGCGGTCGCATCGACTCCGTCACGGACCACGAGATCCTCGAGGCGCAGGCGCTGCTGGCGGCCGAGGTCGGCGTGTTCTGCGAGCCGGCCTCCGCGGCCTCCGTCGCCGGCCTGCTCGCCGCCGCCCGCCGCGGCGAGGTCCCGGCCGGCGCCCGCATCGTCTGCACCGTGACCGGCAACGGCCTCAAGGACACCGAGACGGCGCTCGGCCACACCGGCCTCACCCTCACCGAGGTGCCGGGAACGGTGGAGGCGGCGGCCGAGGCGCTCGGTCTGCGCCCGTGAGCCGCGTCGTCGCCGACGCCGTCGCCGTCCGGGTCCCGGCGACCTCCGCCAACCTCGGCCCCGGGTTCGACTCGCTCGGGCTCGCGCTCGGACTCCACGACGACCTCGAGGTCCGCGCGACGACGGGAGCCGCCCGCGTGACGGTGACCGGGGAAGGGGCCGACTCCCTGCCCGAGGGGGAGGACCACCTCGTGGTCCGCGCGGTCCGGCTCGGCCTCGAGGCCGCCGGCGCCCCGCAGGTGGGCCTCGACCTGCGCGCCACCAACCGGATCCCGCACGGCCGGGGGCTCGGCTCCTCGGCCGCCGCCGTCGTCGCCGGCCTGCTCGCCGCGCGCGGGCTGCTCGACCCCGGCGCGGGCGAGGCGGGCGGCCCGCTCGACGACCCCTCGGTCCTCGCGCTGGCGACGGAGCTCGAGGGGCACCCGGACAACGCGGCGCCCGCCCTGCTCGGCGGCGCCACCGTGGCCTGGATCGACGACGACGAGGGCCCGACCGCGGTCCGCCTCGCCCTCGCCCCGGCGATCGACCCCACCGTGGTCGTCCCCGTGGACCGGCTCTCGACGACGACCGCGCGTGCCGCGCTGCCGGCGTCGGTCCCGCACGCGGACGCCGCGCGGACGGCCGGGCGCGCGGCGCTCCTCGTCCACGCCCTCGCCGGTGCGCCGGAGCGGCTGCTCGCCGCGACCGTCGACTGGCTCCACCAGGAGCACCGCCGGGCCTCGATGCCGGCGACCCTCGCGCTCGTCGACGAGCTGCGCGCCCAGGGACTGCCCGCCGTCGTCTCCGGTGCCGGCCCGTCGGTCCTCGTGCTCGCCCCGGTCGACCCGACGCCCGCGCGGCTGCTCGTGGCCCGCGGCTGGCGCGTCGTCGCCCCGGGCGTCGATCTCGTCGGCGCGCAGGTCCGCACGATCGACGCCTGACGCCTCACCGATGACGCCCGGGGCCGGTGGGGGAGATCTCCCCGCCGCCTCGGGCGCGCGGGGCGCGCCGACGGCGGCACGGCCTGTTATCATCAAGCCACCGGCACGTGCACGACAGGCGGTACGCCACGCGCGCCCCCGTGTCCCACGCAGCCGGTCAGCCTCCACGATTCCGACCGCATCCGAGCGTGTCGTGCAACAGGAGCGCAGACCTATCTCCCCGGCACCGAGCCGGGTGTGCAGCGCACCCGCTGTCAGCGGGTGCCGACCGAGGAAAGGCACCTCGTGACAGACACCATCGACGCCGCCCGACAGGGCGCGCTCACCACCCTCAAGCTCGCGGAGCTGCAGGCCATCGCGTCCCAGATGGGGCTCAAGGGCACCGCCCGCATGCGCAAGGGTGACCTCGTCGAGGCGATCCGGGCCGGTCGGTCCGGCTCGTCGACCTCGACCGACAAGCCGTCGGCCCCCGCCGACGCACGGGCCGCGGCGGCCGGCGCCCCCGAGGCACCCGCCGCCGACGACCCGAGCGCCGCCGAGACGGCTCCCGCCACCGCCGGCGGCGCCGTCGACGAGCGCCCCGAGCCCCGCCAGCGGCGCTCCCGCCGGGCCACCTCGGCCCCCGCGAGCCCGACCGCCCGCGCCGCCGACCCGGTCCCGGACCTCGGCATCGCGCTGCCCGACCGCTCCGCCCCCGCGGCGGCCGCCGAGGGCGGGTCCTCCGCCCGGGCCGCGTCGGACGGCCCCGACCAGGCCTCCGAGCGCCGGGAGAACGACCGCTCCGGCGGCTCGCAGCAGGGCCGGGACCGTAACGGTGGCCGCGGCGACGACCGCAACGGCGGCCGCGACGACCGCAACGGCTCGCAGCAGGGCCGCGACCGCAACGGCGGCAACGACCAGCAGCGCCGCGGCGACTCCGGCACGCCCGACTTCACGCTCGACGACCTCGGCGAGGCGGCCTCGCGGCGCCGGGAGAGCTCCGGCCAGCAGAATCAGCGCGGCAACGCGGGCAACGGCGGCAGCGGGAACGACTGGGACGACGACGGCGGGCCCGGCGGGCGTCGTCGTCGCAACCGGGACCGCAACCGCGACCGGCGTCGTCGTGGCCGTGGCAACCAGGACCAGGACATCGTCGTCGAGGAGACCGAGGTCTCCGCGGACGACGTGCTCCTGCCCGTGGCCGGCATCGTCGACATCCTCGACCAGTACGCGTTCGTGCGGACCTCCGGCTACCTCCCGGGCTCGAGCGACGTCTACGTCACCCTCAACCAGGTCAAGAAGTTCGGGCTGCGCCGCGGCGACGCCGTGACCGGCGCTGTGCGGCAGACCGGCGAGGACGGCAACGGCGGGCAGCACGGCGGCGGTGGCGGCCGCGGCGGGCGGAACCAGAAGCAGAAGTTCAACCCGCTCGTGCGCCTCGACACCGTCAACGGCATGACGGTGGAGAAGGCCCGGCAGCGCCCCGAGTTCGGCAAGCTGACCCCGCTCTACCCGCAGGACCAGCTGCGGCTGGAGACGACCCCGAAGGCGATCACGCCGCGGGTCATCGACCTCGTCTCGCCGATCGGCAAGGGCCAGCGCGGGCTCATCGTCTCGCCGCCCAAGGCCGGCAAGACGATCATCATGCAGCAGATCGCCAACGCGATCGCCGTCAACAACCCCGACGTGCACCTCATGGTCGTCCTCGTGGACGAGCGCCCGGAGGAGGTCACGGACATGCAGCGCCTCGTCAAGGGCGAGGTCATCGCCTCGACATTCGACCGGCCCGCCTCGGACCACACGGTGGTCGCCGAGCTCGCCATCGAGCGGGCCAAGCGGCTCGTCGAGCTCGGTCAGGACGTCGTCGTGCTCCTCGACTCGCTCACGCGGCTCTCGCGCGCCTACAACCTCGCCGCACCGGCGTCGGGTCGGATCCTCTCCGGCGGTGTCGACGCCGCGGCGCTCTACCCGCCCAAGAAGTTCTTCGGTGCCGCCCGCAACATCGAGCACGGCGGCTCGCTGACGATCCTCGCCTCCGCGCTGGTGGAGACCGGCTCGAAGATGGACGAGGTGATCTTCGAGGAGTTCAAGGGCACCGGCAACATGGAGCTGCGCCTGTCCCGCCAGCTGGCGGACAAGCGGATCTTCCCGGCGGTCGACGTCAACGCGTCGGGTACCCGCCGCGAGGAGCTGCTCATGGGCTCCGAGGAGCTGAAGATCATGTGGAAGCTGCGCCGCGTCATGGGCGCGCTCGACCTCCAGCAGGCCTCCGACCTGCTGCTGGGCAAGCTGCGCGAGACCACGTCGAACGCCGAGTTCCTCATGACCGTGCAGAAGAACACCCCCACCACGCCCTCGAACTCGGACCCCGACTACGCGATCCAGTAGTTCGGCGCGACCCACGTCACGGGCGGCCCCCCTTACCCGGGGGCGCCCGGACTGGCAGAATGTCCCGTCGGCCTCCGGTTCACGCCTCGCACCAGCGCGGCGACCCGGTACGTCGTGAGACCCCTTGGAGTAGTACATGAAGCAGGGAATCCACCCCGAGTACGTCGCCACCACGGTGACGTGCACGTGCGGGAACACCTTCGAGACGCGGTCGACCGCCACGTCCGGCTCGATCAACGTCGAGGTGTGCAGCGCGTGCCACCCGTTCTACACGGGCAAGCAGAAGATCCTCGACACCGGCGGCCGCGTGGCCCGCTTCGAGGCGCGCTACGGCAAGAAGAAGGCCACCAGCTAGCTCCCACGACGCGCCGGTGGTGGCGCCGCCCCACGGCGGCGTCACCACCGGCGCTCGTTCGTTCCCACCCACTTCTCGACGCGACCCAGGCCCACCGGGAGGCCCCATGAGCACCCCCGAGCTGGACGACGCCCTCGCACCGCTGCTCGCCGAGCACGCCGAGCTCGAGGTCGCGCTCGCGGACCCGGACGTCCACGCCGATGCCGGCCGGGCCCGCTCGCTGGCCCGCCGCTACGCCGAGCTCGGCCGCGTGTCCGCCGCCGCGGCTGCCGAGACCGCCGCTCGGGAGGACCTCGAGGCCGCGGCGGAGCTCGTCGAGCTGGCCGAGGGGGAGGACGCGGACCAGATGCGCGCCGAGCTCGGCGATCTCGGGTCCGTGCACGCCGCCGCCCTCGAGCGCCTGCGCGAGGTCCTGCTCCCGCGCGACCCGGACGACTCCCGCGACGTCATCCTCGAGATCAAGGCCGGCGAGGGCGGGGAGGAGTCCGCCCTGTTCGCCGGCGACCTGCTCCGGATGTACACGCGCTACGCCGAGCGACGCGGCTGGACCACCCAGGTCCTCTCCCTGACCGAGACCGGCCTCGGCGGGGTCAAGGACGTGGCCCTGTCCGTGCGCACCCGGGGCGACGTGGCACCCGAGGACGGTGCCTGGGCGAGCCTGAAGTACGAGGGCGGCGTCCACCGCGTCCAGCGCGTGCCCGTCACCGAGTCCGCGGGCCGCATCCATACCTCCGCCGTGGGCGTCCTCGCCCTCCCCGAGGTCGACGACCCCGGCGAGATCGAGATCGACGTCAGCGACCTGCGGATCGACGTCTACCGCTCGTCGGGGCCGGGCGGCCAGTCCGTCAACACGACCGACTCGGCCGTCCGCATCACGCACGAGCCCACCGGCATCGTCGTGTCGATGCAGGACGAGAAGTCCCAGCTCCAGAACCGCGAGGCCGCCATGCGCGTGCTGCGGGCCCGGCTGCTCGCCGAGCGCAACGCGAAGCTCGAGGCCGAGGCGGCCGACGCCCGCCGCTCCCAGGTGCGCACGGTCGACCGCTCCGAGCGGATCCGCACGTACAACTTCCCCGAGAACCGGATCGCCGACCACCGCACCGGGTTCAAGGCCTACAACCTCGACCAGGTGCTCGACGGCGAGCTCGGGCCCGTCCTCGCCTCCGCGGTCGAGGCCGACGAGGCCGCCCGCCTCGCCGACGCCGCCGGGTCGTGACCGCGCCGGCGCCCACGTGGCGCGCCGCGGTGCGGGCCGCCGCCGGGCTGCTCGCCGACGCCGGGGTGCCGAGCCCCGAGGTCGACGCCCGCCTGCTCGCCGAGCACGTCGCCGGCCGGTCCCCGCTGCTCATGGCGCCGGACCCGAGCGCGGACCAGCTCGGCGCGCTCGCGCACCTCGTCGAGCGCCGCGCCGGGCGCGAGCCGCTCCAGCACCTCACCGGCACGATGCACTTCCGCCGCCTCGAGCTCCACGCCGGTCCGGGCGCCTTCGTCGTCCGGCCCGAGACCGAGCTCGTCGCCGGCGCCGCGATCGAGGCCGCGCGAGCCGTCGCACGGAAGGGGCGCCGGCCCGTCGTCGTCGACCTGTGCACGGGCTCCGGCGCCATCGCGCTCGCCGTCGCCACCGAGGTGCCGACCGCGCAGGTCGCTGCCGTCGAGCTCTCCGCGGAGGCCCTCGCGATCGCCCGCCGCAACGTCGAGCGCCACGCGCCCGGGGTGCGGCTCGTGGCCGGCGACGCGCGCGACGCGCTCCCGGAGCTGGACGGCACGTGCGACGTCGTCGTGTCCAACCCGCCCTACGTGCCCGACGACGCCGTGCCCCGCGATCCCGAGGTCCGTGACCACGACCCGGCCCGCGCCCTGTACGGCGGGGGAGCGGACGGCCTCGACGTGCCCCGCGCGGTGCTCGCGCGGGCGGCGGCGCTGCTCGCGCCCGGCGGGGTCGTGGTCCTCGAGCACGCCGAGGAGCAGGGGGCGGCGCTGCGTGCCCACGCGGACGCGCTCGGGCTGTCCGACCCGCGCACCCACCGCGACCTCACCGGCCGGGAGCGCTTCCTCACGGCGGGGGCGCCCCTGCGCCCCGCCCGCGGCGTGGAACACTCGGCCTCGTGACCGTCTTCGACACGTCCTCCGCGCGCGAGCGCGCGGTCGGCCTCGACGCCGCCGTCTCCGCCCTCGGCCGTGGTGAGCTCGTCGTGCTGCCGACGGACACCGTGTACGGGGTCGGGGCGAACGCGTTCGACCCCGCCGCCGTCGAGGTCCTCCAGGCCGCCAAGGGCCGGGGCCGCGACAAGCCGCCGCCCGTCCTCGTCGGCGACCTCGCCGTCCTGCCCGCACTGACCACGGACCTGCCGCCCTCGGCGCACGCCCTGGCCGAGCGGTTCTGGCCCGGCGCGCTCACCCTCGTGTGCCGCGCGCAGCCGGCGCTGAGCTGGGACCTCGGGGACACCCGCGGGACCGTGGCGGTGCGGATGCCCGACCACGCCCTCGCCCGCGAGCTCCTCGGCCGGGCCGGCCCCACGGCGGTCTCCTCCGCGAACCGGACCGGCCGGCCGGCGCCGTCGACCTGCACGGACGCCCGCGAGCAGCTGGGGGAGTCCGTGGCCGTCTACCTCGACGGCGGGGCGGTCGGCGGCGGGCAGCCGTCGACGATCCTCGACCTGACGGGCGACCGGGTCCGGGTCCTCCGCCTCGGGGCGCTCTCCCTCGCCGAGCTCGCCGAGGTCGTGCCCGAGCTCGCCGAGGACGAGGCCTCCGGGCCGGACTCCCACGTGGGGGCGGACGCCTCCGGACAGGACGCCTCCGGGCCGGACGCCGGCGCGGGGCCCGACCCCTCCTCCGGGTCCGACACCGATGCGGGAGCGCCCGCCCCGGCATGAGGACCTACCTGCTCGTCGCAGCGCTGGCCGCCGTCGTCACGTACCTGCTCACGCCGGTCCTGCGCCGGCTCGCGGTCCGGATCGGCGCGCTGACGGCCGTGCGGGACCGGGACGTCCACGCGGTGCCCACGCCCCGGCTCGGCGGGCTCGCGATGCTCCTCGGCTTCGCCGCCGCGATGGTCCTCGCCTCGCGCATCCCCTACCTCGAGGCCGTGTTCGCCCAGTCCTCCCAGGCGTGGGGAGTGCTGCTCGGCGCCACCGTCATCTGCCTCATCGGCGTGGCCGACGACGTGTGGGACCTCGACTGGCTGACCAAGCTCGCGGGGCAGTTCCTCGCGGCCGGTCTCATGGCCTGGCAGGGCGTCCAGCTCATCACCTTCCCGATCTTCGGCCTCACCATCGGGTCCTCCGCGTTCTCGCTCATCGCGACGGTGCTCATCGTCGTCGTCGTGGTCAACGCCGTGAACTTCGTCGACGGGCTCGACGGGCTGGCGGCCGGGATGATCCTCATCGGCGCCTCGTCGTTCTTCCTCTTCACCTACCTGCTGGCGCGCGACGCCTCGCCCGGGAACTACGCCAACGTGGCCTCCGCGGTCCTCGCCGCGCTCGCCGGCGTCTGCCTCGGGTTCCTCCCGCACAACCTCCACCCGGCCCGCATCTTCATGGGCGACTCGGGCGCGATGTTCCTCGGCCTCGTGCTCTCCGGGGCGGCGATCATCGTCACCGGCCAGATCGACCCCGCCGCACTCTCGACGAGCCGGGCGCTGCCCGCGTTCGTGCCGATCCTCATCCCCGTCGCCGTTCTCGCGGTCCCGCTGATCGAGATCGTCACGTCGGTCGTGCGCCGGGTCGGCGCGGGACGCTCGCCCTTCGCCGCCGACGCCTCGCACATGCACCACCGGCTGCTCCGGCTCGGGCACAGCCACCGGGCCGCCGTCGGGATCCTCCACCTGTGGACCGCGGTGGTGTCCGGCACGGCGGTCTCGCTCGCCTTCTTCCAGCTCGAGCAGGTGGCGATCGGTGCCGGCGCGGCCGTGCTCGTCGCGCTCGTGCTCACCGCGCGCCTCCTGCCCACCTACCGCAAGCCCACCTCCCGGAGCTCCCAGTGACCGACCACGCCCCCCGCGACCCCGCGACGAACGACGACGCGCACGACGTCGACGCGCACGACGTCGACACCCCCGTCGCCGCGCACGCGCCCGACGTCCCCGACGACGCCCCCGGCGCCGACGTCCCCGACACCGACGAGCCGGGGGGCCCGCGCCGGGCCGACCCCAACGACCCGGCGCTGCCGCCCGAGCTGTTCACCGGCATCCTCAAGCGCCTCAGCCTCTTCCTTCTCGTCGTCGCCGTGGGGTCGATCGGGATCGGCATCCTCGTCGGCGGCTCGCGGGGGATGTGGGGCGGCGTCATCGGGACCGGGCTCGCGGCGATCTTCGCGGTGACCACCGTGGTCGCGGTGCGCGCGGCCGCCAAGCGCCCCCTCGACCTCATGGTCATCGCGGTCATGGGGTCGTGGCTGCTCAAGACCGTGCTCGTCATCCTCGTGCTGCTCGCGGTGCGCGACGCGGAATTCTTCCACCGCGGCGTCCTGTTCGGTTCGGCCGCCGTGGCCGTCCTCGGATCGGTCCTCATCGACTCCCACGCCGTGATGACGGCACGCATCCCCTACACCCAGCCGTACTCGCGGACCGCCGACCAGGACTGACGCCTGCGCCGGCGCGCAGCGCCCCCGAACGTGACCCGTGTCGCTCCACCAGGGGCGGGATCGGGGGTGGAGGGGCCGGGGCGATGGGTTAGTCTGACTGCCGTCGGCGCGCCCCGAGGAAGCACTCGGCAGGTCGCCGCCACGCCGCCCACCAGGAACCCGGGAGACGACCTGTGCTGAATGCGTTGACGAACGCCGCCACTGCCGCGCACGTCCGCATCGTCACCGCCGAGGGGGGCGAGGGCTGGCACGCCCCCGGGCTCACGGAGTTCTTCCCGGAGCCCTTCCTCTTCGAGGGCACGCCGTTCGCCATCAACCGGATCATGCTGGTCCGTTTCATCGCGGCGATCGCGGCCGTCCTCATCATCTGGCTCGGCACGCGCAAGCTCCGGCTCGTCCCGGGCCGCGGTCAGTCGATGATGGAGCTCGTCCAGGAGTTCGTGCGCCGCAACATCGCGTTCGACTCGCTGGGGGAGCGGCTCGGCCGGAAGTACACGCCGGTGCTCACGGTCATCTTCGTGTCCGTGCTCTTCTTCAACCTCACCGGCGTCATCCCGTTCCTCAACATCGCGGGCACGTCCGTCGTCGGCCTGCCGCTCACGCTCGCGATCATCGCCTGGATCGCGTTCATGTACGCGGGCATCAAGGAGCTGGGCGCGAAGAAGTACTTCGGCGGGCAGCTCTTCCCCGCCGGCGTGCCGAAGCCGATCTACGTGATCCTCACGCCGATCGAGTTCATCTCGACCTTCCTGCTGCGGCCGGTCACCCTCACCGTGCGTCTCCTGGCGAACATGATGTCCGGGCACATCCTGCTCGTGCTCTGCTTCTCGGCCACGCACTACTTCTTCTTCCAGGCCTCGGGCGCGCTCGCGGCGATGGGTGGCGTCACGCTGATCGCCGGCCTCGCGTTCACGCTCTTCGAGATCTTCATCGGGGCGCTGCAGGCGTACATCTTCACGCTGCTCGCCGCCGTGTACATCCAGCTCTCCGTGGCCGACCACTGATCCAGGCCGCGCGCCCGGCCCCGGCCGGCACCGACCCTTTCCCGACCGATCTCCACCCACACAAGTAAGGAACCACCACATGGACGGCTCGCTCTCCGCAGTTGGTTACGGCCTCGGCACCATCGGCCCCGGCATCGGCATCGGCTACCTCGTCGGCAAGACCCAGGAGGCCACCGCTCGTCAGCCCGAGGTCGCGGGCCGCCTGATGACCAACATGTTCATCGGCGCCGCCTTCGCCGAGGCGCTCGGTCTGCTCGGCCTCATCGCGGGCCTCATCTTCTGATGCCCGCCGGCGGCAACGTCGTCGCGGAGGTGAGGGACGGCATCGACCTCCTCATCCCCGCCTGGTACGACATCATCTGGTCGCTGGTGGTCGTCGCTGTCATCGCCTTCGCGGTCGTCCGCTGGGGCGTGCCGCGTCTCACCGGCATCCTCGACGAGCGCTCCGAGAAGATCGCCGAGGGCCTGCGCAAGGCGGAGGACGCCGAGGCCATGCTCGCGAACGCCGAGGAGTCCTCGGCCAGCGAGCTCGCCGAGGCGCGCCGCGAGGCCGCCGGGATCCGCGAGCGTGCGAACGCGCGCGGCAAGGAGATCGAGGCCGAGGCGCAGCGCAAGGCGCAGGACGAGGCCGAGCGCACGACCTCCGCGGCCGAGCGTCAGATCGAGGCCGAGCGCCGCCAGGCGGCGCAGAGCCTGCGCACCGACGTCGGCTCGCTCGCCGTCGAGCTCGCCTCCCGCATCGTGGGCGAGTCCCTCGCGGACTCCGCCGCGCAGTCGCGGGTGGTCGACCGGTTCCTCGACGACCTCGAGGCCCGCAGCTCGGCCGGCGCCACGCCCGGCACCACCCGCACCACCCAGGAGGGCTGACCCTCATGCGCGCCTCCAGCTCCGTCGCACTCGGGCAGGCCCAGGGCCGGTGGGACCCGGTCGTCCGGGAGGCCCACGACGCGTTCGACCTCGCGGGGTCGATCTTCGCGGTCGCGGACCTGCTCGCCGACAACACCGCGTTGCGCCGTGCCATGACCGACCCGTCCCGCTCCGGCGAGGACCGGGCCGCGCTCGCGTCGCGCATCGTCGGCGGGGCCGTCGACGGTCGCGTGAACGACCTCGTCGCGGGGCTGGCGCGCGACCGGTGGTCCGAGGACCTCGACATCGTCGAGGCTCTCGAGATCCTCGGCCAGGACACCGTCCTCGCGGCGGCGGAGCGCGGCGACGGGCTCGACGCGCTGGGCGCGGAGCTGCTCGACGTGCGCGGCGTGATCTCCGGCTCCCCGGAGCTCGAGGTCGCCCTCGCGGAGGAGTCGCGGGACCTGGCCGGTCGCCGGGAGCTGCTCGCGCGGGTCATGGGCGACCGCGTGTCGCCGCAGGCCCTGCTCATCGCGCAGCGGGCCGTCGGCTCGCGCCACGAGCGCACCGCTCTGACGGCGCTGGCCCACGCGGCCGAGCGCGCCGCGGAGCGTCGGGCACGGAAGGTCGCCCGCGTGACGGCGGCCGTGCCCCTGACGGGCGAGCAGCGGGACCGGCTGGTCGCCGTGCTCGCCGCTGAGCACGGCAGCGACATCGCCCTGCACGTCGACATCGACCCCGCGGTCATCGGTGGTCTGCGTGTCGAGGTCGGGCACACCGTCCTCGACGGCACCGTCCGCACGCGCCTCGACGAGGCCCGCCGGCGCATCGCCGGTTGATCGACCCCACGCACGAAGACAACCGGGACCGCACGGGACCGGACAAGGTGAGGAAACTTGAGATGGCAGAGCTGACGATCCGCCCCGACGAGATCCGGGCGGCGCTGGACAGCTTCGTGAGCTCCTACGAGCCGGGGGCCGCGAGCACGGACGAGATCGGCCACGTGATCTCCGCCGCCGACGGCATCGCGACCGTCGAGGGACTCCCGGGCGCGATGGCGAACGAGCTGCTCCGCTTCGAGGACGGCACGCTCGGCCTCGCGATGAACCTCGAGGAGCGCCACATCGGCGTCGTCGTGCTCGGTGAGTTCACCGGCATCGAGGAGGGCCAGGAGGTCCACCGCACGGGCGAGGTGCTCTCCGTGCCCGTCGGCGACGGCTACCTCGGCCGCGTGGTCGACCCGCTCGGCACGCCGATCGACGGCCTCGGCGAGATCGCCGACATCCAGGGCCGCCGCGCCCTCGAGCTCCAGGCCCCGGGCGTCATGGCCCGCAAGTCGGTCCACGAGCCGCTGCAGACCGGTCTCAAGGCGATCGACGCGATGATCCCGGTGGGGCGCGGCCAGCGTCAGCTCATCATCGGCGACCGCAAGACCGGCAAGACGGCCATCGCGCTCGACACCATCCTCAACCAGAAGGCCAACTGGGAGTCGGGGGACCCGAGCAAGCAGGTCCGCTGCGTCTACGTCGCCGTCGGCCAGAAGGGTTCGACGATCGCGGCCGTCCGCAAGACGCTCGAGGACGCCGGCGCGCTGGAGTACACGACGATCGTGGCCTCGCCCGCCTCCGACCCGGCCGGTTTCAAGTACATCGCCCCGTACACCGGCTCGGCCATCGGCCAGCACTGGATGTACGACGGCAAGCACGTCCTCATCGTGTTCGACGACCTGTCGAAGCAGGCCGAGGCCTACCGCGCCGTCTCCCTCCTCCTGCGCCGCCCGCCGGGCCGCGAGGCCTACCCGGGTGACGTCTTCTACCTGCACTCCCGGCTGCTCGAGCGCTGCGCCAAGCTGAACGACGAGCTCGGCGCCGGCTCGATGACGGGCCTGCCGATCATCGAGACGAAGGGCAACGACGTCTCGGCATACATCCCGACGAACGTCATCTCGATCACCGACGGCCAGATCTTCCTCCAGTCGGACCTGTTCAACGCGAACCAGCGTCCCGCCGTCGACGTCGGCATCTCCGTCTCGCGGGTCGGTGGCGACGCCCAGATCAAGGCGATGAAGAAGGTCGCGGGCACGCTGAAGATCACGCTGGCGCAGTACCGCGCGATGGCCTCCTTCGCGATGTTCGCCTCGGACCTCGACCCGACGACGCGCCGCCAGCTCACCCGGGGTGAGCGCCTCATGGAGCTGCTCAAGCAGCAGCAGTCCTCCCCGTACCCGGTCGAGGACCAGGTCGTCTCGATCTGGGCCGGCACCAACGGCTACCTCGACGACGTCGCGGTCGCGGACGTCTCCCGCTTCGAGTCCGAGATGCTCGACCACATGCGGTCGTCCACCCAGGTGCTCCAGTCGATCGTCTCGAGCGGGAAGCTCGAGGACGAGACGGTCGACGCCATGCGCGCCGGCATCGAGGAGTTCCGCTCCGGCTTCACCACCGGGGAGGGCAAGCTCCTCGAGGAGGTCGAGGGCGAGGAGGAGTCCGAGGCCGAGGTCGCGCAGGAGCAGATCGTCAAGGCCAAGGCCTGATCCATGGCGGGACAGCAGCGCGTCTACAAGCAGAAGATCCGGGCGACCCAGACGCTCAAGAAGGTCTTCCGCGCGATGGAGCTCATCGCGGCCTCGCGGATCGGCAGGGCCCGCGACGCCGCGCTCGGGTCCGACCCCTACACCCGGGCGCTCATCCGCGCGGTGTCGGCGGTCGCCTCGCACGCGGACCTCGACCACCCGCTGATCTCGGGCCGGCAGGACACGACCGACGTCGCGGTCCTCGTGGTCACCTCCGACCGCGGCATGGCCGGGGCCTACTCGGCGACGGTGCTGCGCGAGGCCGAGCGCCTCGTCGAGGACCTCGAGGCCGAGGGCAAGACCCCGCACGTGTACGTGTTCGGCCGCCGCGGCGAGAGCTACTTCAAGTTCCGCGGCCGTCCGATCGTGCGTACGTGGACGGGCGAGTCCGACAGCCCGTCCGTCGAGGTCTCCCAGGAGATCGCGCGGGCGCTGCTCGACGCCTACCGGGCGGAGCCCGGCGAGGGCGCCGTCAGCGAGGTGCACGTCGTCTACACCCGGTTCCAGTCGATGGTCACCCAGGTGGTCCAGCGGCGCCGGGTCCTCCCGCTCGAGGTCGTCGAGGGGGTGGCGGAGCCGGAGCACAAGGCGCTCCCGCTGTACGAGTTCGAGCCGAGCCCCGAGGACGTCCTCGACCAGCTGCTGCCCATGTACGTGTCCGACCGCATCCGGGCGCAGCTGCTCATGGCTGCCGCCTCCGAGCTGGCCTCCCGCCAGCGCGCCATGCACACCGCCACCGAGAACGCGGAGGACATCATCCGCGACTACACGCGTCTGGCGAACCAGGCGCGGCAGGGTGAGATCACCCAGGAGATCTCCGAGATCGTCTCGGGCGTCGACGCCCTGAGCAACGGCTGACCGCACCGACCACCGACCTTTACGAGCACCCGAGACCGAGGACACCACTCATGACCGCCACCCAGTCCGAGACGCCGCAGGCCACCGCCGCCGGCGTCGGCCGCATCGCCCGAGTGATCGGTGCCGTCGTCGACGTCGAGTTCCCGGCCGGCCAGATCCCCGAGGTCTACAACGCGCTGAAGACCACCCTCCAGCTGCCGGGGCAGGAGCAGGCCGCCGAGATCACGCTCGAGACCGCCCAGCACCTCGGCGACAACCTCGTGCGCGCCATCGCCCTCAAGCCGACGGACGGCCTCGTCCGCGGCGGCGAGGTGCGCGACACGGGCGCCCCGATCTCCGTGCCCGTCGGCGACGTGACCAAGGGCCACGTCTTCGACGTGACCGGCGAGCCGCTCAACCTCGCCGAGGGCGAGACCCTCGAGGTCACCGAGCGCTGGCCGATCCACCGCAAGCCCCCGCGGTTCGACGAGCTCGAGGGCTCGACCACGATGTTCGAGACCGGCATCAAGGTCATCGACCTCCTCACCCCCTACGTCCAGGGTGGAAAGATCGGCCTGTTCGGCGGCGCCGGCGTCGGCAAGACGGTCCTCATCCAGGAGATGATCCAGCGCGTCGCGCAGGACCACGGTGGTGTGTCGGTGTTCGCCGGTGTCGGCGAGCGCACCCGTGAGGGCAACGACCTCATCGAGGAGATGGACGACGCCGGGGTCTTCGACAAGACCGCCCTCGTGTTCGGCCAGATGGACGAGCCGCCGGGCACCCGCCTGCGCGTCGCCCTGTCCGCCCTGACGATGGCGGAGTACTTCCGCGACGTCCAGCAGCAGGAGGTGCTGCTGTTCATCGACAACATCTTCCGCTTCACGCAGGCGGGCTCCGAGGTCTCCACGCTGCTCGGCCGCGTCCCCTCGGCGGTGGGCTACCAGCCGAACCTCGCGGACGAGATGGGCCAGCTCCAGGAGCGCATCACCTCGACCCGCGGCCACTCGATCACCTCGCTGCAGGCGATCTACGTGCCCGCCGACGACTACACCGACCCGGCGCCGGCCACGACGTTCGCGCACCTCGACGCGACGACCGAGCTCTCGCGCGACATCGCCTCGCGCGGTCTCTACCCGGCCGTGGACCCGCTGACCTCGACCTCGCGCATCCTCGCGCCGGAGTTCGTGGGCCAGGAGCACTACGAGGTCGCCACCCGCGTGAAGTCGATCCTGCAGAAGAACAAGGAGCTGCAGGACATCATCGCGATCCTCGGCGTCGACGAGCTCTCCGAGGAGGACAAGGTCACGGTGGCCCGCGCGCGCCGGATCGAGCAGTACCTCTCGCAGAACACCTACACCGCCATCAAGTTCACCGGTGTCGAGGGCTCCACGGTGCCGGTCGCCGAGACCGTCGAGGCGTTCAAGCGCATCGCGGACGGCCAGTACGACCACGTGCCGGAGCAGGCGTTCTTCAACATCGGCGGGATCGAGGACCTCGAGCGCGCATGGTCCAAGATCCAGGCCGACGAGCGCTGACGTGGCGGGCAACGGATCGCTGACGGTCGACGTCGTCTCCCCGACCGGGGTGCTCTGGTCGGGCGAGGCGTCCTCGGTCGTGGTGCCCGCCGCGGCCGGCGAGCTCGGCGTGCTGCCGGGCCGCGAGCCCGTCCTCGCCGTGCTCACGCAGGGGACGGCCCGCGTGACGTCCGGCGGGTCCACGGTCAGCCTCGACGTCCACGGCGGTTTCGTGTCGGTCGACGACGACGTGGTGACGGTGGTCGTGTCCGACGCCTCGACCGGCGCCGGGTCGCTCTCGGTCGAGGGCGCCGCGGACGACTCGACACTCGCCTAGGTCGCGATGCCGCGCACCGGATGGTTGGTGGTCCTCGGGATCCTCGCCGTCCTCGTGCTGTGCGCGGCCGTGGCGTGCGCGGTGCTGTGGCGCGCGCTGCGTCTCTACCGCAGGGGCGGCACCGTCGAGTGCCGCCTGCGCGTGGGGGAGGACCGCTGGCGCCGCGGGCTCGCACAGCTCGGGGCGCGTCAGCTCCTCTGGTACCAGTTGGCGTCCCTCTCGCCCGGACCGCGGCTGCGGATGGAGCGCTCGGCGCTCGAGCTGCTCGGGCACGACCGGCGGCCGCCGGACCCCGGTGGCCGCGCGGTGGTCGAGACCCGGCTCTCGGACGGGCGGGTGACCGCCGAGCTGCGCATGGCGCCGTCGGCGATGCAGGGTCTCATCGGGTGGAGCGAGGGCGCCCCGCCCCGGGTCCGCGAGACCTGAGCCGCACTCTCGAACGGTCGGTGGGGTGCGGGGCGCGTGATCCGCACCGCCCGTCCCAGCCGCTGCTCCCTGCGCCGCGGGGCCCGGGGTAGCGTGGCTCGCTGTGCGTACCGTCTTCGCCCGCTGCTCCGTCGACTACTCGGGACGGCTCGCGGCGCACCTGCCGCTGGCCCCGCGCCTCATCATGGTCAAGGCCGACGGCTCGGTCCTCGTCCATTCCGACGGCGGCAGCTACAAGCCGCTCAACTGGATGACCGCGCCGTGCACCCTCAAGGAGCGTGAGCCCGACGAGGCGGAGGCCGCCGACGGCACCGCCCTCGTGTGGGAGGTCAGCGCCGCCAAGACGGACGACCGGCTCGTCGTGCGTCTCCATGAGGTCATCTCGGACACGAGCGTCGAGCTCGGCGTCGACCCGGGCCTGGTCAAGGACGGCGTCGAGTCCCATCTCCAGGCGCTCCTCGCCGAGCAGGTCGAGCTCCTCGGCGACGGTCACCGGCTCGTGCGGCGCGAGCACCCCACGCCCATCGGCCCCGTCGACCTCCTCGTGCGCGACCCGGCCGGCGCCGCCGTGGCGGTGGAGATCAAGCGCGTGGGCGGGATCGACGGCGTCGAGCAGCTCACCCGCTACCTCGAGCTCCTCGGCCGGGACCCGCTGCTGAGCCCGATCTCCGGGGTGTTCGCGGCGCAGCAGATCAAGCCGCAGGCCCGCACGTTGGCCGAGGACCGGGGGATCCGGTGCCTCGTCCTCGACTACGACGCGATGCGCGGGGTCGACGACGTCGACTCGCGCCTGTTCTAGGGAACGCCGTGACCACGCTCGCCCCCGGCACCTGGCTCGCGCCCGACGCAGCCGCCCTCGTCACCGCGCACGAGTCCCTGCTCGACGACGACGCCGCGGCCCGCGCCTTCGCCGCCGAGGTCGGGCGCGTGCGGGCGCAGGGGCGCACCCCGGTGGTCGTCCTCGGGCCCGGGGCCGACACCACGCGCGCGGGCGTCGCGCGCCGGGCGGAGCTTTCGCGTGCCGCTACGGAGCTGGCCGACGACGAGGGCGCGGTGTGGCTCACCGGCCGCGACCCGCTCGGCGCCGCGCGCGCCGCGGGGGGCGGCGACGTGGGCGCGACCCTCGCGGCCCTGCACCACGCGCTGCTCGGTCACGGCGCCGCGGCGGAGGCGCTGCGGGACGCGGGCGCCGGCGTCGTCGGGACGTCCGTCCACCTCGAGGTGACGCGCGCCGCCGATCCCGGGTCGGTGCACGACCTCGCGGCGGCGCACGAGGTCGACCTCGTGAGCAACCACCTCGTCCTCGGCCCGCTGCTCGACGGCACGTACCCGGTCGAGGCGCGCGCGGCCACCGCGCCGGCCCCCTGGGACCACGTCCGCCCCGGCGACCTCGTCGCGATCCGGCGGGGGCTCGACGTCCTGCTCGTCGAGCACGCGGGGACGCGCACGGTGCGGCGGGCCGGCGGACGGTCGGGCGCCGGTGGGGGAGCGGCTGCCGGCGGAGGGGCGGGCATCCCCGCGGACGCACGGGGCGGTGGCCCGTCCGCGCCTGCCGCCGTCGTGCGCCGTTCCGACGCGCCCGGCGCCGACGACGTCGAGCTCGTCCACACCGCCGAAACCCCGGGCGGCCGCTCCGTGGACGCCGGCGGCCTGTACGAGGTGCTCACGGCCCTCGACAACGCCTACCTCGGCACCCCGTTGCTCGCGCTCGTCGCCACGGGGACCGGCGAGGTGGGGGACGGGGACGGGCTCGCCGCGCACGAGTCGGCCGCCCGCCGCGCCGCGGAGGACGGTGCGGACGTGCGCGGGATCGTCACGGTGGTGCGCTGATGGCCCGCAACCGGCGTTCCGGCAAGCGGCCGTACTCCTCCGAGCACGTGCCGCTCGACATGGACCGGCTCGCCTCGGTGCCGCGGCAGGAGGCCGGTCCCGGCGGCGAGGAGTTCAAGGTCCGCACCGTCCGCTCGTCGGACAAGACCTACCGCTGCCCGGGCTGCGACCAGGAGATCCTGCCCGGGACCTCGCACGTGGTGGCCTGGCCCGCCGAGCACATCTGGGGCGTGGACGCCGGCGCGGAGGACCGTCGGCACTGGCACACCGCCTGCTGGCGTGCCCGGGGGACCCGGCGGCCGACACGGCGGCGCTGAGTCGGGTCGCTCGGCGGGGCTGAGCCTGCTCGCCCGGCGTACGCGGCAGCCTCCGTCGCCCGCGGCCCGGCAGCGATCCGCGACGGTCCGGCGTTGCCTCCCGTCGACTCCGCACCTCCACGGCTGGCCGCGGCGGCCGAGCGGTGGGACCCTGACGGCATGAGCATGCTCGCCGCCCACCCCCACGGCCCCGCGGACGGCCTCCCGCTCGTCCTCCTCCACGCGTTCCCGCTCGATGCGCGCATGTACGACCGCGCCCTGTCCCACCTCGGCGACGTCCCGGTGCTCGCGCTCGACTCGCCCGGCTTCGGCGACTCGCCGGGCCCGGCCGAGGTGGCCGACGCCGTCGACTGGGCCGGCGGCCCCTCCCTCGAGCTGGTGGCCCGGGCCGTCCTCGCCGCGCTCGACGCGCGCGGCGTCGACCGGTTCGTCGTGGCCGGCACCTCGATCGGCGGCTACGTCTCCATGCGGCTCGCCGCGCTCGCCCCGGAGCGGCTCTCGGGCGTCGGTCTCCTCGACACGAAGGCGGCCCCGGACACCGACGAGGCGCGGGCCAGGCGCGAGCGCCTGGCCGCCGACGTCCTGGGGCCGGCGGGGGTGTCCGCCGTCATGCCGACGCTCGGTGGCCTGCTCGGACCGACGACGGCGGATCGTTCGCCGGAGCTCGTCGACCTCGTCGCGCAGTGGGCGGGGGAGGCGACCCCGGACGGCGTCGCGTTCGCCGCGCGCGCGATGGCGGAGCGGCCCGACTCGCTCGCCGACCTGCGCGCCCTGGGGGAGCGGGGCGTCCCGGCCCTCGTGCTGCGCGGGGTCGAGGACGGCCTCGCCTCCGACGACGACGCCCTCGACATGGCCGAGGCGCTGCGCACCGAGGTCCTCGAGGTCGACGGCGTCGGGCACCTCGCCCCGCTCGAGGACCCGGAGGCGGTCGGCCGGGCGCTGCGCGACCTCCACGAGCGGGCGGCCACAGCGGCGGCGTGACCGCCGGAGCGGCCGAGGACGGTGCGGTCGGCCGGAGGGCCGAGGGCCCTGGCGGCGCGAGGTCCGGGGCGGCCGTAGGGTGACGCGGTGACCACCGCGAAGATCCGCCCCGCGACCGTCCTCGACGCCGAGGCCCTGGCCGAGCTGCACGCCCGCGTCTGGCGCGCGACCTACGCCGACTCGGTCGACGCCGCGTGGCTCGACGCGCGCCTCGCGCGGTACCCGGAGATGTGGGCGGAGCTCCTCGCGGAGGACGAGGCGGCGCCGACCTGGCTCGCCCACCGCGACGGACGCGCGGTCGGGTTCGCCCGCGCCACCGCGGTCGGTGCCGGTCACGTGCGCCCGCTCGAGCTCGAGTCGATCTACCTCGACGTCGACGAGCAGGGCAGCGGCACGGCCGACAACCTCATGCAGATGGCGCTCGGTGACGCGCCGGCGTCCCTGTGGGTGTGGGACGGTCAGGCCCGGGCCCGGGCGTTCTACCGCCGCCACGGGTTCGTCGAGGACGGGGAGACCGGCGCGTTCGGGCCGCTGCCGACCGTGCGGATGGTGCGCTGAGCGGAGGCGTCAGGCGCGCTGCTCGTCGTCGGCGGGGGTGTCGGCGGTGTCGTTCGCCGAGGAGGTGCGGTCCTCGGCCGGTGACGCCGCGTCCTCGGCGTCGGTCTCGGCCCCAGCGGCGTCGTGCTCGGCTCCCGAGGCATTCTCATCGGCGTCCTCGTCCGCGGGCTCCTCGGTCGTCGGGTGCTCGACCGTCGCGTGGTGGTCGGCGGGCCGGTCGTCGTCGGACACGTCGTCGGTGCCTTCGGATGTGGATCCCAGGGCATCGGCGTCGGCGGTGCGGTCCGTCGTCGGGCCGGGGGCGGCGGCCGCCGCGAGGGCGTCGTCGGCCCGGGCGGCCGCGGACGTGCCGTCCGTGGCGCCGACCTCGACGACCTCGTGGAGCGCGCGTCGGATCTGCTCGAGGTACTCGGTGAGCAGGGTGTGGCGCTGCTCGAGGCGGGCGACCTCGACCCCGGCGCCGATGCGCGACCGGTCGGCCTCCTCGGCGGCGTCGCCGCGGGTGCGCTCGGCCTCCTCGCGGGCCTCGGCGAGCAGGCGCTCGGCCTCCTCGGTGGCCTCGGAGACGCGGAACCGGGCCTCCTCGTCGGCCTCCCGGGTCACCTCCTCGGCGAGCGTGAGCGCCTGGGCGGCCCGACGCTCGGCCTCGTCAGCCCGCTGCTCGGCCTGCTCGACGGCCTGGACCCGCGCGATGGTCGCCGCCTCGTGCGCGGCGGCGAGGTCGCGCTCGGCACTCGCCCGGGCGGACGCCAGCTCCTCGGCGGCAGCGGTGCGGGCGAGCCCGAGCTCGCGCTCGAGGTCGGCGCGCCGCGTGATCTCCTCGGCCTCGATCTCGCGGCGGATCGACGCCACCCGGCGCTCCGCCGCGGTCAGCAGCTCCTCCGCCCGGACCTCGGCGTCCTGCACGCGGGCCGCGGCCTCGGACTCGGAGCGGGAGGTGAGCAGGTCGGCCGCGCGCCGGGCGTCGCCGAGGACAGCCGCCGCCTCGCGCTCGGAGCGCTCGCCGAGCCGGTCGGCCATCGACTGCGCGCGTTCCGTCGTGCGACGCGCGTCCTTCTCCGCCTGCTCGACGACCTCGTTGGCCTGCTGCTCGGCCGCCGAGAGCAGGTGGGCGGTGCGCGAGCCGAGCCCGGCGTAGGTCGGCGTCCCCGACTCAGCCAGCTGGCCGCGGACGTCCTCGAGCTCCGTGGTCAGGCGCAGGACGCGGGCGTCGAGGCTCTCGACGTGCTCGCGCGCGGCACCGAGCCGGCTCGTGAGGTCGTTGATGCGGTGGTCGACCTGGGCGCGGTCGTAGCCCCGCATGACGACGGGGAAGCTGGCCTGCTCGTCCATGACGGTCCTCACGGTCGGGGAGCGCCCGGGTCGTGCTGCGGGCACGTCACGGGCAGGTATCGGCGACCAGGGTACGTCGCCGCCGGGCGGCCGCGCCCGGGCGTGGGCCGTCACACCCTCCGCGCGCGGCTATCACGCCGTATCCTGTCCAGTCGACCCGTGTCGCCGCCGGCGGCCGCCGACCGGAAGGACGCCCGCCCCGTGATCCGACGCATCCTCGCGGCCCTTCTCGCCGTCCTCGGCGTGACCGCGATCGTCCTGGCGGTCATGTCCGCCACCACCTGGAAGGACGAGGACCACCTCACGGCGACGCTCCCCGAGCGGCCGGGCACGCCGATCCTCACCACGGACCCGGGCGTCCTCGAGATGGGCGCCGACCAGGTGACGATCACGTTGACCGCCGACCCGGGCGAGGAGATCTGGTACACGATCACGCCCACCGACCGGGTGACGGAGTGGGTGGGGGACGGCGAGCGCACGTCCGTCAGCGGCCTGCTCTCGCGCACCGAGCTCGACTCGAGCACCGCGGGCACCGAGTCCCCGGTCCCGCACCCCGGCGGCTCCGACATGTTCCGGGACGCGGAGACGGCCACCGGCGAGGTGGAGATCGAGTGGACCGCCGAGCCGGGCCGGCACACCCTGTTCGCCGTGGTCGACGGCGAGGCCGACGCCCCGTCGATCACCCTGTCCTGGCCCCGCGAGGTGTCCACCCCCTACCTCGTGCCCGGCCTGATCGTCGGCGGCGTGCTCCTGCTCACCGCGCTCGCCCTGCTGCTGTGGCCGTCCCGGCGTCGGGACGTGGGCGTCGCGGGTGACGGCGAGGGCGTTGCCGTCCCGGTCTCGCCCGAGCCGGCCGTCGACGACGACGTGGCGGCCACGCGCGCGGAGTCCGGCGCCTACGCCGCGGCGCCGGCCGCGGGGCACCCGACGACGGACCCCTACGCCCCCTCCGTCGACACCAGCCACGGGGCCGAGGCGGACGGGACCGACGACGACGAGCGCGGCGCGGCAGAGGACCGGTCCGAGGCAGCCGGGTCCGACGACCGATCCGGCGACCGATCCCGTGACCGCGCGGAGGGTGCTCGCGAGGCGGGCACCACCGCGTCGGGCGGCCGCGGTGCCGCGGCAGCCGTCGCCGGTAGCGCTGCGGCCGGGGCCGGTGCGGCCCTCGCCGGAGCGAGCAGGTCCGCCGGCGGCCGTTCGTCGTCGTCGCCCTTCGCCCCGAAGGACGACGAGACCGAGGACATCCCCGTCGCCGACCCGGTCGACGTCTCGCCCGAGGCCGTCGACGCCGCGCTGAGCGCGGACATGGCGGACCTCGCGCGCCGCGAGCGCGAGGGCGAGTCCTTGCGCCGTCACGAGCGTCGCGTGCTCGCCGAGGCGCGACGCGAGACCCGCGAGGACCTGAGGACCGGCGTCGACACGCCCGTCCGCGACGAGCTGCGCTCGGCCGGGTCGGCCCGCGGCGCCGGGATCCTCCCGTACTCGCCCCGCGCGGACGAGCTCCGCGTGGCACCGGGCGACGACGCCGCGCAGGCCGAGGAGACCCCGACCGCCCCGGTCGAGGACCAGGCGCTCGCCGACGCCGAGGCCGCCCGCGCCGCCGGTCGGCCCCTGTCCCGCCGCGAGCGGCGCGCGCTGGACCGTCGGGCACGGCTCGGCGGCCCGGCCGGCGCGGCCGACGCTCCCGCCCTCGGCGGGGACGAGTCATCGACTGCGACCGACGCCTCCACCCCCACCGGCGTCGGGACGACCGAGCAGACCACGACCGACGACCCCGCCGCGCCCGGCACCGACCGGGCGGCCGACGGCGACGACACGACCACCCCGACGCCCGGCCACGGCCGGTCGACGGACGACGAATGGCGCGACCTGTGGGGCTTCGGCCCCAAGGACGCCACCGAGAACCGGAGGTGACGCGATGAACCGCCGCACCACGACCACCCTTGCCGTCCTGCTCTCGGCCGGCCTGATCGCCGGCTGCACCGAGGGGGAGGAGGAGCTGCCGACCCCGGACGCGTCGTCGGAGAGCCCGTCCGACTCGGCCGGCCCCGCGCTCGACCAGGAGACGATGCAGGTCGTCCTCGACGGCATCTCGACCTCGGTCGAGGAGGCCGACGAGGCGCAGGACCCCGAGCTCCTGCGCGAGCGCGTGATGGGTCCGGCCCTGCGCCTGCGCTCGGCCGAGTACCGGATCGCCGAGGCGACGGGCGGCACGGTCCAGCCCGACCCGCTCTCGCTCGACACCCAGGTCGACATCGTCGGCGGCAGCCAGGAGTACCCGCGCGTGGCGATGGCCGTGAGCCAGATCCCCGACGGCTCGAACCTGCCCCTGCTGCTCACGCTCGCCACCTCCGACGTGCGGGACAACTACCGCCTGTGGTCGTGGGTCGAGCTCTTCCCCGGCGCGACGGTCCCGGAGACGCTCTCCCCGGACGTCGGCGCCGACGCGCTCACCCCCGACGACGACTCGCTGGCGCTGAGCCCAGCCGAGGTCGTCGACGCGTACGCCCAGCTGATCTCGGACCCCGAGGGCTCTCAGGCCGACACGTTCGCGCCCGACGAGTTCCGCTCGGACGTGTTCGCCGAGACCGCCGGCCTCAACGAGGCGGTCTCCGCCGCGGGGAACGCCACCGTGTCGGCGGAGCCCGTCGTCGACGGCCCGCTCTCGCTGCAGACCGTCGAGGGCGGCGCGATCGTCGTCGGCGTCATCCGCACCACCACCACGGTGACGAAGACGGAGCCCGAGGGCACGCTCACCGTCGGCGGCGTGTTCGGCGACCTGCTCGGCAACGACGGCGTGGTCGAGGACGAGGTGAGCGCGATCGCCCAGGTGTCGGTCGCCTTCCACGTCCCGTCCGCCGAGGCGGAGGACCAGACGATCGAGGTCCTCGGCGCGACGTCGGTGCTCACCGAGGCGGTCGCGTCCGGCCAGTCCGTGGTCGAGTCGCCGTCGGAGTCGCCGACGGAGTCCGGCTCGGAGTCCGCCTCCGAGGGCTGATCCCGCATCCGCCGGGCGCGCGGCTCCTGACGGCAGGGGCGGGTGCGTCCGGCTGATCGCCGGCCCTGATGTGGGCGCCGGTCGTCGTCGTGCTCCGCTGTGGGCCAAGACTGCTGCGCGAGGCGGCCGGATCGGGGGACAATGGCCGCATGTCTCAGCCCTCGCTCTACGGTGCCGTCGACCTGTCCGCCCTTGCTGCGCCCGCCGCCCCGGCCGGGGGTGGTGCCGCGCCCGCCACGGACCCGAACGGGCTCGTCGTCGACCTGACCGAGGAGCTCCTCGGCGAGGTCGTCCAGCGCTCCCAGGAGCTGCCGGTGCTCGTCGCGATCCTCTCCGCGCGCGCCCAAGGGTCGGACGACCTGCGCGCCACGCTCGAGACGCTCGTGCGCGAGCAGGGCGGCCGGGTCCAGCTCGCCGTGGTGGACGGCGACGCGCAGCCGCGCATCGCGCAGGCGCTGCAGGTCAGCCAGGTGCCGTCCGTCGTCGCCCTCATGGGCGGGCGCCCGATGCCCCTGTTCACCGGCAACCCGCCGGCGGACCAGCTGCGGCCCGTCATGTCCGAGATCCTCACCGTCGCCGAGCAGAACGGGCTGACCGGCCGCCTGCCGGTGGGCGAGGGGGACGAGGCGCCCGCCGAGCCGGAGCCCGAGCCGCTGCCGCCGCTGCACGCCGAGGGCGTGGCCGCGATCGAGCGGGGCGACCTCGACGCCGCCGCCGAGGCCTATCGCAAGGCGCTCGCGCAGAACCCGAAGGACGCCGAGGCGATCTCGGCGCTCGCCCAGGTCTCGTTGGCCCGCCGGCTCGCGGAGGTCGAGGACCCGCAGGAGGCGGTCGCGGCCGGGAACGCGGAGGGAGCCGGGGTGGACGCGCAGCTCGTCGCGGCCGACGTCGAGATCGTCTCCGGCGATGCGACCGCCGCGTTCGGCCGGCTGGTCGGCGTGGTGCGCCGGACCGCGGGGGACGAGCGCGAGACCGTGCGGAAGCGGTTGCTCGAGCTGTTCGACGTCCAGGGGACGGCTGATCCCGAGGTCGCGAAGGCGCGTCGCCTGCTCGCCAGCGCGCTGTACTGATGCCCGCTGCTGCGTCGGCGGTCGTCGTCCGGCCGTGCACGGATGCGGACCTTGAGGTCCTGGTCCGCGTGTGGCCGACCTCCGGCGTGCACGAGGCGCACGTCGCGCGGGCGGCGTCCGGCGATGCCAGCTACCTCGTCGCGTGGGACGGCGAGGAACCGCTCGGCTCGGGATTGGTGCGGTGGACCGGGCCGGTCGGGGAGAACGCCGCGGCAGCGTTCCCGTCCGCGGTGGAGATCTGCCACCTCCAGGTGCGTGAGGGGGCTCGCGGCCGCGGCGTCGGAACCGCGATCATCCACCGTGCCGAGGTGCTCGTCGTCGACGCCGGCGCAGTGACCGTCGCGGTTGGTGTGTCGGTCGACAATCCCGGAGCCGAGCGGATCTACGAGCGCCTGGGGTACCGACGCGCCGGCGTCAAGGACGTCTCGAGGTACTCCTGGACCACGCCGTCGGGCGAGGTCCGCCACGAGGTCGAGGTCGACCGGCTGCTCGTCAAGGAGCTCGCCTCACCTCAGGTTCGAGGTGACGCCGCACCTGCCGCTCAGCCCTGAGGCGTCGCCTCCCCGCCGACCGGCTCCAGCCAGATGGCCGACAGCGCCGGCACCCGCAGGGTGATCGACCGGGACCGGCCGCTCCACGGGGTGTCGGTGGCGACCTGGTCGCCGGTGTTGAGGATCCCGGAGCCGCCGAACCGTTCGTCGTCGGTGGTGAGGATCTCGCGCCACGCGGAGCTGCCCGGCACGTTGTCCGGCACGCCCACGCGGTAGTCCTCGTGGGCGGTGCCGGCGAAGTTGACGACCACCATCACGTGGTCCGTGCCGTCGGCCGAGCGGCGCAGGTAGGTGAGCACGTTGTGGTCGCCGTCCCCGGCCTCGATCCACTCGAAGCCCTCGGGCCGGAAGTCCTGCGACCACATGGCGGGCCGCTCGCGGTAGACGCGGTTGAGCTCGTGGACGAGCTGGACGATCGCGTCATGCTCCGGCTGCTGGGCCTGCGCCCAGTCGAGCCCGGTTCCCTCGTTCCACTCGGCGCCCTGGGCGAACTCCTGCCCCATGAAGAGCAGCTGCTTGCCCGGGTGGGACCACTGGTAGCCGAGCAGGGCGCGCACGCCGGCCCGCTGCTGCCAGTAGTCGCCGGGCATCTTCGCGAGCAGGGACCCCTTGCCGTGCACGACCTCGTCGTGGCTGATCGGCAGGATGAACTGCTCCGAGTAGGCGTAGACCATGGAGAACGTCAGCTCGCCGTGGTGGTAGCGGCGGTTGATCGGCTCCTCCGCGAGGTAGCGGAGGGTGTCGTTCATCCACCCCATGTTCCACTTGAGGCCGAACCCGATGCCGCCGGCCGAGGTCATCGCGGTGATGCCGGGCCACGCGGTGGACTCCTCGGCGATCATCATCACGCCGGGCGAGCGGCGGTACGCGGTCGCGTTGGTCTCCTGGAGGAAGCTGATCGCCTCGAGGTTCTCGCGCCCGCCGCGCTCGTTGGGCCGCCAGCGGCCGGGCTCGCGGGAGTAGTCGAGATAGAGCATCGAGGCGACGGCGTCGACGCGCAGGCCGTCGACGTGGAACTCCTCGAGCCAGTACGTGGCGTTGGCGACGAGGAAGTTGCGCACCTCGCGGCGCCCGTAGTTGAAGACGTACGTGCCCCAGTCCGGCTGCTCGCCGCGCAGCGGGTCCGGGTCCTCGTACAGGGCGGTCCCGTCGAAGCGGGCGAGCGCGAAGGAGTCCTTGGGGAAGTGCGCCGGGACCCAGTCGACGATGACGCCGATGCCCGCACGGTGGAGGGTGTCGATGAGGAACCGGAGCTCGTCCGGCGTGCCCATGCGGGAGGTCGGGGCGTAGTAGCCGGTGACCTGGTAGCCCCACGACCCACCGAACGGGTGCTCGGCCACGGGCATGAGCTCGACGTGCGTGAAGCCGAGGTAGGTGACGTGCTTGACGAGCTCGTCCGCGAGCTCGACGTAGCTGAGCCCGGGCCGCCACGAGGCGAGGTGGACCTCGTAGACCGAGATCGGTCCGGCGTGCGGGTCGGAGGCGGAGCGCGCGGCCATCCACTCGTCGTCGCGCCAGGTGTACTCCGTCTCCGTGACGACGGACGCCGTGGCGGGCGGGACCTCGGCGCGGCGGGCCATCGGGTCGGCCTTGTCGACCCAGTGACCCTCGGGCGTGCGGATCTGGAACTTGTACCGCTGCCCGGCCGCGACGCCGGGGACGAACAGCTCCCACACGCCCGAGCCACCGAGCGAGCGCATCGCGTGGCGGCGGCCCTCCCAGCCGTTGTGGTCGCCGACCACGCGGACGGCCTGCGCGTTGGGGGCCCAGACGGTGAACGAGACGCCGGTGACCTCGCCGAGGACGGAGGGGAAGCGGCGCACGTGTGCGCCGAGCGCCGTCCACAGGGTCTCGTGCCGGCCCTCCGCGATGAGGTGGAGGTCGACCTCACCGATCGTGGGCAGGAACCGGTAGGGGTCGTCGACGACGGTCCGCTCGCCGGCGTGCGTGACCTCGAGCCGGTAGTCGGGCACGGCGGTGCCGGGCAGGAGCGCGGACCAGATGCCGCCGTGCTCGTGCTCCGCGGGGACCCGTCCCTCGGCGGTGACGATCGTGACGGCGTCGGCGAGGTGCGCGAGGGCGCGGATCGTCACGCCCTCGGCACCGGGGTGGGCGCCGAGCACCGAGTGCGGGTCGTGGTACGTCCCTTCCGCGACTGCGGCGAGGACGTCTGCGTGGACGGCGGCGGGTTCGGCGCTCATGCCGTCATTGTTCCCCACCGCGTCGCCCGGGGCGCTTCGAACGGACAGGAGAGTGCGCAGGCCGTCGAGCGGGACGTCGAGCCAGTCGGGGCGGTAGCGGGCCTCGTAGTCGATCTCGTAGAGCGCCTTGGCGACCTCGGAGGCGTCGAGCAGCGGGCCGCGGACGGAGCGGCCCGCCACGGACTCCCAGCCCGCGACGAACGAGCGACGCGCGCCGGCGGCCCACGCGCGCGTGGCGGCCGGTTCGGCGCCGGCCGCGCGGGCGGTCCCCGCGGCGTAGTCGAACGAACGCAGCATCCCGGCGACGTCGCGCTCCGGGGTGTCCGGCAGGCGGCGGTCCGCCAGCGACCGCAGCGGCTCGCCCTCGAAGTCGAGCACCACCCAGCCGCGGCCGGGCACGTCGAGGACCTGGCCGAGGTGGAGGTCGCCGTGGATGCGCTGGAGCACCGGCCAGTCGGCCTCGACGCCGCCGGCGACCGCGGAGCGCACCTTCTCGGCGAGCCCGCCCACCTCGGGGGCGCTCGCGCTCGCGCGCGCCAGGCGCTCCTCGACCTCGGCGGTGAGCGAGTTGCGCGCCCCCGAGCCGGGGACGGCGGTGCCGAGGGTGAACAGGTGCCGGTGGATCTCTCCGACGACGGCGCCGAGCGCACGTGCCCGCGCGCGGAAGTCGGTCCCGGTGCGGGCCGACTCGACGGCGACCTCCCACGCGTCGTCCGCGCCCGCGAGGAACTCGGTGGCGACGGCGACGTGCCCGGAGGCGTCCCGGCCGGCCGCGTCCTGGCCTCCGTCCTCGTCCCCGGTCCGCCACGTCCCGGCGAGCGCGCCGACCACCCGCGGCACCGCGGTCGATCCCGCGCCGGACACGGCGGCGGTGAGCTCGGCGTCGGGGTTGGCCCCGGCGTCGAGGACGCGGAAGACCTTGACGATGACCGGGGCCGCGTCCTGACCGGCGGCCGGGCCGACGACGATCGAGGAGTTCGACTGCTCGCCGGTCAGCAGCCGGCCGTCGCCGGCCGGCAGGGTCGCCGTGTCCGCGGGCTCGGCGTCCAGGCCCGGGGCGTCGACGTCACCCGCGATCGCGCCCAGCACGAGCCGGCCGAACAGCGGGTCCTGGGGTGCGTCGTAGATCCACCGCTCGCCGAGCTCGGAGTGGGTGGTCCGGGCCACGAGCCCGGCGTCGTCGGCCAGCGGCTCGCCCCGGTAGGTGAGGGGGACGAGGTAGACGACGCGCTCGGGCCCGGCGTCGTCGCGGAGCATCCACCACTCGATGCCGACCTCGCCGTCCGGGTCCTCCAGGCGGGCGGAGCCCACCTTCGACAGCACCGGGTCCGCCCCGCCGCGGTACCACCGCTGGCGGGCGATCCACGGGGGGAGGAACGTCTCGAACCCGGGGGTGACGGTCGGCATCAGTGCTCCTTCGTGTCCGTCGGTTCCTCGGTGCCGGCGCCGCTCGCCTCGTGCCCGGAGGTGCTCTCCTCGCCGCGCTCGGCCGCGTCGCGGGCGGCGACCGCCTCCTCGACCGGGGACAGCTCGGCGCGGTCGTCGGGCAGCGGTGGGGTGGGCCCGGCGGTGATCCCGGCGTCGAGTCCCGGGAACATGCCGGTGGTCGGCCGGCGCGTCGGCATCGGCGGCGTGCTCGGCGCGGTGCGCGGCGACGACCCGGGGTAGGAGGGGCCGGTGGCCACGCTCGGCGGCCCCTGGAAGTCGGGGTGCGGCTCGTCGGTCCGGCCCTCGAGCGGCGCGGCCGGCGAGGTGCCGGGCCGGGTGAACTCGAGCCAGAAGAAGTCCCGCGAGCCGAGCGTGAGCTCGAGCGTCCCGTCGGCGCCGACCGCCGGGAACCGGGCGCCGCCGAACACGTCGGTCGCCTCCCAGCCCGCGTGCTCGGGGATCTCGACCTGAGCGGTGCGCGGTGTGTTGGCGAGGTTGGAGACGCACAGGACCGTGCTGTCGAGGCTCGAGCGGGTGAACGCAAGGACGGCCTCGTTGTCCACGTCGCGGGGGACGAAGTCGCCGTCGCCGAACACGGGGAAGCGCCGGCGCACGTCGAGCATGCCCCGCACCCAGTGCAGGAGCGAGGTGGGCTGGGCGAGCTGGGACTCGACGTTGACGGCCGTGTACGTGCTGACGAGCGACTGGACGACGGGCAGGTAGAGCCGCCCGGGGTCCGGCGCGGTCGAGAACCCGGCGTTGCGGTCGGGCGTCCACTGCATCGGCGTGCGGACGGAGTCGCGGTCGTTGAGCCAGATGTTGTCGCCCATCCCGATCTCGTCCCCGTAGTAGAGGTAGGGGGAGCCGGGCAGGGACAGGAGCAGGGCGTTCGCGAGCTCGAGCTCGGCGCGGGAGTGGCCCAGCAGCGGGGCGAGCCGACGTCGGATGCCGACGTTCGCGCGCATGCGCGGGTCCTCGGCGTACCAGCCGTACATGGCCGCGCGCTCCTCCGTGCTCACCATCTCGAGCGTGAGCTCGTCGTGGTTGCGCAGGAAGGTCGCCCACTGGGCGCCCTGGGGGAGCTCGGGCGTGGCCGCGAGGATGTCCCGGATCGCCGAGGCCCGCTGGTCGCGCAGCGCGTAGAAGATCCGCGGCATGACCGGGAAGTGGAAGCACATGTGGCACTCGGGCGCCTCGGGGGTGCCGTAGTAGTCCACGACGTCCTCGGGCCACTGGTTCGCCTCGGCGAGCATGAGCGTGCCGGGGAACTCGGCGTCGATCATCGTGCGCAGGGAGGCGAGGAACTCGTGCGTGCGCGGGAGGTTCTCGCAGTTGGTCCCCTCCTCCTCGAAGAGGTAGGGCACCGCGTCGAGCCTGAAGCCGTCCACACCCCGGCGCGCCCAGAACCGCACGACGTCGAAGATCGCCTCCTGCACCGCCGGGTTCTCGTAGTTGAGGTCCGGCTGGTGGGAGAAGAACCGGTGCCAGAAGTACTGGCGGCGCACCGGGTCGAACGTCCAGTTCGACTCCTCGGTGTCGACGAAGATGATCCGGGCGTCCTGGTACCGCTCGTTGGAGTCGGACCACACGTAGTAGTCGCCGTACGGCCCGTCCGGGTTGTTGCGCGAGGCCTGGAACCACGGGTGGGCGTCCGAGGTGTGGTTGGCGACCACGTCGATGAGGATGCGGATCCCGCGGGCGTGCGCCTCGGAGATCAGGTCGTCGAAGTCCTCGAGCGTGCCGTACTGCGGGTCGACCGCGGTGAAGTCGGCGACGTCGTACCCGCCGTCGCGCTGCGGGGACGGGTAGAACGGCGGGATCCACAGGCAGTCGACGCCGAGCCACTGGAGGTAGTCGAGCCGCGAGGTGAGCCCGCGCAGGTCGCCGATGCCGTCCGCCGTGCTGTCGGAGAACGTCTTGACGTAGACCTCGTAGAAGACGGCGGTGCGGTACCACTCCGGGTCGTCGGACAGCCCGGGGCGGCCCGCGCCCACCGCGTCGTCGGGCAGGTCGGGGATCGTGGGCGCGCTCATCGCAGCACCGTCAGCACGTGGGCGGTGCGCTCGGAGGGCGTGAGGCGCACGTACGGGCTCGCGCCCCACTCGTAGACGGCGCCGTCGAGCTCGTCGCGGACGGTGAGCACGTGGGCGTCCGGGCCGGTGCCAGGGGCGACCTCGATGCCGAGGGCCTCGAGGTCGAGGTGGACGAGGCCGTCGCGGGTCGTGAACGGGTCGAGGTTGGCCACGACGATGACCGTGTCCTGCTCACCCGTGGGCGACTGCTCGGCCGGCAGGTGCCGCGAGAACGCGAGGATCTGGTCGCTCGTGGTCTCGTGGATCGCCACGTTGCGCAGCCGCTGCAGGGCGGGGTGCTCCCGGCGGGCGCGGTTGAGGGTGCGCAGCAGCGGGGCGATGCCGCGGACCTCGTCCTGGCTGTGGTCGCGGGCCTTGAGCTCGTACTTCTCGTTGTCGACCTGCTCCTCGGCGCCCGGCCGCGGCACGTTCTCCACGAGCTCGTAGCCGGAGTAGATGCCCCACGTGGGCGAGCCGGTGGCCGCGAGGACGGCCCGCACGGCGAACGCCGCCGCGCCGCCCTGCTGCATGTACGGCGTGAGGATGTCGTGCGTGGTCGGCCAGAATGCCGGGCGCATGTGCGTGTCGGTCTCGTGGGCCACCTCCACCAGGTAGGTCTCGAGCTCCTCCTTGGTGGTGCGCCACGTGAAGTACGTGTAGCTCTGGTGGAAGCCGATGGCGCCGAGGGTGCGCATCATCGCCGGGCGCGTGAACGCCTCGGCGAGGAAGACGACCTCCGGGTGGCGCGCGTGGAAGTACGTGAGGATCCGGTGCCAGAAGTCGAGCGGCTTCGTGTGCGGGTTGTCGACCCGGAACAGGGTGACCCCGTGGTCGATCCACGTCTGCAGGACGTCCCGGACGGCGGTGTAGATGCCCTCGGGGTCGTTGTCGAAGTTGAGCGGGTAGATGTCCTGGTACTTCTTCGGCGGGTTCTCGGCGTACGCGATCGACCCGTCGGCGCGCGTGGTGAACCACTCGGGGTGCTCGGCGACCCACGGGTGGTCCGGCGAGGCCTGGAGCGCCACGTCGAGCGCGACCTCCATCCCGAGGCCGCGCGCACGCGAGACGAAGTGGTCGAAGTCGGCGAACGTGCCGAGCTCGGGGTGGATCGCGTCGTGCCCGCCCTCGGGGGAGCCGATGCCGTAGGGGGACCCCGGGTCGCCGGGCTCCGCGCCCAGGGTGTTGTTGCGGCCCTTGCGGTTCGTCGTGCCGATCGGGTGGATCGGGGTGAGGTAGACGACGTCGAACCCCAGGTCCGCGATCCGCGGCAGGTCCTCCTCCGCCGTCCGCAGCGTGCCCGAGACCATCTGCCCGGTGGCCGGGTCGCGGTAGGCGCCCGTCGAGCGCGGGAAGATCTCGTACCAGGAGCCGACGAGGGCCTTGAGGCGGTCGACCTGGAGCGGGTAGGTGGCCGACGGCGAGAGGAGGTCCCGCAGCGGGGCCGCCTCGAGGACCGCCTGCACCTCGTCCGAGGTCGCGCGCACCATGCGCTCGCCCGGGGTGAGGGAGTCGTCGGCGAGGGTGGCCGCGGCGCGCAGGAGCACGTCCCGGTCGGCGGCGGGGCGGTCCTCCTCGGCGGCGCGGGTGAGCACGATCGCGCCCTCGGCGAGCATGAGGTCGACGTCGACGCCCGCCTCGATCTTCACCGTCGCGTCGTGGATCCACGTGCCGACCGGGTCGGACCACGCCTCGACCCGGAACGACCAGTCGCCCGGCTCGTCCGGCGTCAGCCAGGCCTCGAGGCGGTCGAGACCCGGCGCGACGTCGACCATCCGCGCGCGCGAGTGCTCCGAGCCGTCCGGGCGCAGGAGCACCGCGGTGGCGCCGAGCAGGTCGTGGCCCTCGCGGAAGACGGTCGCCGAGATCGGCAGCGCCTCCCCGGCCGTGGCCTTCGCCGGCCAGCGGCCGTCCTCGATGACCGGGGCGACCTCGACCACGGGGATCCGTCCGATCGGCACGAAGGCTGCGGGCGCGGGCGGACGGGCGGAGGCGGGCCAGGGGGTCAGCGGGCCGGTCGACCCGGGCGCGGAGATGGACGCGGGAGGCTGCGTGTGGCTCACGCAACCAACCTACCGAGTCGCTCGCGCGCGTGCGTCCGCTCACGCTCCCGGCGGGTGCCCCCGTGCATCGAGATTGCGGTTCGTCGTCGTCGAGATTGCGGTTCGTGCGCGTCGAGACTGCGGTTCGTGCACGTCGAGACTGCGGTTCGTGCACGTCGAGACCGGGCGGTCTCACGTGGTCGGGGCCCCGACCGCACGCTCGACGAACGGGCGCCCCTGGTCGAGCGCGGGATGCGCGCACCACCCGCAGTCTCGATGAATCTGGTCGAGAGTGCGGCTCGGGACGCCCTGCGGCAGCCACGGTGGCCGGCCCGGGTGAACGTCGTGCGACCTCTCGGAGGACGCCCTGCAACACGACAGAAACGGGACAAGCGAACGGATAGGCTCGTCCCCGTGAGAGCCATCCGCCGTTTCACGGTCCGCACCGTCCTCCCCGAGGCGCTCGCGCCTCTCGACACGCTCGCCACGAACCTGCGCTGGTGCTGGCACGAGCCCACCCGCGCCCTGTTCGAGTCGTTCGACCCGACCGTGTGGTCGGAGGTGCACGAGGACCCCATCCGCCTCCTCGGCGCGCTCCCGCGCACGCGTCTCGACGAGCTCGCCGCCGACCCCGAGGTCGTCGCCCGCGTCCGCGAGCTCGACGCCGACCTCGCCACCTACATGAGCGAGCCCCGCTGGTTCCAGACCGAGGGCCCGGCGGACAAGCCCGCCGCGATCGCCTACTTCTCTGCCGAGTACGGCATCACCTCCGTGCTGCCGCAGTACTCGGGTGGCCTCGGCATCCTCGCCGGCGACCACCTCAAGTCGGCCTCCGACCTCGGCGTGCCGATCGTCGGCGTCGGGCTCCTGTACGGGGCCGGCTACTTCAAGCAGTCCCTCACGCGCGAGGGCTGGCAGCACGAGACCTACCCGCTGCTCGACCCGGACAACCTGCCGCTCGTCCTCCTGCGCGAGCCCGACGGCACCCCGTCGCGCGTCGAGCTCACCCTGCCGGGCGGCCGCACGCTGCGCGCCCAGGTGTGGGTCGCGCAGGTCGGCCGCGTCCCGCTGCTCCTGCTCGACTCCAACGTCCCCGACAACGACGAGCGCGAGCGCAAGGTGACGGACCGCCTCTACGGCGGCTCGGCCGAGCACCGCCTCGAGCAGGAGCTGCTCCTCGGCATGGGTGGCGTGCGGGCCGTGCGCCTGTACTCCCGCCTCACCGGTGCGCCGGAGCCCGAGGTCTACCACTGCAACGAGGGCCACGCCGGGTTCCTCTCGGTCGAGCGCATCCGCGAGCACGTCCAGGCGGGCGGCCTCGACTTCGGCGCCGCCCTCGAGTCCGTCCGGGCCGCCACCGTGTTCACCACGCACACGCCCGTGCCCGCCGGCATCGACCGGTTCTCCCGCGAGCTCGTCTCGACCTACTTCGGCGGCGACGCCTCGATCCCCGGCGTCGGGCTCGACGACATCCTCGCCCTGGGCGCCGAGGACTTCGAGGGCGGCAACCCCGAGGTCTTCAACATGGCCGTCATGGGCCTGCGCGTCGCGCGCCGCGCCAACGGCGTGGCCAAGCTCCACGGCTCCGTCTCGCGCGGCATGTTCGCTCAGCTGTGGCCGGGCTTCGACGTCACCGAGGTGCCGATCACCTCGGTGACCAACGGCGTCCACGGGCCGACCTGGGTCGATGCCTCGTTCGCCGCGAAGGCGACGAAGCGGCTCGGCGAGCGCTCGCTGACCTTCGGCGAGGGCTGGGAGCGCACCGAGGCCGAGGGCGGGTTCTCCGACCTCGAGCTGTGGGAGACCCGCAACGAGCTGCGCGGCAAGCTCGTCACGAGCGCCCGCGAGCGGCTCCGCAAGGCGTGGCTCGACCGCGGCGCCTCGCCCGCCGAGCTCGGCTGGACGGCCGACGCGCTCGACCCGAATGCGCTGACGATCGGGTTCGCGCGCCGCGTCCCGACCTACAAGCGGCTCACGCTCATGCTCAAGGACCCCGAGCGGCTCACTCGCCTGCTCACGGACCCCGAGCGGCCCGTCCAGATCGTCGTGGCCGGCAAGTCGCACCCCGACGACGAGCCCGGTGTCGGCCTCATCCAGAAGTTCGTCACGTTCGCCGACCAGGTGGGCGTGCGCGACCGCATCGTGTTCCTGCCGAACTACGACATCGCGATGGCGCAGACCCTCATGCCGGGCTGCGACGTGTGGCTCAACAACCCGTTGCGCCCGCTCGAGGCCTCGGGGACGTCGGGCATGAAGTGCGCGATCAACGGCGCGCTCAACCTCTCGATCCTCGACGGCTGGTGGGACGAGATGTACGACGGCGTCAACGGCTGGGCGATCCCCACCGCCGACGGCGTGGAGGACACCGAGCACCGCGACAACCTCGAGGCGGCCGCGCTGTACGACCTCCTCGAGAACGTGGTCGTGCCCCGCTTCTACGACCGCGACGAGGACGGTGTGCCCGCCCGCTGGATGGAGCAGGTCCGCCACACGCTCGCCACGCTCGGCCCGAAGGTGCAGGCCACCCGGATGCTCCGCGACTACGTCGAGGAGCTCTACACGCCGGTCGCGGCGGCGGGCCGACGGCTCGACGGCGCCGACGAGTACCGCGGCGCCAAGGAGCTCGCGCGCTGGAAGCGCAAGGTCCGCTCCGCGTGGCCGGCCGTGCGCGTCGACACGGTCGACGCGCACGACGTCCCCGACGTCGTCAAGGTCGGCGACTCCATCAAGGTCTCGGCCACGGTGGCGCTCGGGGAGCTCGCGCCGGAGGACGTCCTCGTGCAGGTCGTGTCCGGTCGGGTCGACGACTCCGACGAGCTCGGCGACCTCACCGTCACCCCGCTCGCGCACCGCGGCAGCATCGACGGCCGGCACACGTTCGGCGGCGACGTCACCCTCGACACCGCCGGCGCGTTCGGCTACTCGGTCCGGGTCGTCCCGCAGCACGAGCTGCTCGACGGCGTGACCGAGCTCGGTCTGGCGGCCTCCGCCCAGGGCTGATCACCACGACGACGAACGGGGGCCCGGCCGTGCGGCCGGGCCCCCGTTCGTCGTTCGTGGGGTCGCTCAGTAGTCCATGTGCATGGCCGCGCGCACCTCGGCGAGCGTGGCCTCGGCGACGGCGGTGGCCCGCTCGTTGCCGTCGTGCAGGATCTGGGTGAGCTGCGCCGGGTCGTTCGCGTAGGTGGCGCGGCGCTCGCGGATCGGGGCGAAGTGGTCGTTGACGGCCTCGGTGACGAGCTTCTTCAGCCCGCCGCCGCCCGCGTCGCCGAGCTCGTCGGCCACGTCGACCGGGTCGCGGCCCAGGCACAGGGCCGCGAGCTGGACGAGGTTGGACACCTCCGGCCGGCCGGCGGGGTCGAACGTGATGTGCCGGTCGGCGTCGGTGACGGCCTTCTTGATGATCTTCGCGGTGGTGTCGGCGTCCATGCCGATCTCGATCGTGTTGCCCTTGGACTTGCTCATCTTCTGCCCGTCCATGCCGAGCAGCAGGGGGACGGGGGAGAGCAGGGCGTCGGCCTGCGGGAAGACGGGCCGCTCGGGGTCGACCCGGCCGTAGCGCTCGTCGAACCGGCGCGCGATGAGCCGCGTGACCTCGATGTGGGGCAGCTGGTCCTTGCCCACGGGCACGAGGTTCGCCTTGCAGAACAGGATGTCCGCGGCCTGGTGCACGGGGAACGTGAGCATGAGCCCGGACATCGGCCGGGTGGACCCGGCGAGCTCGTCCTTGACGGTCGGGTTGCGGCGCAGCTCCGCGTCGGTCACGAGCGAGAGGAACGGGAGCATGAGCTGGTTGAGGGCCGCGATGCTCGAGTGCGAGAAGATCGTCGACCGCGCCGGGTCGAGCCCGACGGCGAGGTAGTCCGCCAGCATCTCGAGCACGTTGGTGCGCAGGTCGCCCACGCCGTCGCGGTCGTAGATCACCTGGTAGTCGGCGACGAGGATGAACGACTCGACGCCGAGCTCCTGGATCCGGACGCGGTTGGCGAGCGACCCGAAGTAGTGGCCGATGTGCAGCTGGCCGGTGGGTCGGTCGCCGGTGAGCATGCGGTAGCGCCCCGGGTTCTCCCGGAGGTCGGCCTCGATGGCGTCGCTGCGCGACTGGGAGCGCGCGAAGGTGGCGGAGTCGGCGCCCGAGAGCTCGTCGGTGGTGTCGGTCGTGGGAGGTGCGTCGGTCACCGGCCCAGACTAGGCGCTGCGCGGCGGCCGGCCCGTGGGGCGTCCGTCGGTCGATGTCCGGGCGCGGGCGGGAGGACGCCCCGAGCACCCCCTCGGGGACCGCGACGGTCAGGCCTCGAGGACGCGGTCGACGAACGCCGTGACGTCCGCGAGGACCTCCTCCTTGTTCGTCTCGTTGAAGATCTCGTGCTGCGCGCCCGGGTAGGTCCCGCTCTCGGTGGCGGGGCCGGCGATCTCGGCCACCCCTTCCCGGCTCGGCCCGATCGGCACGAGCCGGTCCTCCTCGCCGTGCAGGTAGAGCAGCGGCAGGTCGCCGAGCGATCCGTGCGCGGAGATCCGCGCCATCGCCTCGTTGAGGGCCTCGAGGGTCTCGCGGCGGAAGTCGCCGTGCCACACGAGCGGGTCCTCGGCGTAGATCCGCCCGATCTCCGGGTCGCGGGACAGCGTGGCGGGGTCGATGGGCGTCGGCGGGATCGGGTCCTGGGCGAGCAGCTCGTCGACCACCGCCCAGCTGCCGATGACGGGGCCGGACAGGACGAGCGCGGTCAGCTCCTCGGCGTGCAGCTGGGCGTACCGGGTCGCGATGAGGCCGCCCATCGAGTGGCCGATCATCACGAGCGGGACGTCCGGGTGGTCGGCGCGCGCGGTCGAGACGAGCTGGTGGAGGTCGGCGACCACGTCGTCGTAGTCGCGCACGAGCACCCGCTCGCCCTCGGACTCGCCGTGCCCCGCGTGGTCGAGCCCGTAGACGACCGCGCCGTGCGCGCCGAGCGTGGCGGCCACCCACTCGTAGCGGCCGATGTGCTCCCCGTAGCCGTGCACGAGCACCGCCGCGTAACGGGGATGGTCGACCCGCCACACCCGTGCGGCGACCTGTCCGGCATGTCCCTCGTACGTCCACGCGTCCATGCGTCCTCGTCCCGTCGTGCCCTGCCCGCCCCGCCGCATCCGCGACGGGGAGACCGGCGTCGTCGCCGGAGGCTGTCGTGAGGTCAGCGTAGCAACGGCGCCGACGCCGGGCGGGTGACGTAGACGCGCATCGAGAGCGGGTCGAGGCGGACGACCTCGCCGGGGGCGGCCGTCAGCGACCAGGGGTCGGAGTCCTCCTCGGCCTCGGCGAACGAGGGGGCCTCCCAGCCCGAGCTCCACGCGAGCTCGTAGTCCGCCCCGCGGCCGACCGGGAGCCGGACCGACTCGTAGTCCAGCGAGCTCGAGAGCACGAGGAGGACGTCGGCGTCCCGCCCGCCGCCCGAGCGCAGCATCTGCAGGACCCGGGCGCGCGGGTCGTGCCACCGGTGCGCCCCCATCTCGGTGGCGTCCGCGCCCAGCCAGGCGAGGTCGGGCACGGGGTCGCCGTCCGTGGCGCGGCCGGTGTAGCTGCGCTCGGGGCGCAGGACCGGGTGCTCGCGGCGCAGCCGCAGGAGGTACCGGGCGGTGGCGAGGAGGTCCTCGCGCCACCGGCCCAGGTCCCAGTCGAGGTAGGACAGCTCGTTGTCCTGGCAGTAGGTGTTGTTGTTGCCGCGCTGGGTGCGACCGATCTCGTCGCCGGCCGTGAGCATCGGCGTGCCCGGCGAGAGAAGGAGGGTGCCGAGCAGGTTGCGGATCGAGCGGCGGCGCAGCGGCAGCACGTCGGCGGCGGGGGAGTCGCCGGGGACCGGGCCCTCGGCGCCGTGGTTCCACGAGAGGTTGTCGGTCGTCCCGTCGCGGTTGTCCTCGAGGTTGGCCGAGTTGTCCTTGTGCTCGTAGGCCACGAGGTCGGCGAGCGTGAAGCCGTCGTGGGCGGTGACGTAGCTGATCGACGCGAGCGGGCCGCGGCCGCCGGGGACGTCGCCGTAGCCGAACATGTCGGCGGAGCCGGACAGGCGGGTGGCGAGGTCGCGCAGGTCCCGGCCGGTCCCGCCCTTCGCGGCTGCGCCCGGGTCGGCGAGCCAGAACGAGCGCACCGAGTCGCGGAACCGGTCGTTCCACTCGGCGACCGGGGCGGCGAACTGGCCGGTGCGCCAGCCGTCCGGGCCGAGGTCCCACGGCTCGGCGATGTGCTTGACCTCGCGCAGGACGGGGTCGGTCGCGAGCGCCACGAGCAGCGGGTGGTACGGCGTGAACTGGTCGGCGTTGCGGCCCAGCGTGACCGCGAGGTCGTAGCGGAACCCGTCGATGCCGACCTCGCGCACCCAGTAGCGCAGCGAGTCGAGCACGAGGCGGACGACCTCGGTGCGGCGCATGTCGAGGGTGTTGCCGCAGCCGGTGGTGTCGAGCATGCGGCCGCGGTCGGCGTCGTCGTGCAGGTAGTAGTCGCTCGCCCCCAGGCCGCGCCAGGACACGGTGGGGCCGGCCACGCCGCCCTCGCACGTGTGGTTGTAGACGACGTCGAGGAGCACCTCGATGCCCGCCGCGTGCAGGAGCGCGACCATTCCCTTGACCTCGGCGAGCACGGCGGCGGGGCCGGCGGCTCGCGCGGCGGGGCTCGCGTAGGACGGTTCGGGCGCGAGGTAGCCGAGCGTGTTGTAGCCCCAGTAGTTCGTCAGGCCCTTGGCCGTGAGGTGGGGCTCGTCCATCTTCGCGTGGATGGGGAGCAGCTCGATCGCGGTGATGCCCAGGGAGCGGAGGTGGGCGATCGTCGCCGGGTGGGCGAGGCCGGCGTAGGTCCCGCGCAGGTGCTCGGGCACCCCGGGCAGGTGCATCGTCAGGCCGCGGACGTGGGCCTCGTAGATCACCGTGTCCCGCCACGGCGTGCGCGGGGCGGGGACGGCTCCGTCGAACCGGTCGTCGACGACGACGCCGTGGGCCGCGTCCGCGACCGAGTCCCGGGGGTCGGGCGAGCCGGTGCCGTCCACGGGGACGAGGTCCTCGCCGACGACGTGGGCGTACAGCGCGGGCGTGAGCCGCGGCGCGCCGACGACGGCGCGCGCGTACGGGTCGAGCAGGAGCTTGGCCGGGTTGTGCCGCTGCCCGCGCGGCGGGCTCCACGGCCCGTGCACCCGGAAGCCGTAGCGCTGACCGGCGCGGACGCCCGGGACGTGGCCGTGCCAGACGCCGTGGACGGGGCCGCGCAGCGTGTACCGGCGCTCGCTGAGCCCGCCGTCGGAGGCGACGTCGACGAGGCAGAGATCGACCCGGGTGGCGCGCGAGGCGAACACCGCGACGTCGACCCCGTCACCGACGAGGTGGACCCCGCGGCGGTCCGGTCGGCTCGCCGGGGAGGGCGCGGGAGAGGCGCCGGCGTCCTCGTATAGCCGGGGGGCGGGCGCGCGGTCCGCGGTCGGAGGGGAGTGCATGGGACCCACCGTCCTATCCAACCCCAGCGGACGGTGGCGGCGCGCCGCGCGACCCTGTCACTGCTCATCGAGACTGCGGGAATCTCCCCGCACCCGTGGGCTTCTACGCTGGGGACCGTGCGCCACTACCTCGACCACGCCGCCGCGACCGACCTCCTGCCCGAGGCCGCCGGGGCGCACGCCGAGGAGCTGGCCCGGCAGGTCGCGGCGCCGGGGAACCCGTCGAGCGGTCACGCCGCGGGGCGCGCCGCCCGGGCCCGCTGGGAGGAGGCGCGCGAGCGGATCGCCGCCGCCCTGGTCGCCGACGCCGCCGAGGTCGTCCTCACCTCCGGCGCCACGGAGGCCGACACCCTGGCGATCACGGGCGTCGTCCGCGCCGCCCACCTCGCCGGCCGCACCCCGCGCTGCGTCGCGCACTCGGCGGTCGAGCACCCCTCCGTCCTGCGCACCGCCCGCTACCTCGAGGACGACGGCCTGACGGTCGCTCACCAGCTCCCCGTCCACCCCGACGGCCGGCTCGACCTCGACGCCGCCCGCGATGTCCTCTCCTGCCCGCCGGCCCTGTTCTCCGTCACGGCGGTGTGCCACGAGACCGGCGTCGTCCAGCCCCTCGCCGAGCTCGTCGGCATCGCGCGCTCCGCGACGAGCACGGAGCGCCCGCGCGGCGTCCCCGTCCACACCGACGCCTCCCAGGCGCTCGGCGTCCTGCCCGTCCGGTTCCACGGCGGCGACCTCGACGCGATGACGATCGCCGGCCCCAAGGTCGGCGCGCCCGTGGGGACGGGGGCGCTCATCGCCCGCCGCGACCTCGAGCTCGCCCCGGTCGGCGGCGGGGGAGGGCAGCAGCGCTCGGTCCGCTCCGGCACGCTCGACGTGGCCGGCGCGGTGGCGCTCGCCGTCGCCGTCGAGCACGCCGTCGCCACCCGCGAGGCGCACGCCGCCCGGCTGTCCGCCCTGCGCGCCGACCTCGTCTCCGGGATCGCGTCGCGCATCCCGGGTCTCGTCGTCTCCGGCCCCGACCCGGACCGGCCGGAGTCCGCGGAGGTGAGCCCCGCCGTCGTGCACGTCCGCATCCCCGGCGCCGACCCGGACGCCCTGCTCCTCGCCCTCGACGCCGCCGGGATCGACGCCTCGCCCGGCGCCGCCTGCACCACCGGCGTGCTCGGCGCGAGCGACGTCCTCCTCGCGATGGGCCTGTCCGAGGCCGACGCCCGCACCGGGCTGCGCCTGTCGATGGGGCGGACCACCACGCCCGACGACGTCGCCGCCGTGGTCCGGGCCCTCCCCGGCGCCGCGGAGGCCGCCCGAGCGGTGGGCGCGCTCTCGTCCTGAGCCGCCGCGGCGATCGGCGCGGTGCGCGACAATGGTGGCCGCCCGAACGACCCCCTGCGCGGCGCCCCGGCGGCCGCGCGAGACGGAAGGACCCCCATGCGCGTGCTCGCCGCCCTCAGCGGAGGGGTCGACTCCGCCGTGGCCGCCGCCCGCGCCGTCGAGGCCGGCCACGAGGTCGTCGGCATCCACATGGCGCTGTCCCGCAACCGCGCCGAGCACCGCTCCGGCTCGCGGGGCTGCTGCTCGATCGAGGACGCCTCCGACGCCCGCCGGGCCGCCGACATCCTCGGCATCCCGTACTACGTGTGGGACCTGTCCGAGCAGTTCGACGACCTCGTGGTCAAGGACTTCCTCGAGGAGTACTCCGCCGGCCGCACGCCCAACCCGTGCGTGCGCTGCAACGAGCACGTGAAGTTCTCCGTCCTCGCCGACCGCGGCCGCGCCCTCGGGTTCGACGCCGTGGCCACGGGGCACTACGCCCGCCTCGAGCACGACGGCGCCGGGCCGCGCCTGTTCCGCTCCGCCGAGCCGGACAAGGACCAGTCCTACGTGCTCGCCGTGGCCGGCCGCGAGGGCCTGTCCCGCGCGCTGTTCCCGCTCGGCGACGTCGCCGCGAAGGCCGACGTCCGGGCCGAGGCCGAGGCGCGCGGCCTCCCGGTCGCGACCAAGCCGGACTCCTACGACATCTGCTTCGTGGCCGACGGCGACACCGCCGGCTTCCTGCGTTCCCGCCTCGGCGAGCAGCCCGGCGAGATCGTCGACACCGACGGCGCGGTCCTCGGCGAGCACTCCGGCGCCTACGCCTACACCGTGGGCCAGCGCAAGGGCCTCGGTCTGAACCGCCCGGCGCCGGACGGGAGGCCGCGCTACGTCCTCGACGTCGACACGCGGGCCGCGCGCGTCGTCGTCGGGCCCGCCGAGCTGCTGTCCACCCGGCGGATCGACGCGACCGACGTCGTGTGGCTCGCCGAGGACCACCCCGCAGAGGTCCCCACCGAGGCTGCGGTGCAGATCCGTGCGCACGGCGCGGCGCACCCGGCCGTCGTCACGCGCACGGCCGGCGACGACGGCGAGACGCTCGCCGTGGAGCTGCGCGAGCCGATCCGAGGCGTCGCCGCCGGTCAGAGTGCCGTGGTCTACCTCGGCGACCGGGTGCTCGGCCAGGCGACGATCAGCGGCCGGGGCTGACCGAGGAGGGACGCCGCGGCCCGTTCGGGCCTACCGTGGGGTCATGCTCGCGGACCTGCCCCTCGCCCGATCCACCGTCGACCAGGCCGCCGAGCGGCGCGACGAGGACGGCCTCTGCGAGCGGCTCCGCGAGGACCCGACGACCCGGGTGCTGCTCGTGTCCCAGGGCGAGGTGGCGGTCGCCGACGACGCGCTCGTCCTGCTCGCCCCCGCCGACGTCCCGGGAATCACCTGGACCCCGGAGCACGTCCACCTCCTCGGGGCCGACGACGAGCACACCTACCTGTCCGTCGTCCTGCCCGACGAGCTCGGGCGCGAGCGGGACCTCGACGGCGTGCCGATCGTCGAGGACGCGGCGCTCGTCGAGCTCGTGCACGGGCTGCAGACCTTCCACCTGCGCGACGTCGGGGACGCGCTGAGCGACCGCGACGCCGGGCTGGCCACGACCGCGGTGGCGCTCGGCGCCTGGCACCGCCGCCACCCGCGCTGCCCGCGGTGCGGGGAGCCGACCGAGGTCCGCAGCGCCGGGTGGATGCGGTGGTGCGCCCAGGACGAGGTGCCGCACTTCCCGCGCACCGACCCGGCCGTCATCGTCGCCCTCGTCGACGACCGCGACCGCCTCATGCTCGGCCACGCCGTGCACTGGCCGCAGGGCCGGTTCTCCACGCTCGCGGGCTACGTCGAGTCGGGGGAGTCCGCCGAGGAGGCCGTGCGGCGCGAGATCATGGAGGAGTCCAACGTCCGGGTCGTCGAGATGGAGTACCGCGGCTCGCAGCCCTGGCCGTTCCCGTGCTCGCTCATGCTCGGCTACACGGCGCGCATCGAGGGAGTCGAGGACGCGCGGCCGGACGGTGAGGAGGTCACCGAGCTGCGGCTCTTCACGCGCGAGGAGCTCGAGAGCGCGGTGCGCCTCGGCGAGGTCTACCTGCCGATGCGCAGCTCGATCGCCCGCTCGCTCATCGAGGACTGGTACGGCGGAGAGCTCCTCGGCTGACACTGACTCTCAGGCCTCGAGGCGCTTGCGGACCTCGCTGAGGGAGGGGTTCGTCGCCGTCGTGCCGTCCGCGAACAGGACGGTGGGGACGACCTCGTTTCCGTCGTTGACCTCGGCCACGAGCCTCGCGGCGTCCGGCGTCTGCTCGATGTCGATCTCGGTGAACGCGATGCCCGCGGAGGTCATCTGCTTCTTGAGGTTCCTGCAGTATCCGCACCAGGTGGTGGTGAACATCGTGACCGAACCGGGCTGGGGGGCGGTGACCGTCATCGTCATCCTTCGGAAGGGGGTGAGGCGTCGTGCGCCGACCGGCGGGGGCCGGTCCTGCCTGCACCAACACAGTACGCCGCCCGAATTCTTCCCCGTCGGCGTGTCGTGCCCCGTGCCGACGTCGCGCCTTGACGTCCGTCCGTCCGCAACCGTGCCGGCGCGCGACCACGCGACACGGCACGCCACCGCCCGCCCGTCCACAGGCCGTCCCGGCGGTGTCGTCGCCCCCTGAGAGACTGGGACCGATGTCCGCGCCGCTGAACGATGCCCCCGACCCCACCCGTGTCCCCGCCGGCTCCGACCCGGCCTCCGGAGCCCCCGAGCCGGAGGACCCCGCCCGGCTGCTCGACGCGCTCGACCCGGACCAGCGGGCCGTCGCCGAGCACCTGACGGGCCCCATGTCGGTCCTCGCCGGCGCGGGCACCGGGAAGACCCGCGCCATCACCTACCGCATCGCCTACGGCGTCCGCACCGGCGCCTACGACCCGCGCCGCATGCTCGCCGTCACCTTCACCGCCCGCGCGGCCGGCGAGCTCCGGTCGCGCCTGCGGGACCTCGGCGCGGGCGCCGTCCAGGCCCGCACCTTCCACTCCGCGGCGCTGCGCCAGCTCTCCTACTTCTGGCCCCGCGTCGTCGGCGGACCCGTGCCCCAGATCGCCCCGCACAAGGCGAGCCTCGTCGCGGAGGCCGCGGGGCGCCTCGGCCTGGGGGCGGACCGAGTGACGGTGCGCGACCTCGCGGCCGAGGTCGAGTGGGCCAAGGTCAGCCTCGTCACGCCCGAGGACTACCCGCGCATCGCGGCGTCGAAGGACCGCGACGAGGTCGGCGGCCACGACCGCGCGACCATCGCCCGCCTCCTCGAGCTCTACGAGTCGGTCAAGACCGAGCGCGGCGTCATCGACTTCGAGGACGTCCTGCTGTCGATGGTCGCGATGCTCCTCGAGCGCACCGACGTGCGAGACGAGGTGCGCGGCCAGTACAACCGGTTCGTCGTCGACGAGTACCAGGACGTCTCGCCCCTCCAGCAGCGCCTCCTCGACCTGTGGCTCGGGGACAGCAAGGAGCTGTGCGTCGTCGGGGACGTGAGTCAGACGATCTACTCGTTCACCGGCGCGACCCCCCGCTTCCTCACCGAGTTCCCACGCCGTTACAAGGGCGCCGCCGTCGTCCGCCTCGTGCGGGACTACCGCTCCACCCCGCAGGTGGTGCGGGTCGCCAACGAGATCCTCGCCCGCGCCGGAAGCGACCGGGACCGTGCCGCGGTCGAGCTCGTCGCCCAGCGGCCGAGCTCGGTCCCCGTGCGGTACGAGACCTACGACGACGACGCCGCCGAGGCGGCGGGGGTGGCCCGCCGCATCGGTGAGCTGCAGAAGGAAGGGGTGGCCCTGAGCGAGATGGCCGTCCTGTTCCGGACGAACGCCCAGTCCGAGGCGTTCGAGCAGGCGTTCGCGGAGCGCGGCATCGGTTACCTCCTGCGGGGCGGCGAGCGGTTCTTCTCGCGGCGCGAGGTCCGGGACGCGATCGTCCTCCTGCGCGGGGCCGTGCGGTCGATGGCGGACGCCGAGCTCGGGCCGACGGTCCGGGACCTGCTGTCCGGCGCCGGATGGTCGCCCGAGCCGCCCGCCCAGCGCGGTGCCGCCCGGGAGCGGTGGGACGCGCTCGACTCGCTCGTCCAGCTTGCCGACTCGCTCGCGGCGACCCGGCAGGCCGACCTCGGGGACCTCGTCGCGGAGCTCGACGAGCGCGCGTCCGCGCAGCACGCCCCGACGGTCGAGGGCGTCACCCTCGCCTCCCTGCACGCGGCGAAGGGCCTGGAGTGGGACGCGGTCTTCCTCGTCGGCGTCTCCGAGGGGCTGATGCCGATCTCCCACGCCGACGACTACGCCGAGATCGCCGAGGAGCGCCGGCTGCTGTACGTGGGCGTGACCCGGGCCCGGGAGCACCTCCAGCTGAGCTTCGCGCGTGCCCGCCAGGTCGGCGGGCGGGCGAGCCGCAAGCGCTCGCGGTTCCTCGACGGCATGTGGCCCGAGGAGGAGCGCGGCGGCCGCAGCGGCGGCGACCGGTCGAGCAAGAAGGCTGCGGCCAAGGCCCGGGCCGAGAGCTTCGCGACGGAGCACCCCGAGGCGGTCGAGCTCTTCGAGCGCCTGCGCACGTGGCGCTCGGAGGCCGCGCGGCTGCGCGGGTGGCCCGCCTACTCGGTGCTTCCCGACGCGACGCTGCAGCAGATCGCCGTCCACCAACCCGCCGACCTGCGTCAGCTCGGACTCATCCGGGGCGTCGGGGCCACGAAGCTCGACCGCTTCGGCGGCCAGGTGCTCGCCGTCGTGCGCGGCGACGAGGTCGACGCCGAGGAGTGGCTGAGCCGCACGGAGGGGTGAGTCGGGCGGGGTGCCCGACGGCCGTCCGACACGCACCCCGTACGCCGCCCGGACGCCCGCTCGAACGCCGCCCGGCCGGCCGAACGGACCGCCGCGTGGCGATCTCGAAAGTCCGTCCGTTAATTCCCTTGTGCCTCGGATGGGGGCCGCCTACTGTCGCACTTGTCCGTGTCGAACGGGATCGGGTCTAGCCAGCCATGACGATCCCCTGGTGAGGAGAAGGAGGTGCTCGAGATGAGGAACAGCAGCTACGCGATCGGTATCGATCTCGCCGTGTCCGCTGTGAACGCGCGCAATGCGTTCGCGAGCACCTCCGCGTGCGCAGGTGGCGTCGCCGCTGCGGGCCTTCGTGATCGCGGCGTCGATGCTGCCGGGGAGAACTCTGCGTTCCCCCGTCCGCGGAACCTCGCGCGCCCCACGGCGCACCTCCGTCCCGACCTGGGCTGACACGCTCCGCGTGCGCCGTCGGGACAACCCGACGGCCTCGTCGCCGTCCCCCACCAGGAGAACGACGCACCACCGGAGCACCCGATGACCACGCAGACCACTGCGTACCTGGCCCCATCCATCAGGACCGACGCGACGACGCGCCCCACCACCGCCTCGATCGGACTCGCGCGCCCGTCGCACAGCACCGACGAGGACGACACGACGGCGCTGCCCTGCCTCACCTCGGACGACCCCGACCTGTGGTTCGCCGAGCGGACCGCCGAGGTCGAGCTGGCCAAGTCGATGTGCGGCCCCTGCCCCCTGCGGGAGGCCTGCCTGGCCGGCGCCGTCGAGCGCGGCGAGCCGTGGGGCGTCTGGGGCGGAGAGGTCTTCGTCGACGGCGTCGTCGTGGCCGTGAAGCGCGGCCGCGGCCGTCCGCGGAAGAACGCCGCCGCCTGAGGGACGAGTGAGGGGCGGGCGGGCGCCCGGCACACCTGCCGAGCGCCCGCCCGTCACCTGTGTGCTCCCGCCCGTCACCCGCGCGGGCTGGGAGCCCGACGACGAACCCCTCACGACGACGAACCCCTCACGACGACGAACCCCTCACGACGACGACCGGTCGCCTCGTGAGACCTCACCCGGCGACCCGCTCACCCCGTGACCCCGGACCCCCTCGTGGGCTCCGGACCGGTGCACCCGCAGTCCGGGTGCACCGGCCACTCGCGCCGCAGCTCGGCCCCGTCGAGGTCGAGCTCGACCGACGCCCCGGTCAGCGCGGGTCGCCCGCCCGGCGCCCGCAGGAGCTCGAGGGCGGCGCGCACCGCGGTCCCGGCCGCCCAGCTCGCCTGCGTGTAGGGCTCGGCCTGCTCCGGCAGGACCCGCAGCTGGGTGGCGACCGCCGGCCACGCCCGCTCGGACCGCGCGCGGGCGAGGTCGAGGCACCGCGCGCACGGCCCCCGGCCGGGGACGACGAGCGGACCGACGGTCGTGGCGAGCTCCCCGACGACGACGACCAGGTGCGGCACGTCCTCCTGCGTCAGGCGGCGGAGGAGGGGCGGGTCGCTCACGCGGGAGGTCGTCACCACCACGAGATCGGGCCGGGTGCCCGCCGGGGCGCCGAACCGGAGCAGCGGTGCGGCGGAGCGCAGGTCCTCGGCGACCCGCGACTCCCGCGGCCGGCCGACGTCGGTCGACCGGTAGGGGAGGACGTCGGTCGACAGGACGGGGGAGGGGTCCGACAGCAGCAGGGTGCCCACCCCGGCCGCGGCGAGCCCGACGGCCGTGAGCGCGCCGGTGCGCCCGAGTCCGGTGACGCCGACGACCGCGGACCCGAGCGCGTCGGCGGCGACGGCCGCCCCCGCGAGACCGGCCACCCCCGCGAGCCCCGCCCGCTCCCGCCACTGCGCGTCGCCGGTGGTCCCGTCTCCCGCGGGGCGCAGGGAGGGAGACCCGCCGTGCGCCGTCCGCCCGTCGACCGACGGAGGTTCCGTCACCACTCCGGCGCGCGTGAGCAGCTCGACGAGGCGGTCCACCCGGGCCGAGGTCACGCCCGACGCCGCACCCCGGCGGCGCAGGTCCTGTCGCGAGGGGGAGCCGGCCAGGGCCTCGATCAGCTGCTGCTCGGCGCTGCTGAGTCCCTCGAGCACCACGGCGCACCGAGGGTCGCTCCCGACCTGCGAGGACCCGGCTCCCCGCCACAGCACGTCCATCCCGGACACCAGTCGCATCTCGACCACCCCCGGGGCAGACGCTGCCACCCGGACGGGGGCGCGCGCCCGGGTCGTCCCCAGGTCGCGCGGGCTGTGGACGGCGGTGCGTCAGCCGCCTTGAGGGGCCTCGTCGTCGGAGCCGTCCCCGCCCGAACCGTCCGTTCGGGAGTCGCCCTCGCCCGAGCCGTCCCCGGTCTCGCTCGAGCCCGCGTCTTCATCGGAGGCATCGTCCGAGGCCGCGCCGTCACCCGCGCCGTCGCCCGCGTCGCCACCTGCTTGCCCGTCGCCGTCCTCGGCGAAGAGGTCGGCGAGGAAGGAGTCGACGTCGGAGGTCTCCTCGGCGGCCTTCTCCCGCCCGGCGGCGAAGCCCTCGGGGTCGGCGAGCTCCTCGGCCGTGGGCAGGACGTCCGGGTGGGACCACAGCTCGTCGCGGGCCTCCTGGCCGCGCTCCGCGCCGTAGAGCTCCCACAGGCGCGCGGCCTCGCGCAGGCTGCGCGGCCGCAGCTCGAGGCCGACCAGGGTGGAGAAGGTCTGCTCGGCGGGGCCGCCGGCCGCCCGGCGCCGGCGGAGCATCTCGCGCAGCTGGACCCCGTGCGGCAGGTGCGGGGCGACGGCGCGGGCCGTCACCTCCTCCACCCAGCCCTCGACGAGCGCGAGCAGCGTGGCGAGCCGGCCGAGGGCCGCCTCCTGCTCGGGGGTGTCGTCCTGGTCGAACACGCCGCCGGACATCGCCCCGCGCAGCGCGTCCGGGTCGGTGGGGTCGACGGACCGAACCGCGTCCTCGATCTTCGAGGTGTCGATCGTGATCGCGCGCGCGTAGGCGGTGACGGCGTCGACCACCCCGGCGCGCAGCCACGGGGAGTGCGCGAAGACCCGGGCGTGCGCGAGCTCGCGGACGGCGAGGAAGTGGCGCACCTCGTCGAGCGGGATCTCGAGCCCCTCGGCGAACGCGGCGACGTTCGCGGGCACGAGGGCGGCGCCGGGGTCGGCGAGCAGCGGGATCGAGATGTCGGTCGTGCCGACCACCTCGCGGGCGAGCGTGCCCACGGCCTGGCCGAGCTGCATGCCGTAGACGGCCTGCCCGATCTGGCCGAGCAGCCCGCTCTCGTCGCCGAGCTGCGCGCCGAACGCCTTGATCTCCTCGGGGGCGTCCTCGAGCTGCTTGCCGATGGCCCCCGCGAGCGCGTGGGACATCGAGGCCGCGACCGGCTCGGCGAGCGAGCGGAACATCGGCAGGGTGCGCTCGACCCAGGCCGCCCGGGTGAGGGCCTCGCGCGGGCCGCCGGCCGGCGGGAGCTCGGTGGCGACGTCGAGCCACAGGTCCGCGGCGCGCAGGGCCGCGCGGACGGCGTCGGCCTCGGCGGACGTGACCGCCGGGTCGCCCTCCGCGGTGGCGGTGCGTCGCGCCAGGTCGGTGGCGAGCCGCCAGTTGACGGGGCCGCTGCCGTCGGGCCGCATCATCGCCTGGACCTGCGCGATGAGCGGGCCGAGGGACGCGGCGTCGCCGGGCAGGCCGGCCGCCTGGCCCATGGCCGCTGGGTCCATGCCGGCGCTGCGCATCGCCTGGACGGCCTGCGCGGCGGCCTCCGGGCCGAGCATCGAGGAGAGCATCTCCTCCCAGCTGCTCCTGTCGGCGTCGCCGTCCTCGGGCTCGCGCGGGGCGGGGTCCTGGCTCATGGCACTCCTCGGCTTCGATCGGACTCCCACGGTAGTGCGCCGCGAGCCCCGCGCCGCGCCCGGTTCGCCCACGGCTAAGGCCGGCGCGCGACCGCGCGGTGCCCGCCGGAGGCATGATGTCCGGGTGCCGAACCCGAACCACCTCTACCCGTCGGGCGACGACGCCTACGCACCCTCGCGCGCGGACGACCCGTACGCGGTGGGCCCCGACGCCCACGACGGCCCCGACGACGCGCCCGGCCCGCTGACCGCCCGCACCCTCACGCTCGCGATCTCCGGCGGCCTGTCGGTCCTGCTGCTCCTCGTCATCATGCTCGTCCCGCTCCCGTACGCGGTCGAGCGGCCCGGTCCGACCGTCGACACGCTCGGTGAGCTCGACGGCCACCCGCTCATCACCGTCGACGGCGCGGAGACCTACCCCACCAGCGGCGAGCTGCGCCTGACCACGGTCTCCACCGTCGGCGGCCCCGGCCACCCCGTGACGGCCGGCGACGTCGTGCGTGCCTGGGTGCTCGGCTCCGAGACCGTGGTCCCGCGCGAGGCGGTGTTCTCCCCGTCGGAGACGTCGGAGGAGATCGCGCAGCGCGGCGAGGCCCAGATGCTCTCCTCGCAGACGAACGCCACCGTGGCCGCGCTGACCGAGCTCGGGTACGACATCCCGATGACGCTCACGGTCTCGGCGGTCGCGGAGGAGTCCGGGGCGGCGGGGCAGATCGAGGTCGACGACGTCATCACCGGCATCGCGGCGCCCGGCGGGCAGGTCGAGGACGTCGCCGACTATCAGCAGCTCGTCGGCACCCTGGGGGAGGTCCCGCCGGGAGAGACGGTGCAGGTCCGGGTCGAGCGCGGTGGCGCGGAGGAGGTCGTCGAGGTCGTGACGACGGCGCCGCCGGTGGACGCCTCGGGCGCGCCGGTCCAGGAGGGCTCGCTCCTCGGCGTCGGGATCCTGCCGGACCCGGACGTCCCCGTCGACATCGCGTTCGACATCGACCGGATCGGCGGCCCGTCGGCCGGCACGATGTTCGCGCTCGCGATCATCGACATGCTCACCGAGGGCGAGATGACGGGCGGGGAGGAGATCGCCGGGACCGGGACGATGGATCTCGCCGGCCGCGTCGGCCCGATCGGGGGCATCCGCAAGAAGATGGTCGGCGCGGTCGACGACGGTGCCGAGTGGTTCCTCGCCCCCGCGGCGAACTGCGCCGAGACGGTGGGCTACGTGCCGGACGGCCTGCAGGTCGTCCGCGTGACCACGCTGGCCGAGGCACAGACCGCGGTCGAGGAGATCGCGGCCGGACGCGGCGACGAGCTGCCGGGCTGCGAGGCCGTCGGCGACTGAGGTCGAGCGCCGCGCGGCGCTCGACGGCCGTCCGTCGAGGGCCCGTACCGAGGGCGGCGACCGGCCGGCCCCGAGATCGCCCGCCCGCGCCCGCTACTCGAAGGTCGCCGCCAGGGCGTGGACGAGTCCCGGCACGGCGTCGGGGGAGCCGGCGACCATCGTGTCGTCGTCGTGGGCCCGGGTGCGCAGCGCGCACCAGGACTCCCCGCTGCGCAGCACGCCGACCGCCATCCGCACGTCCTCGCGGGCCGGGTGCGCACGCAGGGCGGCGAGCGACTCCTCGGGGTCGCTCGGCAGCCCGGCCTCGGCCTCCGGCGGCACGACGATCCGCTCGACGACGATCGCGGCCCCGGCGACCTCGTCCGGCCAGGCCAGCCGGCCGAGGAGCTCGTCGAGGGTGTCCGCCTCCGGCAGTCCCTCCTGCTCGACGGCGAAGAGATGCTCGGGGTCCGCACGCCCCGCCAGCACCGCCTCGACGCCGAGGCTCGACTCGATCGACGGGTCCGCCGCGAGCGCCTCGCCCGTGCGCACGAGCGCCGCGACGACGACGGGCCCGTCCCACCCGGACCGCGCGGCGTGCCGCTCGAGGTCCATCACGGCGGCCCGCACGGCGGAGGTCCGCGGCGTCGGGGCGTCCGCGCCCTCGCCGGGCGAACCGGCACCGGGCGGGGGGTTCGTCGTCGGGCCGTCGTTCTCGGGGGTGGCGGGGCTCGCGGCGTCGGTCATGGAGCCATCCTCGCCCACCCGGCGGGGGTGTCGCCGTCGTGCGTCGGTCCCCGGTGCTGCGCCGTGCGCGAACAACGTGGTGAGCGCCTCCCGGGCGCGCCTCGTCGCGGTCGTCCCACCGCTTACCCTGGGGGAGACCGTCGACAGTCGTGGGTCCCGATGCCGGGTCGCGCGACCGCACATTCGTGAGGTGCCTTCCGCGTGACCATTCCACCCATGTCCCGACCAGGCCGCGCGCAGGGCCCACGGCCCTCCTCCGGGTCCAACGAGCGCACGATCGGCACCCTCGCGATGACGATCATCGTCATCGGCGTGCTCGGCGCCCTCGTGTTCGCGTTCGCGCAGGTGTGGACCGAGCTGTCCTGGTACTACCAGGTCGGGTACGAGGGGGTCGTCTACCGCGAGTGGGGCTCGCGCGCCGTCCTGTTCCTCATCGGGCTCGTCGTCACCGCGGCCGTCGTCCTCGCCTGCCTGGAGATCGCCTACCGGTCGCGCAAGGTCTATGCGCCCACCACACCGGAGGAGCGCAACCTCGACCGCTACCGCGGCATGATCGAGCCGCGCCGCCGCCTGCTGTTCCTCGCGGCCGCGCTCGTCCCGGGCGTGTTCGTCGGCATGCGTCTGCAGGCCGCCTGGCGCGAGATCCTCCTGTGGCTCAACGGTCAGTCGTTCGGCACCACGGACCCGCAGTTCGGCCTCGACATGGGGTTCTTCGTCTTCACGCTCCCCGCGCTGCGGGCCCTCCTCGGGGTCGTCATGACGATCGTCGTCCTCGGCCTCGTCGCCACGGTGGTCGCGCACTACCTGTACGGCGGGCTCTCGCTCGCCCGCAAGGACAGCCGCGTCTCCCGCGGCGCCCGGGTCCAGCTCGGCGTCCTCGCCGCGATCTTCGCCCTCCTGCTCGGCGCCTCGTACTGGCTCGACCGGTACTCGCTGCTCGTCGGCAACAACCAGCGGTTCTCCGGTGCGTCCTACGCGGACGTCAACGCCGCGCTCCCGGGCCGTGGCGTGCTCGCCGCGATCGCGGTCCTCGTCGCCGTGATGTTCGTCGTCGCGGCCGTGCGTGGCACGTGGCGCCTGCCCGCCGCCGGGGTGGCGATGATGGTGGTCGCGGCGATCGTCGTCGGGACCGCGTACCCGGCGATCGTCCAGCGCTTCGAGGTCGAGCCGAACGCCATCGAGGCCGAGTCGCCGTACATCCAGCGCAACATCGAGGCCACCCGGGCGGCGTACGGGCTCGACGGGGTGCAGTCGGAGGCCTACGAGCCCACGACCGACGTCGAGCGCGGCCAGCTCGGCCAGGACAGCGCCGCCACCACGCAGATCCGTCTGCTCGACCCGAACCTCGTCTCGCCGACCTTCGACCAGCTCCAGCAGATCCGCCAGTATTACGGCTTCCCGCCGCAGCTGAGCGTCGACCGGTACGAGCTCGACGGCGAGATGCAGGACACGGTCATCTCCGTCCGCGAGGTCAACCACGACGGCCTCAGCGCCGAGCAGCGCACCTGGGTCAACGAGCACACGGTCTACACCCACGGGTTCGGCGTGGTCGCGGCCCAGGGCAACTCGGTCGACTCCGACGGGCGTCCGCTGTTCTTCCAGGAGGGCATCCCGTCGGAGGGCGCGCTCGGCGACTACGAGCCGCGCGTGTACTTCGGGCAGGACACCGACTTCTACTCGATCGTCGGCGCGCCCGAGGGTACGGACCCGTGGGAGCTCGACTACCCCGCGGACTCCGCCCCGAACGGCCAGGTCAACTCGACCTTCACCGGCGACGGCGGCCCGTCGATCGGCAACATCTTCGAGCGCGCGATGTTCGCCATGCGGTTCGGCGACGTCCAGCTGATGTTCTCCGACCGCGTGACCTCGGAGTCCCAGATCCTCTTCCACCGCGACCCGCACGAGCGCGTGGCCCGCGCCGCCCCGTACCTCACCCTCGACTCGCGGGCCTACCCGGCGGTGGTGGACGACGACGACGATCCCGAGACGCCGTCGCGGCTCGTGTGGATCATCGACGGGTACACGACGTCGAACGACTACCCCTACTCCGCGCGGGAGTCGCTCGAGGAGGCCACCGAGGACTCGCTGTCCGAGGGGCAGGCGGGTGTCGCCGGCACCGCCTATGTGCCGGAGCAGGTCAACTACATCCGCAACTCGGTCAAGGCCGTGGTCGACGCCTACGACGGCTCGGTCACGCTCTACGAGTGGGAGCAGGAGGAGGGGGAGAACCCGGACCCCGTCCTCGAGGCGTGGCAGTCCGTGTTCCCCGAGAGCAACATCCAGCCGATCTCCGAGATGAGCGGCGACCTCATGGCGCACATGCGCTACCCGGAGGACCTGTTCAAGGTGCAGCGCTCGCTGCTCGCCGAGTACCACGTCACGGACGCGGCGACCTTCTACTCCGGCTCGGACTTCTGGAACATCCCGACCGACCCGACGGCGTCCGACAACGGCGTCCAGCAGCCGCCTTTCTACCTCACGCTGCAGATGCCCGGACAGGACGAGGCGACCTTCTCGCTCTCGACCGCCTACATCCCGGGCGGTGAGAACCCGCGGAACGTGCTGACGGGCTTCTTCGCCGTCGACTCGGAGACCGGCGACACCCCGGGGGAGGTGCGGGACGGCTACGGGGACCTCCGACTGATCGAGCTCCCGAGGAACTCGACCGTGCCGGGACCCGGGCAGGTGCAGAACAACTTCAACTCCAGCCCGGAGGTCTCCACGGAGCTCAACCTGCTGCGGCAGGGCGGGTCCGACGTCCTCCTCGGCAACCTGCTCACCCTGCCCGTGGGTGGCGGCCTGCTCTACGTCCAGCCGGTGTACGTCCAGTCCTCCGGCGGCACCGCCTACCCGACGCTCCAGCGCGTGCTGGTCGGCTTCGGCGACGAGATCGGGTTCGCCCCGACCCTCGACGAGGCGCTCGACCAGATCTTCGACGGCGAGTCCGGCGCGGCCACGAGCGAGGGCGCGGGCGTCGAGTCCCCGTCCGAGGGGGCCGAGCCTGAGGAGCCCACGGGGTCCGTCGAGGTCCCGGCGGCGGCACAGCAGCGGCTCGACGAGGCGCTCGCCGAGATGCAGACCGCCCTGGCCGAGTCGAACGAGGCCATGGCGGCCGGCGACTGGGCGGCGTACGGCGAGGCGCAGGAGCGGCTCACGGCGGCCGTCGAGGAGGCGATCGCCGCGCAGGACGAGATCGCGTCGGCCACCGGCGGCGAGTCGGTGGGCGAGTCCGCCTCCGAGGCGCCCTCGGCCGGCGTGGAGACGCCGAGCGAGTAGGACAGGCGGGATCGCCTGACGAGGACGGCCCCCGACGACGAGCTGCGTGCTCGTCGTCGGGGGCCGTTGTCGTGGGAGGTGGGCGTGCTCGACCCGGGGTTGCTCCACGCGAGCCGGCTCCACCGAGCTCCACCGATGGGGGGGGAGGGCGGCACGAATAGGCCCTGATTCGTGCCGGTTGCCCCCCACCGGTGAGGAGGAGCGTCGGAGCCAATGGTGAGCGGACCCACGTCCACGCCGGTTGAGTCCCCGTTTCCCGTGTCGTAATGTTGAGGAGTCGCCGCGGGGTGGAGCAGTTCGGTAGCTCGCCGGGCTCATAACCCGGAGGTCGCAGGTTCGAATCCTGTCCCCGCTACTACGCGCCAGGCGCACACGAAGGCCCGGACCACATGGTCCGGGCCTTCGTGCATGTGTGGGGCGATCCGGCCGGGTGCACCTCGCCGCGCACCCGGCCGAGCGCCGTCAGACAGTCGGGATGTGCTGCTTGCGGAACTCGTTCGCCTGCTCGTACGACTCGAGGCCGGCGTCGGAGCCGAGGCCGGTGGCGACGAGCGACCCGCACGCCATGCCGAGGCGCGCCGCCTCCTCGACGGGCTCGCCGTCGAGCAGCCCGCGGATGAAGCCGGCGGCGAAGGCGTCGCCGCAGCCGGTGGTGTCGACGACGTCGACCGTCGTGGTCGGGTAGCGCACGTCGATGCTGTCGCCCGAGCTGATCGACACGCCCTCGGCGCCGAGCGTGATGATCGCCGTGCCCACGCCGCGGTCGAGGAACCAGCGGGCGGCGTCGGCGTAGGTCTCGGCGCCGGTCAGCAGCAGCGAGTCGTCGTCCGAGGGCAGGATGTAGTCGATCAGAGGGAGGATCGGGTCGAGCGCCGCGTGGTCGGACGCCCCGCCGTCGGTGGGCAGGAGGTCGACAGTCACGGTGATGCCGCGGTCCTTGGCCCGGCGGAGGAACTCGACCGACGTGTCGCCGTCGATGCCCGGCATGAGGCCGACCCCGCCGAGGTGGATGTGCTCGATGCCCTCGAGGATCGAGTCCCCGAGGTCGTCGGCGGAGATCTGGCCGTTGGCGCCGACCACGTGCAGCGCCGGGCGCGAGCCGTCGCGACGGATGTTGAGCATCGACGCGGACGTCGGGGCAGCGGCCGAGCTGCGGAGCCCGGAGACGTCGACGCCCTCGCGCGTCATCTGGTCGCGGACGAACTGACCGAGGGCGTCCTCACCGACGACGCCGGTCGTCGCGATCGGCACCCCGAGGCGGGCGAGGTTGACGGCCGGGGCGGCGGCGGTGCCGGCGACGGTCAGCTTGATCTCGTCGAGCAGGGTGAGGCCCTGCCCCTCGGGGATGGCGTCGACGTAGCGGCCGAGCACGTCGGCGATGTGCAGGCCGATGGTGCGGACTCGAGCGTTGGACACGGTTCCTCCTGGGCGTCGTCGGACGGAGTAACCGCGCGGGGGCGCGGACCTTCGAGTGTATGACCAGGTGAGGCGGGGGATCCGGGACGTTCGGCCGTGGGGCGCCCGTTGGCCTTGGCTAGCGGGCGCCCGACGCCGAGGAGCCGGGTTCGGTCAGGGCAGCCGTCGCCCGCGGAGCAGGCGGGCGACCGTGCCGCCGATGCTGCGACCGGAGACGGGGCGTCCGCCCGGTGCTCGGCGCCGCGCGGTGGGGCCGGGGGCGGGACGGGTCGTGCGGCGCACGAGCCTGGAGATGCGGCCGAGAATCATCGTTCGCTCCATCCATGAGGTTGGTGGTGCCGGACGTGCACCGTAAGCACGCCAGGTCCGCCCTGTCGCGGCGAGAGGCACGGGAGACCGCGGTGGCCGAGGCCCCACCGCCGGCGGCGTCGGCTCAGCGGCGGCGGAGCTCGCGGAACCGGTAGCGCGTGCCTGTGGACGACGTCAGCCAGCCCACGGCCGGCTCCCGGGCGACCTCGACCCACTCGGCGGGGTCCAACATGGGCGCCCGCACGAGGGTCGGGTCGTCGCCCAGCGTGACGTCGATGTCGGTGATCACCGCGCGGCGCACGTGCGGCAGGGCCGCGGCGTAGACCTGGCCACCGCCCATGACCCAGCCGTCCTCCCCGGCGAGGTCGAGCGCCTCGGCGAGCTCCGGCGTCGTGCGGGCTCCGGGGAAGTCCGCCGGGTCACCGGAGGTGAGGACGACGTTGAGCCGCCCCGGCAGGGGACGGAAGCGTTCGGGCAGGGAGGCCCAGGTGCGCCGCCCCATGACCACCGTGTGGCCACGGGTGACGGTGCGGAAGTGCGCGAGGTCCTCGGGCACGTGCCAGGGCATCGCTGTGCCGTCGCCGATGACGCCGTCGAGGGACTGCGCCCAGATCGCGCCGGGGCCGGTCACGAGGTCGGGGCCGGGTGCGAGGGTGCCGGGCTCGTCGTCGTCGGGGATGGGCACGGTCAGACGGCGACAGGTGCCTTGATGGCCGGGTGGTGCTCGTAGCCCTCGACGACGACGTCGGCGATCTCGTGGTCGAAGATCGACTTCCGCGGCGCGAGGCGAAGCGTGGGGAACGGGTACGGCTCGCGGCTCAGCTGCTCGGTCACCTGGTCCACATGGTTGTCGTAGACGTGGCAGTCGCCGCCCGTCCAGATGAAGTCGCCGACCTCGAGCCCCACCTGCGCGGCCACCATGTGGGTGAGGAGCGCGTAGGAGGCGATGTTGAAGGGCACGCCGAGGAAGAGGTCCGCGCTGCGCTGGTAGAGCTGGCAGGACAGCTTCCCGTCGGCCACGTAGAACTGGAACATCACGTGGCACGGCATGAGCGCCATCTTGTCGAGCTCGGCCACGTTCCAGGCCGAGACGAGGATGCGGCGCGAGTCCGGGTTGGTGCGGAGCTGCTCGAGGACCGCGCTGATCTGGTCGACGTGGCTGCCGTCCGGCGTGGGCCACGAGCGCCACTGGACGCCGTAGACGGGGCCGAGGTCGCCGTCCTCGCCGGCCCACTCGTTCCAGATGCGGATGCCGTTGTCCTGGAGCCAGCGGACGTTGGAGTCGCCCGAGAGGAACCACAGCAGCTCGCCGACGATCGACTTGAGGTGCACCTTCTTCGTCGTCACCAGCGGGAACCCCTGGGCGAGGTCGAAGCGCATCTGGTGGCCGAAGACCGAGCGTGTGCCGGTGCCGGTGCGGTCGGACTTCCTGGCGCCGGTCTCCATGACCAGCCGGAGGAGGTCCTCGTAGGCGGTGCTCACGGTGGTGGGGCCGACGGTCGCGGGTGCAGTGGTCGTCACCGGGTCATCGTAGGTCGGTCGGGCGGCGAGTCGACAGGGCCCGGCCGGGTGCGGCGGAGTGGCACGCACGACGGCGGCGCGGCACGAGCGATGGCCCGGCGTGTGCGCGCGGAGGGGGAGCACGGTGGCCCGGCGTACGACGGCGTACGACGGCGGCCGGACGCGTGGTGCGTCCGGCCGCCGTCGGGGTCGGTCCGGCGTCGTGCGAGGCGCCGGGGGCGATCAGGCCTGCGCGGCGTGCTCCTGGGGTGCGGAGTCGGTCGCGGAGCCGGTCGACGCGGCGTCGATCGTGGTCGAGCCCGTGCCGTGCGTGACGGCGATCTTGCGGGCGCGGTTCTCCTCCGAGACCGGGATCCGCAGCGAGAGGACGCCGTCGGCGTAGGTGGCCTCGATGCGGTCGAGCGCCACGCCGTATCCGAGCGTGAGCTGGCGGGCGAACGTGCCCGAGGGCCGCTCGTGGGTCAGCCACTCGGCCCCCTCCGGCGCACCGGCGGTGCGCTCGGCGCGGACGGTGAGCGTGCGGTCCTCGACGTCGACGTCGATCGACGCCGGGTCCACGCCCGGGAGGTCGATCGTGGCGACGTAGGCATCGCCGGAGCGGTAGAGGTCGAGCGGCATGCCGGGCGAGCTCGGCGCCTGACGCATGGGGTTGAGCATGCGCTCGAGCTCGCGGAACGGGTCGGCGGTGCGGTAGGTGGCCATGGGTGGGGTCCTTCCTCGGTCGGGGCCGGGTGGGTCGCCCGGCGTCATGACCCCATTGTTGCGTCCCTGAGTGGATGCGGGAAGCAAAGTTGAGTCTCGTTCGCTCAAGGCTGACGGGTGTGCGCGGCGGTGTGGCTGTGCGGAGGCCCGTCGAGGAGTCGGTTCGCCGCCGAAGAGTCGGTGGACGTGTCGAGTGGAGGGGCGGCGGCCGGTGTCTCGGCGCGTTGACAGTCGGCTCGGTGCGTTGACCCATGTCTCGGCGCGTTGACAGTCGGCTCGGTGCGTTGACCGACTGCTCGGCGGGGGAGGGAGAAGGAGCAGGAGCAGGTGCGCTCAGGCGTCGTCGGCGAACCGCTCCGGCGGCGGGCCGAAGGCGGCCTGCGTGCCCTTGACGACGTCACGGCCCAGCGCCCGCGCACCCCGGTAGCCGAGCACCATGCCGATGCCGAACGGCGCGAGTCGGCCCAGCGCGAGCTGCATCCCGCGGTTGGCCCCGGCCTTCGTCAGCTGCCGGGTGAGCGCCCGGTTGACCGACCGCACGCTGCCCGACGAGAGCTGACCGAGCGCGGTGCGGGCCCAGCCGATCCCGCTCAACCCGATCTGCCCGGACACGAGCTTCGAGCCTTCCTCGCCGAGCAGGGCGGACAGCAGGAGCGTGCGGCGCTTCTCGACGTCGTCGACGTGGATGCCGTGCACCTCGGCCACCGCGAGGACGTAGCGGGTGGAGGCGTCGACGAACGCGGCGACCTGGGCGCTCGTCATCCCGACCGCCAGCGCGGTGCCGAGGACCGGGAACGCGGCCGTGGCTCCGACGGCCCCACCGATCCGCGCGACCGACCGCACGTAGTCGCGCTCGAGCTGCTTGAGCAGTCGGCTCGGGCTCTGCCGCCACATCCGCTCCCGCAGCTTGCGCACCTTCGTCCGCGCGCGGCGGCCCTCGACCCGGACCGCGGTGTCGACGAACCGCTTGAACCGCCCGTGCGTGACGACCTCCTCCGTGGTGTCCGGGCCCGACGTCGGTCGGTCGCCCTCGTCCGTCACGCTCACGGCGCGGTCCGCACCGGGGGTCTCGTCGTCGGGCGAGGTCGTCGCGGTGTCCGGGTCGTCGTTCCCGGCTCGGTCGGCGGTGCTCATCGCGCCACCCTGTCGGTCCCGGCGGCCGTGCCGGAGGCGGAATCGGCACCCGCGCCGGAGTCGGCGCCCGCGCCGGAACTGTCAACCGCGCCGGAGGCGGAACCATCACCCGCGCCGGAGGCGGAACTGTCACCCGCGCCGGAGTCGGCGCCCGCGCCGGAGGCGGCACCCGAACCGTCGTCCGCAGCTCCGGAGTCGGTCACCGTCAGCGCCGTCCGGGCGCCGGCCCGCAGCGTGCGCCCCACGGTGCAGTGGCGCTCGATCGCCTTGTCCATCCGCTCGAGGAGCCGTTCGCGCGCGACCGGCTCGAGGCCCGCCAGGTCGAGGGCGAGGTCGACGTGCAGGTCGGTGTACCGGTTCTCGGCGTCGTCCTTGTCGCGTCGGACCCGTGTGACGACCTGCGCGTCCTCGCCGAGGGTGTGGGTGATCCGGTGGTCGGCGGAGAGAGACTCGCAGGCGGCGAGCGCGATCTGGAGGAGCTCGCCGGGCGTGAAGGCGTCCGGGGCGCCGTCGCCGCCGATCCGCACCGAGGCGCCGCGCGAGTTGGTGCCCTGTGCGGTCCGCACCCCGGTGCGGGTGACCGTGAGGTCCGGGTCGTCGGCGGCAGGAGTCGCGGGACCTGCGGACGTCGCGGGACCCACGGAGCCCGAGGGAGTCGCAGGTGTCGCGGGAGTCGCGGGCGTGCGTGGCTCGGCGGTCATGGCGACGATCGTGGCACGCGTGGCGGGGACGCGCGCGCCCGAGGGACTGCGCCGCCCGCGCACGGTGCTCTAGGTTGGGGGCGTGAACGCCCGCCGCGCAGAAGCCCCCGAGCTCGTCGCCCCCAAGGCCGTCATCATCACCCTTCTCGGGGCGTCCGGTGACCTCGCCCATCGGATGGTGCTCCCCGCGATCGCGGAGATCCGCGTCCGTGGGCTCATGCCGGAGCAGTGGGCGGTCATCGCCTCGGCCCGCGAGCCGCTGACGGACGAGCAGTTCCGCGAGCGCGTCCGCGAGAGCCTGGCGGAGAGCCCGGGCGGACTGCCGGAGGACGTCGACGAGATCCTCACGCACCTGTACTACGCCACCGGACGTTTCGGCCCGGGCGACGAGTCCGAGCTGCCCGAGGTCATCGACGGCATCTACCGGGACATGTGGGCGGCCGCCAACGAGGAGCCCCTCGTCGTGCACTTCCTCGCCGTCCCGCCGAGCGGCTTCCGCTCCGTGACCCGGGGCCTCGCCGAGCACGAGCTCATCACCGAGTCCACCCGCGTGGTGTTCGAGAAGCCCTACGGCACCGACCTCAAGTCCTTCGAGCAGCTGGACCGGGACGTGAAGAAGGTCCTGCGCGAGGAGCAGATCTTCCGCATCGACCACTTCCTCGGCAAGGAGGGCGTGCAGACGATCTACGTGCTCCGGTTCGCCAACCAGCTCTTCGGCTCCGAGTGGGACCGGCACTCGGTCAAGCAGGTGCAGATCGACGTCCCCGAGGACCTCGACGTGGCCGACCGCGTCGACTTCTACGAGCAGACCGGCGCCGCGCTCGACATGCTCGTCACGCACCTCTTCCAGGTCGTCGGCCAGGTGGCGATGGAGCCGCCGTTCGACATCCGCAACCCCGAGCAGATCCTCGTCGAGCGCGAGCGGGCGCTGCGGGCGCTCCGCCTCGACCCCGAGGAGGTCGTGCTCGGCCAGTTCGAGGGGTACCGGGACCTCGAGGGCGTGCCGGACGACTCGACGCAGGACACGTTCGTCGCCGCCCGCGTGTGGGTCGACACCGACCGCTGGCGCGGGGTCCCGTTCCTCCTGCGCACGGGCAAGCGGATGGCGGTCAAGGCCCAGCGGATGACTCTCGTGCTGCGCCGCCCGGACGGCCCGCTGTTCGACGAGGGCCTCGAGCCCAACACGATCGAGGTCAACTTCGCCGGCGCCGGTGCGGTCTCGCTCAACATCACGGTCAAGACCCCCGGCCCCGAGCTCACCTTCTCCTCGGGCCGCGCCCAGCTCGACCTCAACGACGTCCCCCGCAGCGAGGCCCTGAGCCCGTACGCGTCGCTCATCCACGACGTGCTGCTCGGCGACCGGTCCCTGTTCACGACCGCGGACGGGCTGCGCGCCGCGTTCGAGGCGTTCGCCCCGCTGCAGAACGGCGAGCGTCCCGAGCCGCAGCCGTACGCGCCCGGCTCGTGGGGACCCGCCGCGGCCGCCGAGCTCGCCTTCCCGCACCGGTGGATGCTCGGTCAATGACGGAGGGACCCCCGGCCGACGACGCGATCGACCTCGCCCGCAGCTGGGCCGAGGCGAGCGCCGCGGGGGAACGCCCGGAGGAACGCGCCGCGACCCGGCGCCTCGCCGACCTGCTCGCCGACCCGGCGGGCCTCGACCTCGCGGTGCGGTTCGTCGACCGGGTCGCCCGGCCCGAGGACCTGGCCGTCGCGGCGCGCGAGCTGTCCCGCATCGGCTCCGCGTCCGGGGCCACGTTCCTCTCGGGCCTCGACCGGGCGATGCTCGGCGCGGGTGCCCGGGTGGGCCGGCTCGCCCCCTCGGTGGTCGTGCCGCTCGCCCGGCGTCGCCTCCGTCAGCTCGTCGGCCACCTCGTGGTCGACGCCACCGACGCCGCCCTCACCGACCGGCTGCAGCGCGCCGCCCGGGACGGGGAGCGGCTCAACCTCAACCTCCTCGGCGAGGCGGTGCTGGGGGAGACCGAGGCCGCGGACCGCGCGCGCCGCACCCTCGACCTCGTCTCGCGGCCCGACGTCGAGCACGTCTCCGTCAAGGTCTCCACGCTGGTCCCGCAGATCTCGACCTGGGACACCGAGGGCACCGTCGAGCGGGTCGGCGAGCGGCTGCGGCCGATCTACCGCGCCGCTCTCGCCCGCGAGCAGCACGTGTTCGTCAACCTCGACATGGAGGAGTACCGGGACCTCGACCTCACCGTCGAGGCCTTCACGTCGATCCTCGCCGAGGAGGAGTTCACCGGCCTCTCGGCCGGCATCGTCCTCCAGGCCTACCTCCCCGACTCCGCCGCCGCGCTCGACCGCCTCGTCGCGTTCGCCCGCGGCCGCCGGGACGCCGGGGGAGCCCCGATCGGGATCCGGCTCGTCAAGGGCGCCAACCTGTCGATGGAGCGCGTCGAGGCCGAGCTGCGCGGGTGGCACCAGGCGCCGTTCACGACGAAGGCCGAGACCGACGCCGCCTACCTGCGCCTGCTCGATCGCGCCCTGCGCCCCGAGAACGTCGGTGCCGTACGCATCGGCGTGGCCTCGCACAACCTCTTCCACGTGGCCCACGCCCACCTGCTCGCCGCCGGGCGCCGGGTCGCGGACATGGCGGACGTCGAGATGCTCCAGGGCATGGCGCCCGCCCAGGCGCGGGCCGTCGCCGCGGACGCCGGCCGCATCGTCCTGTACACGCCGGTGGTCGCCCCGCAGGACATGGACTCCGCGATCGGCTACCTCGTGCGCCGCCTCGAGGAGGCGGCCGCGCCGGAGAACTTCGTCCACGCCTTCGCCTCCGGGGACTCGGGCGCGCTCGAGGCCCAGGAGCGCGACTACCTCGCCGCGGCCGACGCCTCCGCGTCTCCGGCCCCCGCGCCGCGCCGCACCGGGGTGCCGGTCCGCTCTGACACCCGGTTCGTCCAGGCCGTCGACACCGACCCGGCGCTCGCGGCATCCCGCGTCTGGGCCGCCGAGCACCTCGCCGCACCCCGGCGCGAGCCGTCCTCACCGGTCCCGACGAGCGTCAGGGCCGTCGACGACGCCGTCGCCCGGGCCCTCGAGGCCCGCGCCACCTGGGCGGCGCTCGAGCCGGGCGAACGGGCGGGCCTCCTGCGAGCGGCCGCGGACGACCTCGAGGACCGCCGCGGCGAGCTCGTCGGGCAGGCCGCCGCCGAGGCCGGGAAGCTCGTCGACGAGTCCGACCCGGAGGTCTCCGAGGCGGTCGACTTCCTCCGCTACTACGCCGACCGCGCGGAGGACCTCGGCTTGTTCGCCGACCACCTCGACACCGACGGCGCGCGCTTCGAGCCCGACCGGCTCGTCGTCGTCACCCCGCCGTGGAACTTCCCCGTCGCGATCCCCACGGGCGGCACCGCCGCGGCGCTCGCCGCCGGCTCGGCCGTCATCGTCAAACCCGCGCCGCAGACGCCGGTGCTCGCCGAGATCGTCGTCGACACCCTGCGCACGGCGCTCGAGCGCGGCGGCCTGGACCCCGACGTCGTCCAGATCCTGCGCGCCCGCGAGAACGAGGTCGGGCAGCGGCTGATCACCCACGAGGACGTCGACCGCGTCGTCCTCACCGGGTCGACCGAGACCGCCCGCCTCTTCGCCGGCTGGCGCGCCGGCCGGCCCGGCGGCCACGGCGTGATCGCCGAGACGTCAGGCAAGAACGCGATGGTGATCACGGCGTCGGCGGACTACGACCTCGCCGTCGCGGACCTCGTGCGCTCGGCGTTCGGGCACACCGGGCAGAAGTGCTCGGCCGCCTCCGTCGCCGTCCTCGTCGGACAGGCCGGCACGAGCGACCGCCTGCGCCGTCAGCTCGTCGACGCCGTGTCCTCCCTGCGCGTCGGGATGCCGGACGACCTCGGCGTGACGACCGGCCCCCTGACCGAGCCCGCATCCGGCCGGCTCCTGCACGCGCTCACCGAGCTCGACGAGGGGCAGAGCTGGCTCGTGCGCCCGCGCCGGCTCGACGGCGAGGGGCGCCTGTGGTCGCCCGGTGTCCTCGACAACGTGGCCCCGGGCTCCCGCGCGCACCTCACCGAGTTCTTCGGCCCAGTCCTCGCTCTCGTGCGCACCGAGACCCTCGACGAGGCCATCGAGGTCGTCAACCGGACCGACTTCGGGCTCACCTCCGGGCTGCACTCCCTCGACCCCGAGGAGATCGAGCGCTGGAGCGACCAGGTCGATGCCGGGAACCTCTACGTCAACCGCCACTGCACGGGCGCGATCGTGCGCCGGCAGCCGTTCGGCGGCTGGAAGGACTCCTCGGTCGGCCCCGGTGCGAAGGCGGGCGGACCGAACTACGTCACCCAGCTCGGGTCGTGGATCGAGGACGGTCTGCCCGCGCGGGCCGCCGAGCCCTCGCCCGAGGTGCGCGCGGCGCTCGCCGACCTCACGGGCATCGTTCCCGTGCAGTCGGAGCGCCGCTGGCTGCGGGCGGCCGTCCGATCGGACGCCTACGTGTGGGAGCACGACCTCGGCCGCGAGCAGGACCCCACCGGCCTCGAGGCCGAGTCGAACGTCCTGCGCTACCGGCAGCTCCCGGTCCTCCACGTGCGGGCGGGGGCCGACGCGCGCACGGTCGACCTCGTCCGCCTCCTGCTCGCGGGGGAGGTCACGGGCACGCTCGTGCGGGTCTCGCTGCACCCCGAGCTGTCGGCGCACCTCAAGACCTGGGCCACCGAGGGCGAGCCCGCCAGGCGCGCGCTGCGCCGGCTCACCGAGCACGTCGCCGCGGCCGAGGGGGCCGACGCGTTCGTCGGGCGGCTGGCCGGCGGCCGGGGCCGCGTGCGCGTCCTCGGCTCGGAGCGCGAGGAGCTGGCGGACCTGGTGGCCGACGTGCGTTACGACGTGTCGACCGCGCCCGTCCTGGCCACCGGACGCCGCGAGCTGCTGACGATGCTGCGGGAGCAGGCGGTCTCGACGACCCGCCACCGGCTCGGCCACCTGCCCGCGGGCGGCTGACGCCCTCCCCGGCCGGGGCCCGGGCGGCCCACGTCGGCGACGCGCCGGGCGGACGCCGGGGACACGTCCGACGGCGAACGACGACGGTGGTGCCGGGGGGTTCGTCGTCGTCGGAGGAGGGCGTCAGTCCTGCTCGTCCACCTGCTCCGCGAGGTAGGCGATCCCCACACGGCGCTCGGCCTCGAGGACCGTGTCGACGGCGCCGACGACGGCCGACTCGATCTTGCGGCCGAGCAGCGGGATCGAGCAGGTGACGTCCCCGCGGTAGTCCAGCGCCGTCGAGCCGCCGGCGATCGGCCGGAGCGCCTGGGTGCCGTTGACGCGGGCCGGGACGCCCGAGACGTTGAGCCCGAACTCCGCCGTGCGGCCGCCGTCCGCGCCCGGGGCCGACCACTGCTCCTCGATGCGGACCACGAAGCTGTCACCGACCAGCCCGCGGTAGGTCGCGGGGATGATCGTCGTCGGGATCGTGGCCTCGACGTCGAGCGTGAACGAGCCGTCGTCGCCCGAGGTGATCGACGCCGTGTGGCGGGTCGCGCCGGCGGCCCGCACCCGACGGTCGGTGAAGTCCTTGTCCGCCAGCATCCGGGCGACCTCCTCGGGGGAGGCGGGGAACTCGACGGTGTGGTCGAAGCGCATGCGTGCTCCATCTCTTCCAGGGTCTGGTTCCAGGGTAGGCGCAGCCGGGCCGCGGCACGGATCCGAGTCCGGACCCCGGCGAGCCGCGCGGCGGGGTGCGGGCAGCTGGTCCGCGAGATGTCCGGACCGCCGTACGCTGGGGCTCGTGCCGACGCTGTCCAACATCCTCACCGACTCGCACCCGGGCTCCCCTGGGGACGTGGAGTGGCTCCACCAGCTCGTGGGGGACTGGCAGGTCATCGCCGACCTCGCGTTCGCCGACCTCCTCCTCTGGGTGCCCGACGGCGAGGGCGGGTTCGTCGTCGCCGCCCACTGCCGCCCGCAGACCGGCGCGACCGTCCACTACGACGACGCGGTCCGGTCCCGTCCGGACCGCCAGCTCGCCGAGCTCGTCCGGCACGCGATGACCGACGGCGGGACCCACACGCGGGAGTTCGTGCGCGACGACGGCCGGCAGGTGCGCACCGTCCTGCAGCCGGTGCACCACGACGGCCGCTACGTGGCCGTCCTCGGCCGCGAGCAGGTCGTCTCGCCCGCGATGATGCGCTCCCGCATCGAGGTCGCCTACATGGAGATGGGCGACGCGCTGGCCGCCATGGTCTCGAGGGGGGAGTTCCCCCAGCCCGGGACGCCGTCGGGCGACCGGCACGGGACCCCGCGGGTCGGCGACGGCGTCATCCGGCTCGACCTCGAGGGGCGCGTGACGTTCGCCAGTCCGAACGCGCTGAGCAACGTCCACCGGCTCGGTCTCATCGGCGACCTCAACGGCCAGGTTCTCGCGGAGGTCCTCACGGACCTGCTCGAGGAGGCCGGGGCGATCGAGGAGACGCTCGCCGTCGTCGTCATGGGCCGGGCCGCCTGGCGGACCGAGGTCGAGGCCGGGCGGGTCATCCTCTCCCTGCGCGCGATCCCGCTCACCGACAACGGCGAGCGGCGGGGGGCGGTGCTGCTGTGCCGGGACGTGTCCGAGATGCGCCGCCGCGAGCAGCAGCTGCTGACCAAGGACGCGACCATCCGGGAGATCCATCACCGGGTGAAGAACAACCTGCAGACCGTGTCCGCGCTCCTGCGGCTCCAGGCCCGGCGCAGCGGGAACGAGGAGACCAGGGAGGCGCTCGGGCAGGCCGAGCGCCGGGTGACGACGATCGCCCTCGTCCACGACACGCTCGCCCAGGGGCTCGACGAGGTGGTCGACTTCGACGACGTGTTCGGCCGCGTGTTCGCGCTCGCCGCGGACGTCGCCGTGCCCGACGCGCACGTCACCACACGGATGGACGGACGGTTCGGGCTCGTGCCCGCGGACGTGGCCACGGGTCTCGCCGTCGTGCTCACCGAGCTCATCACGAACGCGGTCGAGCACGGCCTGTCCGGCCGTCCGGGGACGGTGGTGGTCCGGGTCGAGCACCACGAGGAGAGCCTCGAGATCTATGTGACCGACGACGGCGTGGGGCTCGCCGAGGGCAAGGTGCTCACCGGCCTGGGCACGCAGATCGTCAAGACCCTCGTGGCCGGGGAGCTCGGCGGCACCATCGAGTGGCGCGGCGGGACCGACGGCGGGACCGAGGTCCACCTGAAGGTGCGGGTCGGCCGGCCGAGGTCGCTGGGATCGGGCCGGACCGACCGGCTGGGTCGCCCGCTGCGGTAGGCGCGGGAGGCGCCGGAGGCGCTGGGGAGGTCAGCCGGCGCGGCGGGCGCGGGCGGTGCGGCGCTTGAGCGCGCGGCGCTCGTCCTCGGAGAGTCCGCCCCAGACGCCGGAGTCCTGGTTGTTCTCCATCGCCCACTTGAGGCAGGTGTCGACCACCGAGCAGGAGGCACAGACCGCCTTCGCCGCCTCGATCTGGACGACGGCCGGGCCCGTGTTCCCGATCGGGAAGAAGAGCTCCGGGTCCTCGGTCAGACATGCGGCTCGGTGACGCCAGTCCACTTGTTCCTCCAAGCACGCACGGCTGCCCGAACCGGTTGTCGGGGGTGTTCGCCGTGCGATGTATGTAGTCGCTGCGAGCACCAACAATCCCACGCGCACCATCGCCCCACAAGGCTCCGTCTCGCGCCTTGCTCAGGTGAGCAGCGTGGGTTTGCTCACAGCATGACGGGCGTCTCCTCCCCGTACGTACACCCGCCGGACACGTCGTGGTAGCCGACGCTCGACGTCCTAGGGTGGCGCCGTGCCGACCCCGACGAGCTCCCCGACCGTCCCGACCTCCGTCCGCATCGTGCAGGTCGTGTGCCTCCTCCAGGCGGTGGCCCTCCTCGTCGTGGCCGGTGGGCTCGTGGGCGACCTTGTCTCGGGTGAGGTGGTCGTGCGCTCGACCGTGGTCATGCTCGGGGTCCTCTACGTCGCGGTGGCGGTCCTCCTCGTGCTCGGCGCCCGGGCGGTGGGGCAGGGGCGGGCCGCGGTGCGCGGCGCGCTGATCACGTGGTGGATCCTCGCGGGTGTCTCGGTGCTGACGATCGGCCTGCCGCTCGCCGGTGCGATCGCCGCGGCGCTCACCTGCCTCGTCGGCGTCGGGGCGATCCTGTGGCCGGCCTCCCGGGCGTTCATGCGCTACCGCCCGGCGCGCTGACCCGCCGTTCGTCGAGATTGCGGTTGGTGCGCGTCGAGATTGCGGTTCGTGCATGTCGAGATTGCGGTTGGGGCCCCAACCGCAATCTCGATGAAACTGCCCGGGGCGCCCGTGCCGGTGGAGAGTGAGGCGCAGAGCCGAGAGAGTGGTTCGTGCACGTGGGGCCCAACCGCACCCTCGACACAGGGGGCGGGTCATCGGCCGTGCGGGTCGAGGGCGTCGTGCAGGAGCTGGACCGGCGTCGCGCGGCCGGAACGGACCAGTGCGGCCCGCCCCGGAACGGTTGCTGCGAGCGGGTCGGCGCCGTCGCCGAGACCGCCGGGCACGAGCCGCGCCGACAGCGGCAGGTCCGGGCGGAGCACCACGAGCACGCCAACCGGCCACGTCGACAGCGGCGGGCGGTGCGCGGAGAGCACGGCCAAGGTCGCGGTGGCAGCGACCACCCGCGCGCCGCGCGACGGGAGCGCGGCGACTTCATCGAGCTCGGGGCTGGTGAGTCGGTCGAGGTCGTCGACCACGACGACAACCCCGACGACGACATCCTCCGCGCCTACCGCCGCTGCACCGACGTCAACTGCGTCGACCGCGCCCGCGCCGACCGTCGCTGAGCCGACCGCGCCCGCGCCGCCGTCGCCCGTTCCCGCCCGGACGACCCGCTGACCGGCAGCGGTCAGGCGCCGGGCAACATTCCCCAGCGCGGTCGACCGCCCCGATCCCGCCGGTCCCACCACGAGGAGCGTCCCGCCGGGCAGGAGCGGCACGCTCACCGGACCGGCGTCGTCGCCCCCGACACCGACGCACACCTCGGTACCGGCCCGTTCGGCCGCGGTGGGCGGTAGCTCGGGCGCCGACCGGGGGAGCGGGCGCAGGAGAGGAACGCCAGCCCCTTCCGTCACGACCCCGACGTCCCCCGCGGGCTCACCGGGCAGCGCCGGAGCGGCCTCGACGACCTGGACCACCCGCTGACCGGCCGGCCGCACGAGCACCGCCCGACCGGGCACCGCCGCCCCGACCGTCATCGCGCGGTCGACCCCGGCGAGCGTGGCCTCCGTGACGTCGCGCGGGCTGAGCACGAGCCGCGCCCTCCCGACCTCCGCCCACCGGGCCGAGGCGCTCGCCGGCGCCCCCGCGAGCGCGAGATGGTGCCCGCGCGCGAGCACCGACCGCAGGGCGACGGGCAGGGCGGCGAGCGACTGGCCGGGCCCGAGCGCGGTGTCGAGGCGGTCGAGGAGAAGCTCGACGTCGTCGACGAGCAGCACCTGGCCGGGCGCCGAGTCCGCCGACCCGAGCAGCTCGAGCAGCCGGAGCACGAGGCGCGGGTCGCCGGTCGGGGCGATCGTCGCCGTCGCACGACCGGACCCGACCGCGCCCGGCCCACCCACCACGTGCACACGCCGACCGGCCGCCCCCGCCGCGGCGCCCAGCGCGCGCAGCGCGGTCGTCCGCCCGGTGCCCGGTCCGCCGAGCACGAGCAGCGCCGACCCGTCCCACTCCCACGGCTCGAGCGTGAGGCGCTCCGGCTCGTCGACGAGCGCCGCGGTGGTCGACGAGACCGGCGTCCCGGTCGCGGGGTTGATCCCGCCCGGCCCGATCCGCTCCGGAAGCGCAGGTGCCCAGGGCACGGCGGGTGGCGCCGCGCCGTCGGCGGCCGCCCGGATCGCCGCCACGGCATCGGCCGGGAGCCCCGATCTCGCCGGCCCCAGCCACGCCACCTGGACCTCCTCGGTCGACCCGGTGCGCAGCACGGCCCGACCCGGCACGGCGGGAAGCTCGGCGGCCCGCGCGGTCCCGACGACGTCGCGCGAGTCCGCGGCCTCGAGCACCCGCAGGCAGAGCCGCACCGTGATGTTCGCCCGCACGTCCGGCCCGACGATCCCCGACGGGCGCTGCGTGGCGAGCACGAGGTGCAGCCCGAGGGAGCGCCCCTGGGCGGCGAGCCGGACGAGGTCGGCGAGCAGGGCCGGATGATCGTCGGCCAGTGCCCGGAACTCGTCGACGACGACGAGCAGCCGCGGCATCGCGCCCCCGCGCGCATGCAGGTCGGCGACGTCCTTCGCCCCGGCCTCGGCGAGGACGACCTCCCGGCGGCGCAGCTCGGCGCCGAGCGAGGCGAGTGCCCGGAGCGTGGCGGCGGGCTCGAGGTCGGTGAGGACCGCGGCCACGTGCGGCAGCGGGGCGAGCGGTGTGAACGCGGACCCGCCCTTGTAGTCGACGAGGATCATCGCGAGGTCCGCCGGTGACCGGGTGGCCGCGAGCGCCACGAGCCAGGCGGTGAGGGCCTCGGACTTGCCCGCCCCCGTCGCCCCGGCCACGAGGGCGTGCGGCCCGTCGGCGACGAGGTCGATGGCCACGGGCCCCTGCGCCCCCGTGCCGACGGGCGCCCGCAGGCCCGACGACGCCGACCAGCGGCGGCGCACCGCGGCCGGCGTGACCGGTCCGATCAGGTCGGTCAGGAGAACGCTCGTGGGCAGCGCGTCCCCGGCCGCCCCGGACGTCTCGAGCGCCCGGGCGTGCCGCCGCGACCAGGTCGGCGAGACGCCCGCGTGCTCGTCCGCCCCGATGGTCGCGGTGCACCACGCCGGGGGCCGGCCGTCCGCGACCACGAGGACGAGGTGGCGGCGCTCGCGGGGCGGGTCGGGAGCCCGGTCACCGGGTCCGGCCACCACCACCGACACGTGCCACGGCGCCCCCCGCGAACCCGCAAGGGACCCGGCCCCGGCGTCACCGACCGGCCGGCGCGACGACGGCACCACCCATCCGGCGGGCACGTCCGCCGTCGCGGTCGGCTCGTGGGTGAGCACCTGGGCGAGCAGCCAGCGCGCGAGGCGGGCGGCGCCCGGCCCCGTGAGACCGACGGCGTCCCCCGGGCTCACGCGCAGCTCACCCCGACGACGACGCACCCGCGCGGCGCCCGACGCGATCCGCAGGACGAGGACGTCCCCGGGCCCGTCCGTGGGCCGCACCCCGGCGCCCGCGAGGAGCAGGACCTCGGCGGCGCCCGGCCGGGGCGGTACGCGGGCGCCCGGCTCGCGCTCCGACAGCAGCCAGATCCCCACCGCGATCAGCGGGACGGCGAGGATCGCGAACCGCCACGGCCCGGCCGAGGAGCCCATGAGCAGGGGCACCATGACGAGCGGCGCCAGCAGCATCGGCGCGAGCCGGGCGAGCGCTCGCAGGCCCCGGCGGCCACCGGGCGGGAGGACGACCGGCCGCGGCGCGACGAGCCGCCCCGCGCCACCGGTCACCCGCACCGCGCCGGCACCCGCGAGGAGCACGGACCCGACGGGGACCACCTCCCAGCGCGCACCGACCGCGCGCCCACCTCGCCGCTCACCGATCCCTCGACCTGCCCGCCAGGTGCCGTGCCGGGACCCCGGGTCGCGCGCCTCGACCCGGCCGGACCGCGCCCGCAGCTCGAGGTGGTCCCGCGAGAGCCGGGCGTCCCCGAGGTCGACCCGGTCCGGACCGCGACCGACCCGGACGGGGGAGGGGCCGACGGCGACGATCCGCCCGACCCCCGGCCCGGAGTCGACCACCGCGAGGCGGTCGGCCGCGAGCACGGCGGACAGGTCCTCCGGGTCCGTCGCGGAGGCAGGGGGCGGCTCGGGCATGCCACCGACGATCCCGCGCACCGCCGACCGCGCGCCGCGCCCCTGTGGACGGCCGCGCGCGAGGCCGCAGGTCACAGGGGCGGGTGACCGCGGACCTCCTCGGCCCCGAGCGCCGCCCGGCTCCACGCGCCGTCCGCCAGGAGCCCTACTCCGCCCCGAGCGCCGACACCGGCGAGACCCCCAGCGCACTGCGCGCCGGCAGCACGGACGCAACCACGTCCGCGACCAGGGCGACGACGAGCGTGAGCCCGAGCCCGGCCCACGGGACGGCGAGCGTGGCGAGCTCGGTGGCGGCGAGCAGGCACGTGATGCCGACCCACCCGACCGCGAGCCCGAACGCCGCGCCCACCCCCGTCCCGACCACGGTGAGCAGCACCCCCTCGGTGGCGAGCGCCCCCCGGACCTGACGCCTGGTCATCCCCACAGCCCGCAGCGTCGCGATCTCCCGGCGCCGCTCGACGACCGACAGCGAGAGCGTGTTCGCGACGCCGACGAGCGCGATGACGACCGACACGGCAAGCAGGCCCACGACGACGACGAGCACCCGGTCGATCGCCTCGTCGTACACGAGCCGCTCCTCGCCGGACCCCTCGACCGCGACCGACGCCCCGGCCGTCGCCGCCGCCCGTCCGGCCTCGCGGACGTCGGTGACCACGTCCTCGACGTCCGCCGCGTCGTCGATGCGCGCCCACACCGCCGAGGGAACTGCGTCGGGGACGAGGGAGCGGACGGCGTCCTCCGTCAGCAGCGGCGAGTCCCCGTGCTGCGTGACGACGACCGTCATCTCCCGCTGCGTGGACTCGTCGAGCTCCCACGTCTGCGGGTCCGGCAGGCCGACGAGCACCGTGTCGCCGCCCGCGACGCCGAGCTCGCGCGCTCGGGACGCCGGCAGCACGACGGTGTCGTCCGTCAGGCCCTCGGGCAACCCGTCCCGCAGGACGTCCTCCGCCTCCGGCGGCACGCCGTAGACGATCGAGCCGATGTCGACCGCTCCCGCGTCGCCGGCGGTGGTGCCCGGGGCGACCTCGATCACGAGGTCGGCGGACGACACCCGCATCGTCGCGGCCAGCCCGGGAACGGACTCGACCGCCGCGAGCGCGTCCTCCTCGAGCGCGACCGGCCCGTCGGGCCCGTAGGTGGGGTTGTGGACGGCGACGTCGACGGGGAACCGGGAGGACAGCTCCTGCTCCAACGACGCCCGGATGGACTCGGTCCCCGTCGTCACCCCGGTGACCAGGCCGATCCCGATGACCAGCGCCATCGTCGTCGCGGACGTCCGGCGCGGGTTGCGGGTCGCGTTCGCGGTGGCGAGGCGGACGGTGGCGCGCGCCGGCCCGGGGGAGAGCACGGCCAGCACCGCGCCGAGCACCCGCGCGACGAGCGGGACCACGAACACGAGCCCGACGAGCAGGCCGAGGCCGAGCAGCGCGACGCCGAGCACGAGCAGGCCGATCATCAGCAGGATCGTCGAGTCGGCCGGGATCCCCGCCCCGAGCTGCGCGGCGACGACGAGCGCCCCGGTCATCGCGGCCACGCCCGCGGCGGCGAGGGCGATCCCCCAGGTCCGACGCGCCGGCGAGCCGCGCAGGAGTGTCGGCGCCTGCGCGGGCCGCATCGCCTCGACGGGCGCGACGGCGCTCGCCCGCCTTGCCGGGGGCAGCGCCGCGAGGACGGTGACGACCGTGCCGACGAGGACCGGGAGCGCGATCGTCGTCGGGCTCGGCCCGACCGTCCCGGCGAGCGGGATGCCGAGGTCTCGCCCGGAGTCGCTCCACAGCCGCAGCGCGAGTGCCATGACGCCGAACCCGAGGGCGGCGCCGACGATGCTCGCGACCAGGCCGAGCCCGGCCGCCTCGGCGAGCACGGAGGACCACACCTGCCGCCGGGTCGCCCCGACCGCCCGCAGCATCGCCAGGGTCCGGGCCCGCTGGGCCACGAGCACCTGGAAGGTGTTGGCGATGACGAGTCCCGCGACGACGAGGGCGAGGCCGGCGAACAGGAGCGTCGCCATGCCGATGACGTCCCGGAAACCGAAGACCTCCTGCAGGCGGGCGTCGACGTACTCGTCGGCCGTGACCGTCACGGCGTGGTCTCCGCCGGCCCCCGTGCTCCGGGTGACGTCGAGGACCCGGGACGCGACGACGTCCTCGTCCGCCCCGGGCTGCGTCGACAGGCCGACCGCCCACGCCCCCGTGCCGTCGCTCGCGTGCGCGAGCTCGAACGCGGCCGTCTCGGGCACGTAGATCGTCGTCGTCGGGATGCCGAGGACCGGGCTAAGGTCCTCGGCGATCCCGACGACCTCGACCTCGGACCCGGCGACCTCGACCGGGTTGCCGTCTGCGTCGACCGTCTGCGCGCCGACCTCGAGCGTGTCCCCGATGCCGGCGGCGGCCCAGAGGCTTGCCTCCTCGCTGAGCACGACCTCGTCCTCGGCGGTCGGCCACGTCCCGGTCACGAGGTCGACGGGCGGCTCGGCCCCGGGCTCCGGCGCGGCGGCGAGCGCCAGCCAGGTGGCGGAGTCGCCCGCGCCCACGCCGACCCAGGTCGTGAACGTCGGCGTGGCCTGCGCGACCCCGTCGACCTCCCGCAGGGCCTCGAGGTCCTCGAACCCCACCTCGACACCGGTGAGGACGATGTCGGCCTGACCGAGCGCCGCCCGCAGGACCCCGCGGGCGCCGTCGTCGACCGCGCGCCCGGTGAGCAGCGCGAGCGTGAGGAACGCCGACGCGAGCACGATCGCGAGCCCGGCGGCGGCGAGGCGGCCGACCGAGTTCCGTGCCTGCCCCGCGGCGAGCCGCAGCATCACGCCACCTCGTTCTCGGGTCGCAGGGCGTCGAGGCCGGCAAGGACGGAGGACGGCGTCGGGTGGTCGATGTCGCCGCGCACGAGGCCGTCGGCGATGAGGACCACGCGGTCGGCGTGCGCGGCGGCGCCGGGGTCGTGGGTGACCATGACGACCGTGCGCCCGAGCTCGCGTACCGAGGTCCGCAGGAGCGCGAGCACCTCGGAACCCGTGCGCAGGTCGAGGTTGCCGGTGGGCTCGTCGGCGAGGACGACGTCGGGCCGGGTGACGAGCGCGCGGGCGATCGCGACGCGCTGCTGCTGCCCGCCGGACAGCTCGGCCGGCCGGTGCGTGAGGCGGTCGCCGAGCCCGAGGACGTCGACCAGCTGCGTCAGCCACTCCTCGTCCGCGTCGCGTCCGGCGAGCTCGAGCGGCAGGAGGATGTTCTGCCGCGCCGTGTACATCGGCAGCAGGTTGAAGGACTGGAAGACGAAGCCCATGCGCTCGCGGCGCAGCAGCGTGAGCTCGGCGTCCTTCAGCGCCGTGAGCTCGGTGGCGCCGAGGTGGACGGTGCCTGAGGTGGCGGAGTCCAGGCCGGCGAGCAGGTGGAGCAGGGTCGACTTGCCCGACCCGGACGGCCCCATGATTGCGGTGAACGACCCCGGTGCGATGTCGAGGTCGACGCCGGCGAGGGCGGTGACGGAGGCGTCCCCGCGACCGTGCACCTTGCGCAGGCCGCGGGCGCGGAGCACCGGCGCGTCGCCCGGGGAGTCGGTGCGCGGGTCGGCACCCGTGTCGTCGGCACCCGTGCGGTCGGGCGTGGTCTCGGCGGTCATGGCGGTCCTTGTCGCTCCGGCGCCGGGCCTGGTCCCGGCGCTGCCCCGACGGTACGAAGGCGGGAGGTGCGTCGTCGTCGGCCCCTCGTCCGGTCCGGGCGTCATCCCGGGGTCGTACGTGCGGGCGGCCGGGTCACCCGGCGCGCCTACCGCGGTCCGGCCCGCCTACCGACCCGGCGTGACGAGCCCGGTCTCGTAGGCGAGCACGACGGCCTGCACGCGGTCGCGCACGTCGAGCTTGGTGAGGATCCGCCCGACGTGCGTCTTGACGGTCGCCTCGGCGACGAACAGCTCCGCCGCGATCTCCGTGTTCGACCGGCCGCGGGCGATGAGGACGAGCACCTCGCGCTCGCGCTCGGTCAGGGCGTCGAGGACGGCCGGCGGCGTGCGGTCCTCGGCGGGCAGCAGGTCGGCGACGGTCGCGATGAGGCGGCGCGTAGAGCTCGGGGCGATGACCGCGTCGCCGGCGTGCACGGTGCGGATCGCGGCGAGCATGTCCTCCGGCGGGGCGTCCTTGAGCAGGAAGCCGGACGCGCCGGCGCGGATCGCCTGCAGGACGTACTCGTCGAGGTCGAACGTCGTGAGGATGACGACCTTCGGCACCCGCCCGCCGCCCGCGGCACGCTCGGCCAGGCCGCGTGTGGCCGCGAGCCCGTCGAGGTTCGGCATGCGCACGTCCATGAGCACGACGTCGGCCTCCACACCGGCGAGCATCCGCAGGGCCTGCGCGCCGTCGCCCGCCCCGCCGACCACCGTCATGTCCGGCTGGGAGCCGATGACGAGCGCGAAGCCCGCGCGCACGAGCTGCTGGTCGTCGACGAGCACCACCCGGATCGGGTCGGCCACCTCTGGCTGGGGGACAGCGGTCACGCGGGGGTCCTCTCGGTCGGTCCGGCGGGTCGGTGCCCGACGGCGGAACTCACCCCGGGCGGTGGACCCGCCCCGGCACGGGGTCGGGTCGGGGGCGGGGTCGTGGTGTGCTCGGTTCCGGCCGGGCGGCCGGTCTCGGGACCGGCCTCGGAACTCGTCGCGTCGACGGCGGCGCTCGCCGACGCCGCCGCGCCGGGGCGGACCGGCAGCTCGAGGCGGACCCGGAAGCCGCCCCCGGGCCGCGGCCCGGCACGCAGGGCGCCACCGAGCACGGAGGCGCGTTCGCGCATGCCGACCAGGCCCTGCCCCTGGCCGTCGCCGCGGGCGGCGGCGCCCCGCCCGTCGTCGTCGATCTGGAGGGTGAGGCCGTCGTCGGTCCACTGCACGAGCATCGTCACCGCGACCGCCGGGCCCGCGTGCTTGAGCACGTTCGTCAGAGCCTCCTGCGCGATCCGGAAGACCATGAGGCCGGCGCCGGCGGGCAGCGGCCGAGACGCACCGAGCCGGATGACGGAGACGGCCAGGCCCGAGTCGCGGACCTGGTCGACGAGGCGGTCAAGATCCTCGTCGACGGGCTGGGGGACGAGCGCGGCACCGGAGTCGTCGGCGCGCAGGACCCCGAGGATGCTGCGGATGTCCCCGAGGGCCGCGCGGCCGACCTCGCCGATCGTTGTCAGGGCCCGCTCGGCGGCCACCGGGTCGGTCGTGGCGGCGTAGCGGCCGCCGTCGGCCTGGGCGATGACGACGGACAGCGTGTGGGCCACGACGTCGTGCAGCTCGCGCGCGATGCGGGCGCGCTCGTCGGACACGGCGAGCCGGGCGTCGCGGTCCCGCTGCCCCTCGGCGAGCCGCTCGATCTCCACCGCCCGGGCGCGCTCCTGGATGCCGGTGCGGCGCAGCAGGCCCAGGCCCCAGGCCCCGGCGGCGAGCCCGGCGGCCGCGAGCGTGACGACGAGGAGGGTGGGGCCGCTCCACAGCCGGGGCACGCCGAAAGCGACCGCGAGGACCACCGCCCCCGCGAGGGCCCCGGCCATCGCGAGGCGGTGGCCCGGCACGGTGCCGTGGACGGTGACGGAGTACAGGGAGAGGAGGACGAGGACGTCGACCGGGTGGAAGGGCACGCCGACCACGACGTGGGCGAGCGCGCCGAGGTAGACGACCACCGCCGACGCCTCCGGGGCGACCCGCCGCCATGCCACGGCCGTGCACATCACGATGGCGTCGATCCAGATGAGGACGAGGCGCGCCTCGTCGCTCAGGGCTCCGAACCCGTACCCGGGGTGGGTCGCGAACCCGAGAACCTGCGCGGCCAGCCCGATCCCGAGCGCCGCGAGGACGGCGATGACGACGTCCCTGTGCCCGGGCCACGGCACCCGGACGGTGAGCGTGCCGTGGCCCGGGGCGCGCACGTCCGGGTCCGCCGACCCGGCCGGCGGCGCAGCCGCGTCGTCCCCACTCATGCGGACGACCCTAGGCATGCGGACGGGCAGGTGCGTCCGTCCGCCGTCGGAGGGGGCCGTCCGTCCCCGGGACTACGCGCCGACCGGCTGAGGACGGGACCGCGTCACGACGCCGCCGTGTCACGAACCGGCCGGCTCAGGACGCGACCGGCTCGACCAGCTCGGCGGAGTTGTTGCGCGGCGTGTTGACGTCCCGGGAGACCTCGTGCCACGTGAGGTCCGGCGTGCCTGTGCCGAGCACCGCGAGCGCCTCGGCCGGGTCGGTGATCGTCGGGTCGAGCCAGACGTCGATGTCCGCCGGCTCGAGGATGACGGGCACGCGGTCGTGGAGCTCGCGCATCTCGCCCTCGGCGGCGGCGGTGAGGATCGTCGTGGTGCACAACCAGTCGGCGTCGGGCTCGTCCTTCGGCCGCCACCACGAGAACAGGCCGGCGAAGGCGAGGGGTGCGCCGTCGGACCGGGTGATGAAGTACGGGGTCTTCGGGCCCTTCCCGGACTCGGGCGCCTGCCACTCGTAGTAGCCGTCGGCGAGGACGAGGCAGCGGTTCTTCTTGAGGGGAGACTTGAAGGACGCCTTCTCCGCGACCGTCTCGCTGCGCGCGTTGATCATCTTGTTGCCCACGGACGGATCCTTCGCCCAGTGCGGGACGAGCCCCCAGCGCGCGACCTCCATGCTGCGCCGCGGGCCCTCCGCCTCGCCGGACCCCTCGCGGCCCGCGATGCGGCCCTCGCCATCGACGAGCCGCTCGACGACGATGAGTCCGTCCTGCGTCGGCGCCACGTTCCACGACGGCCGCAGGCTTGCCACCTCCTCGGCCACCTGGGTCACGTCGAAGACGTCGGCCAGGTCCTGGGCCTGCTTGAAGCTCGCGTAGCGCCCGCACATGCGACCAGCGTGCCACGGGGGTCCGACGACGGGGTCAGGTCGCCGCCCGGGCGCGCGCGGCCTCCCGGCGCAGGTGGTCGCGCTCCGGGACGCTGCTCGCGCGCTCGGCCGCCTCGTCGTAGAGCCGGGCGGCCGCCGCGGGCTCGCCCGCCCGGCGTCGGAGGTACGCCTCGGCGGCGGTGCGGCGGGGGAGGCCGTCGTCGATCGCGGCCAGCGCCGCGAGCCCGGCCCGCGGACCGTCGGCCTCGCCCACGGCGATCGCGCGCCCGAGTCGGGCCACGGGGTTGTCGGTGAGGGCCACCAGCTCGTCGTACCACTCGACGATCTGCACCCAGTCGGTCTCCTCGGCGCTCGCGGCGTCGGCGTGCAGCGCGGCGATCGCGGCCTGGGCCTGGTACTCGCCGAGGCGGTCCCGCGCGAGGGCGGCCTGCAGGAGCGCGACGCCCTCGGCGATCGCCGCCCCGTCCCAGCGGGACCGGTCCTGCTCGGCGAGGGGGACGAGCCGACCGTCGGGTCCGGTGCGGGTGTCCCGCCGCGCGTGGTGAAGCAGCATGAGCGCGAGCAGCCCGCGCACCTCGGGCTCGTCGCTGACCGCGGCCAGCTGACGCGCGAGACGGATCGCCTCGGCCGCCAGGTCGACGTCGCCCGCGTACCCCTGGTTGAACACGAGGTAGAGGGTGCGCAGGACGGTCGTCACCGACCCGGCCTCGTCGAGCCGCACGTCGGCGACCGTGCGCTTGGCGCGGCTGATGCGCTGCGCCATCGTCGACTCGGGCACGAGGTAGGCCTCGGCGATCTGCCGGGTGGTCAGGCCGCCGAGAGCGCGCAGCGTGAGCGCGACGGCGGAGGACGGCGTGAGCGAGGGGTGCGCGCACAAGAAGTACAGCCACAGGGAGTCGTCGACCCCGGACGCGGGACCGGGGAGCGGCTCGGCGTCGACGACCTCCTCGCGCCGGGACCGCGACACCTCCGACCGCGTGGCGTCGAGGAACGCGCGCCACCCCACCGTGACGAGCCAGGCACGCGGGTCCCGCGGCGGGTCGTCCGGCCACGTGCGCCACGCCGTGAGGAGCGCCTCCTGCACGGCGTCCTCGGCGGAGGCGAAGTCGGCGCCGCGCCGGACGAGGGCCCGCAGCACGTCGGGGGTGAGCCGTCGCAGCAGGTCCTCGTCCGGCACGTCGCTACCCACGGTCAGCGGGCCTCGCGGGTGATGATCTCGGCAGCCTCGGCGGACGTGACGGCCGGCGCCACGAACGGGCGCAGCTCGAGCCACTCGCCGAGCGGCTCACCGCCCTTCCCGGGCGCCGCCGAGAGCTCGGCCGCCAGCTCGAGGGCCCGCTCATGGCTCTCGACGTCGACGATCACCCAGCCGGCCACGAGGTCCTTCGTCTCGGCGAACGGGCCGTCGGTGCGCGGCGGGCGCCCCTCGCCGTCGAACCGGACCCACGAGCCCTCGGGGGACAGCGCCTGGCTGTCGACGAGCTCGCCGCTCGCGCGCAGACGCGCGACGTAGGCGTCGCAGTAGGCGAAGTGCGCGTCCATCTCGGCCTCCGTCCACTCGCTGATCGGGGCGGCGTTCGCCGGGGTCGGGGCGCCGCGGTAGTGCTTGAGCATGAGGTACTTGGCCATCTCGGTACTCCTTCTCATCGGTGCGGCCCGGGTCGGCCGCGTCACCCGGGGGACGGAGCCGCCGGCCGGTTCTCGACATCGTCGTGCGGGTGCGTGCCGGCCGGTCGCCGGGCGGGGCGCGGGCGGACCGGGGGTTCGTCGTCGTCGGGCGTGGTCCTGGGTGGTCCTCGTGGAGACCGTGGCACTGCCGGCCGGCCCCGTCCACCCGTGTCGGCGGCCTGCGCAAGGATGTCCCCATGAGCGAGACGGGGACGACGACGCCGGACGCGGACGCGCAGGGCACCGAGCCCGCGAGCGCCGAGGAGCGGCAGCGCTGGACCGAGCTGGTCGAGCAGGTCGAGGCCGCGCGCTGGGCGTACTACATGCGCGACGCTCCGACCCTTGCGGACGCGGAGTACGACGCCGCCTATCGCGAGCTCGAGTCCCTCGAGGCCGCCCGCCCGGACCTGCGCACGCCGGACTCGCCGACCCAGACGGTCGGCGGCACGTACTCCACCGACTTCGCCGCCGTCACCCACGCCGAGCGCCTGTACTCCCTCGAGGACGTGTTCTCGCTCGAGGAGCTCGCCGAGTGGTTCGCCCGCATCGGCGCCGAGGTGAGCGACGCGACCGGCGCGGAGGCCGACGAGGCGCCCGACGTCCCGGTGACGTGCGAGGTCAAGGTCGACGGGCTCGCCGTCAACCTCACCTACGAGGCCGGCCGGCTCGTGCGCGCCGCCACCCGCGGGGACGGCGTGACCGGCGAGGACGTCACCCTCAACGTGCGCACGCTCGAGACCGTGCCGCAGGTGCTGACCGGCGGGCCGCACCCGGCGAGCATGGAGGTCCGCGGCGAGGTGTTCTTCCCCGTCGCCGCGTTCGCCGAGCTCAACGCCGCCCTCGTCGAGTCCGGCAAGGCGCCGTTCGCCAACCCGCGCAACTCGGCGGCCGGGTCGCTGCGGCAGAAGGACCCGCGGGTGACGGCGTCGCGGCCGCTCGACTTCCTCGCCCACGGGGTTGGGGCGGTCGTGCCGGGGGACGACTTCGAGAACCCGACGACGCAGCACGGCTTCTACGAGCTCCTCGCCTCCTGGGGGCTGCCGGTCTCGGAGGCGACGCAGCTGCTCTCCGGCCGCTCGGCGGTCGAGCGGTACATCGCCGAGCGCGGCGCGGCCCGGCACGAGGGCGCCCACGAGATCGACGGCGTGGTGGTCAAGGTGGACGACCGCGCGCTTCAGCGCCGCCTCGGCCACACCTCGCGGGTCCCGCGCTGGGCGGTGGCCTACAAGTTCCCGCCCGAGGAGGTGACGACGAAGCTGCTCGACATCCGCGTCAACGTGGGCCGCACCGGTCGAGTGACCCCCTACGCGGTGATGGAGCCCGTGCTCGTGGCGGGCTCGACGGTGGCGATGGCGACCCTGCACAACGCCTCCGAGGTGGCGCGCAAGGGTGTGCTCATCGGGGACACCGTGGTGCTGCGCAAGGCCGGCGACGTCATCCCCGAGGTGGTGGCGCCGGTGGTCGACCTGCGGGACGGGAGCGAGGTCGAGTTCGTCATGCCGGCGCAGTGCCCGAGCTGCGGGACGCGCCTCGCGCCGGCGAAGGAGGCCGACGTCGACCTGCGCTGCCCCAACTCCCGCTCGTGCCCGGCGCAGCTGACCGAGCGGGTCGAGCACGTCGGCTCGCGGGGTGCGTTCGACATCGAGGCGCTGGGGTACGAGACGGCGCTCGCGCTGACCAACCCCGACGCCACGCGGGAGCCGGACGCACCGGGCGGGCCCACGGGCGGGCGGGAGCCGGCGCTCGCCGCCGTCGCCGCGGGGTTCGCGCTCGTGACCGAGGCCGGTGAGGTGACGTCCGCCGAGGACGTGCCGCCGCCGCAGGAGCCCGTGCTCGCCAACGAGGCGGGCCTGTTCGACCTCACCGCCGACGACCTGCGCGACGTGTTCGCCTACCGGCCCGAGCTCGCACGCGACGAGGAGTCCGGGAGCTCCGCGTTCGTGCCGACGGGGAACTGGGTGCTGCGCCGCGTGTTCTGGACGCAGCGGCAGGTCAAGCGCTTCAAGACCAAGGACGACGAGGTGGTCGAGCCGCGCCCGTCCGGCACCACCGAGAAGCTGATCGCCGGACTCGCCGAGGCGAAGGACAAGGACCTCTGGCGGGTGATCGTCGCCCTGTCGATCCGGCACGTCGGCCCGACGGCGGCGCGTGCCCTGGCCACCGAGATGGGCTCGCTCGAGGCGATCTTCTCCGCCCCGCTGGAGCGGCTCGCCGAGGTCGACGGCGTGGGGCCGACGATCGCGCAGTCCGTGCTCGCCTGGTACCACGGCGGCGTCGTTGCGCGTGCGGACGACGACTCCTCTGACGTCGAGAGTGCGGCTCAGGGTGTGGATGGCGACGCTGCTGTGGTCGAGAGTGCGGATGAGGGCGCGGCTGACGCCCCCTCCGTGGTCGAGAGTGCGGGTGAGGGGGACGATGTCGGCAGCGACGACGTCGACAGCGTGGACGCCGCCTGGCACCGCGAGATCGTCGAGCGGTGGCGGGCCGCCGGCGTGCGGACCGAGCAGCAGGTCGACGAGTCGGCGCCCCGCACTCTCGAGGGTGTGACGGTGGTGGTCACCGGGTCGCTCGAGGGGTTCACGCGGGACTCGGCGAAGGAGGCGATCCTCGCGCGCGGCGGCAAGGCGTCAGGCTCGGTCTCGAAGAAGACGCACGTGGTGGTGGCCGGGGAGAACGCGGGCTCGAAGGAGACGAAGGCGCGCGAGCTCGGCGTCCCGGTGCTCGACGAGGCCGGCTTCGTCACGCTTCTCGAGGGCGGCCTCGACGCAGCCCTCCCACCCGCCTGACCCTTCCCTGGTCGAGAGTGCGGGTCAGCAAATGCACGCTCACCTTCATTGGTCGAGAGTGCGGTTCAGTGGACCGGGCGTCGGCCCGGCGAGCGTTGGCGGCGAGCTCGCCGGCGCGCGGTCGGCATCAGTTCGAGGACGGGTTCGCGCGCGACGAACTCCTCTGTGCCGACCGCGCTCGCCAGCGTGGTCACGACCTCGATCGGATGTCCGACCTGTATCGCACGGAAACGCACGATCTCGTGACCGGCCGCCAGGAGATCCTGTTCGCGAGCCTCCTGGCGCGCGAGTACGTCCGCGACCTCGTCGTCGTCGCCCGAGTACTTGATCTCCCCATCGAACTCGATGAGCAGCCAGCGCGGACTGCCGTCCGGCAGTGTGCCGATCCTGAGCGCGAGGTCCACGAAGTACACCTTCTCGCCGCACCAGATCTCGAGCTGTGGCACGACGTCGCGGCGGCCCCAGGTGAGGATGATCCAACGGACGACGGACTCGAAGGCGGACTCGGACCAGGGGCTCGACCACTCGATCACGGCGCGGGCGCGGAGCTTTCCACGAGTGCCCCGGGGTAGTCGGTCGATCTCGGCCAGCAGGGCACGGCGCTCCTGCCGGGCCTCGGCCTCGACCCGCACACGGTCGCATCGATCGGCGCTGCTGACGATCGCGAGATGATGATCGACGACGACAAGTGCCTCCTGCGCGGCAGTGAAGCGAGCGGCATCGAGTACGGTCCGCCGAGGTGTCGTCACCGGGAGACCATGAACGGTCGTGAGCTCGTCGGTCGAGTGCGCGAATCGATGACGTTCGACGTCGACCGCGCTTTCAGTAGCCCGTCCCTGGCTGATGAGGACGTGTACCCGGTCGGGGATGCTGAGCGTTCGGAGACCGTGCAGGATGGCGGCCGAGCTCAGCGTGAACGCGTGCGGCGTCGACAGCTTGTGGTGCACAGCGACGATCCTGGCCCGGTGCTCGAGACGAGCCCGTTCCGCGCGCTCGGTCATCTCTGGTACTGCCGCGACCGCACCGCGGCGCAACCTCACCGGCGCCGGACGCGGGAGCGGTGCGGTTGCCGGGTCGTCCGCGGGCGTGCTTGGCGCGAGGGTGGGAGTGCCCGAGCGCGGTGACGGGGAGAGCTGGACCGTCCCGTCGTTCGTCCGTGCCCAGACATGTGGGAGCGGCGGGGGCTGCCATCCAGGAAGTTCCATGCGAAGACTCTCCCGACAGTGAGGGCCCCTCAGGGTGTCGGGGACCCTGGCCTGTGGGTAAGTCGGTCAGCACCGTGCCTGTGGTGCGCGCGTGCGTGCCCGACACGCCACCTCACCCGCACTCTCGACACGTGGAAGCGCGGCTCAACCGCACTCTCGACACATGGGGACGTCGCTAAGCCGCAATCTCGACGACGACCAACCGCAATCTCGACGAAGGAGGGGTCAGAGCAGCGGGCCCAGGGGGCGGACGATGCGCTCGAGTGGGCGACGCCACCAGTCACGCGCCCGCCACTCCTCGAGGGTGAGCGGCATCGAGTTCGTCAGGTCGGTCGCGAAGACGCGCTCCATGTGCTCGGCGAGCCCGTCGTCGTGGATCTCGAGGTTGACCTCGAAGTTGCCCTGCAGCGACATCCGGTCGATGTTCGCGGTCCCGATCGTCGTCCACCGGCCGTCGACGGACATCGTCTTCGCGTGCACCATCGCGTCCTTGAACAGCCACAGCTCGACGCCGGTCTCGAGGAGGTCGTCGTAGTACGGGCGGGACACCCAGTCGGCGAGGACGTGGTTGGTGCGGTGCGGGATGATGACGCGGACCCGCACCCCCCGACGCGCGGCGGCGGTCAGCGCCCGCAGGATCTCCCGGTCGGGGATGAAGTAGGCCATCGTGATGTCGACGGACTCCACGGCGCGGTCGAGGGCGTCGAGGTACATGCCGCGCACGGGGAACAGCATGCGGTGCGGGGTGTTCGACCGGCCCTCGATCTGGGCGAGCCACTCGCGGGCGCCGGGGTCGGGGAGCTCGGGCTGCTTCTTCGTGCGGTGGTCGTTCCAGAAGTCGACGAACGCGTTCGTCAGCTCCCACACCGCCGGCCCGCGCACACGCAGGTGGGTGTCGCGCCAGGTCGTCGCGTACAGGTCGCCGATGTTGTACCCACCGATGTACCCCGTGGACTCGTCGACGACGAGGAGCTTGCGGTGGTCGCGCCCGGTCTGGCGCAGGTTCCCGATGAGCAGGCCGGGGCGGATGAGTGGGAACCGCCGCACGTGCAGGTGGGGGAGGTCGGCGAAGCGGTAGAAGTGCAGGCCCTGGTTGAGGTTCCCCCACGAGTCGAAGACGACGTAGACGTCCACGCCGCGCCGCGCCGCCGCCTCGAGCGCCTCCTTGAACCGCTTCCCCGTCTCGTCGCGCTTCCAGATGAACGTCTCGAAGAAGATCGACTCGGTGGCGCCCTCGATCTCGGCCAGCATGTCGTCGTAGAGGTCCTGGCCGTAGGTGAAGACCTTCATCTGCGAGCCGTGGACGTCGAGGTCGACGGGCTCGGTGGCCGGGAACTCTCCCGAGAGCGGCTCGCGCAGCTTGCGCAGGTGGTCGACGGCCATGATGCCGCCCGCCGCGGTCAGCTGGACGGCGGCGGTCGCGGCGGCGATGCGGACGGCGGTCCCGGTGAGGGCGGCGAGGGTGGTGCGCGGCATGGTCGCCAGCGTAGGCGGGCCGCCGGACGACCGGGCCTCCCGGGCACCGGGCCGCCGCCCGCCCACCCGGACGACCGGGCGGCCCGCCCTCCCGGAACACCTAGACTCCGGGCATGCCCTCTTTCGACTCAGCCGAGGTCGCGCGCGTCGCGGCGCTCGCCCGTATCGAGCTGACCCCGGACGAGATCGAGCGTCTTGCGGGCGAGCTCGAGGTCATCACCCAGGCCGTGGAGAGCGTCTCCGAGATCGCCACGCCGGACGTGCCGCCGACCTCGCACCCGCTGCCGCTCGTCAACGTGTTCCGCGAGGACGAGCCCACCCAGGGTCTCGACCTCGGCGAGGTCCTCGCCGCCGCGCCCGCCTCCGAGGACGACCAGTTCCTCGTGCCGCAGATCCTGGGGGAGGAGGCATGAGCGACCTGACCCGCATGTCCGCCGCCGAGCAGGCGGCCGCCCTCGCCGCCGGCGAGGTGAGCTCCGTCGAGCTGACCGAGGCCCACCTCGCGCGCACCGCCGCCGTCGACGCCTCCGTCCACGCCTACCTCGACGTCTCCGCCGAGAAGGCGCTGGCCTCCGCGCGCGACGCCGACGCCCGCCGCGCCGCCGGTGACGACCTCGCCCCGCTGACCGGCGTGCCGATCGCCGTCAAGGACAACATCGTCACCCACGGCCAGGTCACGACCGCCGGCTCGAAGATGCTCGAGGGCTGGGTCCCGCCCTACGACGCCACCGTCGTCACGCGCCTGCGCGCGGCCGGCCTGCCGATCCTCGGCAAGACGAACCTCGACGAGTTCGCGATGGGCTCGTCCACCGAGCACTCCGCGTTCGGACCCACCCGTAACCCGTGGGACCTCACCCGCATCCCCGGCGGCTCGGGCGGTGGCTCGGCCGCGGCGGTGTCCTCGTTCCAGGCGCCGATCGCGCTCGGCTCCGACACGGGCGGCTCGATCCGCCAGCCCGCGGCGGTGACCGGCAGCGTCGGCGTCAAGCCCACGTACGGCGGTGTCTCGCGGTACGGCGCGGTCGCGCTGGCCTCCTCGCTCGACCAGATCGGCCCGGTGGCACGCACGGTTGTCGACGCCGCGCTCCTGCACGAGACCGTCGGCGGCCACGACCCGCTGGACGCCACCTCGCTCACGGACCCGGTGGCGGGTCTCGTCGAGGCCGCCCGCACGGGTGAGCTCGAGGGCCTGCGCGTCGGCGTCGTGCGTGAGCTCGGCGGCGAGGGCTACCAGCCCGGGGTCAAGGCGTCCTTCGACGCGGCGCTCGCGGTCCTCGAGGCGGGCGGGGCCGAGATCCACGAGGTCTCGGCGCCGTCGTTCGAGCACGCGCTCGCGGCCTACTACCTCATCCTGCCCGCGGAGGCGTCCTCGAACCTCGCCCGGTTCGACGGCATGCGCTTCGGCCTGCGCGTCGAGCCCGCCGAGGGCCCGGCCACGGCCGAGCGCGTGATGGCGGCGACCCGTGGCGCGGGATTCGGCGACGAGGTCAAGCGCCGGATCATCCTCGGCACCCACGCCCTGTCCGCGGGCTTCCACGACGCCTACTACCGGGCCGCGCAGCAGGTCCGCACCGTGGTCCAGCGCGACTTCGCGGCCGCGTTCGAGCAGGTCGACGTCCTCGTCTCCCCGACGGCGCCGACCACCGCCTTCCCCATCGGCGAGAAGATCGACGACCCCCTGGCGATGTACCTCAACGACATCGCGACGATCCCGGCCAACCTCGCCGGCGTGCCCGCGATGTCGCTCCCGTCGGGACTGTCCGACGACGACGGACTGCCGGTGGGCCTCCAGATCATCGCCCCGGCCCGGCAGGACGCCCTCCTGTACCGCGCCGGCGGCGCCCTCGAGCGGGCACTGACGAGCGGGTGGGGCGGGCCGCTGCTCGACCGCGCCCCGGAGCTGACCGGGACGACCGGCGAGACCGAGCCGACGGAGGCGCAGCGATGACCGACACCCTCATGGACTACGACGAGGCGATCCGCCGCTTCGACCCGGTCATCGGGCTCGAGGTCCACGTCGAGCTGGGGACCCGGACCAAGATGTTCGACGGCGCGCTCAACGAGTTCGGCGGCGCGCCCAACACGCACGTCACGCCCGTCTCGCTCGGCCTGCCCGGCGCGCTGCCGGCGGTCAACGGGACGGCCGTGCGCTACGCCGTGACGATCGGCCTCGCGCTCGGCTGCGAGATCGCGGAGTCGTGCCGCTTCGCCCGGAAGAACTACTTCTACCCGGACCTCGCGAAGAACTTCCAGACCTCCCAGTCGGACGAGCCGATCGCGTACGACGGCGAGCTCGCCGTCGAGCTCGAGGACGGCACCGAGGTCGTCGTCCCCATCGAGCGGGCGCACATGGAGGAGGACGCGGGCAAGAACACCCACGTCGGAGGGTCGACCGGACGTATCCAGGGCGCGGAGTACTCGCTCGTGGACTACAACCGCGCCGGCGTGCCGCTCGTCGAGATCGTCTCGCGGCCGGTCGTCGGCACCGGCGCACGGGCACCCGAGGTCGCGCGGGCCTACGTCCAGTCGCTCCGGGACATCTTCCGGGCCCTCGGCGTCTCCGAGGCGCGGATGGAGCGCGGCAACGTCCGCGCCGACGTCAACGTCTCCCTACGCGAGTCCCCGGACGCGCCGCTGGGCACGCGCACCGAGACGAAGAACGTCAACTCCTTCCGGTCGATCGAGCGGGCCGTGCGCCACGAGATCCAGCGCCAGGCGGCGGTCCTCGCCGCGGGCGGCACCGTCACCCAGGAGACGCGGCACTGGCACGAGGACACCGGCACCACCTCGCCGGGCCGCGTGAAGTCCGACGCCGAGGACTACCGCTACTTCCCCGAGCCCGACCTCGTGCCCGTCGCGCCGTCGCGCGAGTGGGTCGAGGAGCTCCGGGCGGCCCTCCCGGAGCTGCCGGCCGTTCGTCGTCGTCGGCTCATCGGGGAGTGGGGCTTCTCGGAGCCGGAGATGCGCGACGCGGTCAACGCCGGCGCGCTCGACCTCATCGAGTCCACCGTCACCGCCGGCGCCACGCCCGCGGCCGCCCGCAAGTGGTGGATGGGCGAGCTCGCCCGCGTCGCGAACTCGCGCGGCGTCGAGCTCGACTCCGTGGGCGTGACGCCGGAGCAGGTCGCCGAGCTCCAGGGGCTCGTCGACTCCGGTCGGGTCAACGACAAGCTCGCCCGCCAGGCGCTCGAGGGCGTGCTGGCCGGAGAGGGCTCGCCGACCGAGGTCGTCGAGGCCCGCGGTCTCGCGGTCGTCTCCGACGACGGCCCGCTGCTCGCCGTCATCGACGAGACGTTGGCCGCGCAGCCGGACATCGCCGAGAAGATCCGCTCCGGCAACCTCGGGCCGATCGGCGCCGTCATCGGCGCGGTCATGAAGGCCACCCGCGGCCAGGCGGACGCCGCGCGGGTCAAGGAGCTCGTCCTCGAGCGCGTCCAGGCCTGATCGACACCGGATCTGTCGTCCCTGCGGCAGACTGACCCACGTAGCACCCGCATTCTCTGACCACGGAGGTCCCTATGGCAGTGCCCAGTCCGTCCTACACCACGACCCTGCGAGTGCTGGTCGGCACCTCGCCGCAGGCGACCGCGGAGGTCGTGAGTGCCGTGGCCTCGGCGGGGGGCACCGTGATGGGCGTCGACGTCGTCCACTCGAGCGCCGACGGCATCACGGTCGACATCACCGCGGACACGATCGACGGCGAGCACCTCGAGCGGGTCCGCGCCGCGATCGAGTCCGTCGACGGCGCGAGCGTGTCCAAGGTGTCGGACTCGACGTTCCTGCTGCACATCGGCGGCAAGATCGAGGTGACCTCGAAGGTCCCGCTGCGCACGCGTCGTGACCTCTCGCGCGCCTACACCCCGGGCGTCGCCCGCGTCTGCAAGGCGATCGCCGCCAACAAGGAGGACGCGCGCCGCCTGACGATCAAGCGCAACACGGTCGCTGTCGTCACCGACGGGACGGCGGTCCTCGGGCTCGGCGACATCGGCCCCGAGGCCTCGCTGCCCGTGATGGAGGGCAAGGCGGCGCTGTTCAAGGAGTTCGCCAACGTCGACGCGTGGCCCGTCGCGCTCGACACGAAGGACACCGAGGAGATCATCTCGATCGTCAAGGCGATCGCACCGGCCTACGGCGGCATCAACCTCGAGGACATCTCGGCGCCCCGCTGCTTCGAGATCGAGGCCCGCCTGCGCGACGAGCTCGACATCCCGGTCTTCCACGACGACCAGCACGGCACCGCCGTCGTGGTCCTCGCCGCGCTCATCAACGCGCTGCGCGTGGTGGACAAGAAGCTCGAGGACGTGAAGATCGCGATCTCCGGCGTCGGCGCCGCGGGCCACGCGATCATCCAGCTGCTGGCCGCGCAGGGGGCGAGCCACATCGTGGCCTACGGCCGCGAGGGGTCCCTCCACGCCGGCAAGCAGGAGGCGAGCGCGCAGCGGCAGTGGATCGCCGAGAACACGAACCCGGACGGGTTCGACGGCTCGCTCAAGGACGGGCTCGCGGGCACCGACGTCTTCATCGGCGTCTCGTCGGCGGGGATCCTCGACGGCGACGACATCGCCACGATGGCCGACGGCGCGATCGTCTTTGCGCTCGCGAACCCGGACCCGGAGGTGGACCCGGAGGAGGCCGCCCGTACCGCGGCCGTCGTCGCGACCGGTCGCAGCGACTACCCGAACCAGATCAACAACGTGCTGGCCTTCCCGGGCCTGTTCCGCGGCCTCCTCGACGCGGGAGCGAGCCACATCGACGGCGAGATGCTGCGTGTCGCGGCCGTGGCGATCGCCGACGTCGTGGGGGCTCAGGAGCTCAACGCGTCGTTCATCATCCCGGGCGTCTTCGACCCGCGGGTGGCCGAGGCCGTGTCCAGCCAGGTGCAGGCCTACGCGACGGCGCAGCTCGAGGCGGGCGCCACCGGGAAGCCGGTGTCGTCGGTCGGTTCCGAGGGCGCTCGCGAGCCGTGGGCCGAGGTCATCTGACCCCGCCCGACGCCGAAGCGGCGCCTCGCGTCCTGAGGTGACCTGAGCGGTTGGTCGGCTCACGGGCCGGACCGGCCCGCCGGACGAGATCACCGTGCGAGACGCGGTGACCTCTCCCGAAGGACGACGACGAAGGGCCCGCCTCCCCAGGGGGAGGCGGGCCCTTCGTGCGTGCGGAGCGGGTCCGGCGGGGGAGGCGGTCAGCGCAGCCAGCTGTTACCGACGATGCCGCCCCACCACTTGCCGATGCCGATCGTGTCGCCCGCCAGGGTGAGCGCGGGGATGACCACGAGGAAGCCCTCGAGGACGTGGCTGTCGAGGATGGGGTTCGACGAGGCGTCGACCGCGAACGGCGGCTGCGCGAGGTACATGAACAGCAGGAGGAGCGCGCCGGAGACGGCGGCGATCTTCAGGCCAGCGCCGCTGACGAGGGCGACGCCGAGGCCGAGGAGGCCGGCCATGAACAGGATGTCGCCGAACGGGTTGGCGAACAGCTCGAAGAAGCCGCCGAGGGGGCCGTTGACGGCCACGCCGTTGATGTAGCCCTGGGCGGGGGTGCCGCCGTTGATCCAGGCGTTCTCGGACTGCGTGGCGAACCCCAGGCCGAACGTCTTGTCGAGGAATGCCCAGAGGAAGTACAGGCCGATCCCGATGCGGGACAGCCCGAGGAAGATGCGGGCGGACGAGCTCTTGATGATGTCGTCCTGGTAGACGGTGGCGGTCCGCGTGCCGGCGGTGGTGGTGGCCATGTCGAGCTCCTTGTCTCGGAGCAGCGGGTGGACCGCTGCGGGGTGGGTACATGCATATGGTTCCCCGCCGGGAAGCGTCCGTCCTGGGCAGTAAGTCCCAATTTTCCGTAGGCACTTCGTCCTGGTGGCCACGCGTACGGTGCGGGCATGACGAACGGTGCCCGTGCCCGCGCGGTCTGGGGAGGCGTGGACCCGGACGTCGCGCCGCTCGACGAGGACGGGCGACCCGAGCCGCCGACCGGGCTCGGTGAGTCAGGGACGCTCCTTGGCTTCCTCGACTACCTGCGCGGAACGATCGACTGGAAGACCCGGGGGCTGTCGCCGGAGCAGCTGGGGGCGACACACGCTCCGTCGACCATGACGCTCGGCGGGATGCTGCTCCACCTGGCCTTCGTCGAGGACTTCTGGCTGACGCACGGCATGCGGGGAGAGCCCGTCCCGACGTCCGCCACCGACGAGGAGTGGGACGCCGATCCCGATCGGGACTGGCACGCGGCGAAGGGGCGCGCCCGTGCCGACCTGCGGGCCGAGTGGCTCGCGGCCGTCGACCGGTCCCGCCGGTCGGTCGATGCCGTTCTCGCGGGGGAGCGGGTGCCGACGCGGGACGAGGTCTCGACGGGGGACGGACCGTCGACGACAGGGCCGGCTTCCGAGGCCGGACCCACGTCGGCCGAGAGCTCGGACCCGATGGCGACACCGATGCGCCACAACGTGTACGGAGACGAACCGGCGCCGACTCTCCGCTGGGTGCTCACCCATCTCATCGAGGAGTACGCGCGGCACGCGGGGCACGCCGACCTCCTGCGCGAGGCGATCGATGGCGACACCGGGGAGTAGCTCGGGGAGCAGCCACGCGGCGAGTCTCTGCGGGCGGGACCGAGACGGGAGGATCTCTACCGGTCAGCGCCGAGGTCGAGGCAGCAATCGTTGCAACCCCGGGAGAAATCGGCCCTGTGACGGAGCGCACGGCGCACCGGCTTGCCCATCGGGATCGGCCCGGCCTAATCTCTACGAGGCCCGCACGGGAGAGACGGACACCAGCTGGTGGCCGGTCCCGAAGGCCCACCGACAACTACCGGCCAATGGTCAGTGCGCGTCGGTGCCATCCTGAAGATCGACCAAGACCAGCTCGTAACGAGCAGGTTGACAGCCGAGAAACAGATGGTTAAGATAGTCAAGTTGCCCTGATGTGGCTGGCTTGGAACTAGAGGTTCTGGGTTGGTGTGTTGTGGGTGGGTTGTTTGAGAACTCAACAGTGCGTGATTGTTTTTGATGCCATGTATGTGGGGGCGTCATCGTGTCTGGTCTGCCGATCGGTGGGCCGGGTGGGTGGTGTTCTCATGTTGTTGTTTGTTTTTTTGGCTCTGCTGGCTCCTTTTCCTTGGGGTTGGTGGGGTTGGTTGGGATCGCCGGGCTCTCGTTGTGGGGGTTGGGTTGGTCTTCGTATGGATAGTCGCCCGTGTCCGGCCCTTAGTGGTTGGCGTGGGTGCGATACTTTTACGGAGAGTTTGATCCTGGCTCAGGACGAACGCTGGCGGCGTGCTTAACACATGCAAGTCGAACGGTGAAGCTCAGCTTGCTGGGTGGATCAGTGGCGAACGGGTGAGTAACACGTGAGCAACCTGCCCTTCACTTCGGGATAACCTCGGGAAATCGGGGCTAATACCGGATATGACTCCTGCTCGCATGGGTGGGGGTGGAAAGATTTATCGGTGAGGGATGGGCTCGCGGCCTATCAGCTTGTTGGTGGGGTAATGGCCTACCAAGGCGTCGACGGGTAGCCGGCCTGAGAGGGTGACCGGCCACACTGGGACTGAGACACGGCCCAGACTCCTACGGGAGGCAGCAGTGGGGAATATTGCACAATGGGCGAAAGCCTGATGCAGCGACGCCGCGTGAGGGATGACGGCCTTCGGGTTGTAAACCTCTTTCAGCAGGGAAGAAGCGAAAGTGACGGTACCTGCAGAAGAAGCGCCGGCTAACTACGTGCCAGCAGCCGCGGTAATACGTAGGGCGCAAGCGTTGTCCGGAATTATTGGGCGTAAAGAGCTCGTAGGCGGTTTGTCGCGTCTGCTGTGAAAACGCGGGGCTCAACCCCGCGCCTGCAGTGGGTACGGGCAGACTAGAGTGTGGTAGGGGAGACTGGAATTCCTGGTGTAGCGGTAAAATGCGCAGATATCAGGAGGAACACCGGTGGCGAAGGCGGGTCTCTGGGCCATTACTGACGCTGAGGAGCGAAAGCATGGGTAGCGAACAGGATTAGATACCCTGGTAGTCCATGCCGTAAACGTTGGGCACTAGGTGTGGGGCCTGTTTCCACGGGGTCCGCGCCGTAGCTAACGCACTAAGTGCCCCGCCTGGGGAGTACGGTCGCAAGGCTAAAACTCAAAGGAATTGACGGGGGCCCGCACAAGCGGCGGAGCATGCTGATTAATTCGATGCAACGCGAAGAACCTTACCAAGGCTTGACATATACCGGAAACATCTAGAGATAGGTGCCCCGTAAGGCTGGTATACAGGTGGTGCATGGTTGTCGTCAGCTCGTGTCGTGAGATGTTGGGTTAAGTCCCGCAACGAGCGCAACCCTTGTCCTGTGTTGCCAGCACGTCATGGTGGGGACTCATGGGAGACTGCCGGGGTCAACTCGGAGGAAGGTGGGGATGACGTCAAATCATCATGCCCCTTATGTCTTGGGCTTCAAGCATGCTACAATGGCCGGTACAAAGGGCTGCGATACCGCGAGGTGGAGCGAATCCCAGAAAGCCGGTCTCAGTTCGGATTGGGGTCTGCAACTCGACCCCATGAAGTCGGAGTCGCTAGTAATCGCAGATCAGCAACGCTGCGGTGAATACGTTCCCGGGCCTTGTACACACCGCCCGTCACGTCACGAAAGTCGGTAACACCCGAAGCCGGTGGCCCAACCCTTGTGGAGGGAGCTGTCGAAGGTGGGACTGGCGATTGGGACGAAGTCGTAACAAGGTAGCCGTACCGGAAGGTGCGGCTGGATCACCTCCTTTCTAAGGAGCATCTGGCACCCACAAACCCCAGT